>JBIIYN010000274.1:0-5394 GCA_044346795.1 Pirellulales bacterium
TGCAGAATCAGGGTGCCGTTGGTCTTGAGCGATCCGGTCGGCGGCACGCCCGGACCCTTCTGGGCAAGGTTCTGCCCGCTCAGCTGGTTGGTGGGCTGGGCGATGCTGTCGAGCCAGAGCCCGGTGTAGCCGCAGCGGAGGTCGAAATTCCGCAGGATCGGCACGACGGCTGTCAGCCCCAGTTCGCCGACGAAAGCACCCCCGGCCGGATTGCGGCCGACCGCGATCTGCTGCGTGTAGGCGAACGGCAACGTCGTGACGTATTCGTAGCTGGAGAATTGCGAGGCGGCGTTGTAGTAGGCACCGGCCTTGACGATGCCCTCCAGCCGCAGCCCCTTGCCGGGATTCCAGAGCACCGAATCGAGTCCGATCTGGCCGCCGTAGAGGTTGTTCAGGGTCGACGTATTGTAGTTGTCGTAGCCCGTGATCGTCGGGTCGGCGGGGTCGGTGAACTGGTCGGCCATCGACCAGTTTTCGCGCCATTGCAGCCAGCGGAAGCCGCCCAGAAATCGGGTGGCGCCCCAGCCGATCGGCTCACGGTAGTTGATTTCCGCCGACTGCAGGGCCCCGTTGAGCGTCGACTGCATGGCGCTGATGGGCGTGCCGTTGAGCCCCCAGTTATTGGCGTAGATTCCCGGCTCGGCGAACGCATAGCCGTTGAGCGCGTAGGGCAGCGACCGCCGCGAATAAAACGTGCCTGCGTAAAGGTACGACGCGTCGAATCCCCGGCCGCAGTCGTCGAGCCTCGCCAGCGACAGCCGGCCGGCCGTGAGCGGGTCGCTCTGGTATTGATTGGCATTGAACACGTTCGGGCCGATGGCCGGATTGCCATCGGGATCGGTCGTCAGGGCCGTGAACAGCGGCCGGTTGGCCGGGGCGTTTCGCCACAGGGCGATGGCCTCGAACCGGGCCACCCAGCAGGCGTCTTCCCAGCACGTCAGGCAGTCCCAGACGCCGCGTTTCGTCGAGCACGGCACGACCGTGCCGTCTGGCTCGATCGCCGCGGCCGAATCGAACGTCAGCAGGTCGGACGGCAACGGGACGAACTCCTGCAGCCGCTCGCTCAGGCTCGGTGCCGGAGCGGTGATCGCCTCGGCTACCTCTCCCTCGTCGGCAAGGGCCGGCAGGCCGAGTTCCTCAGGCGCCCCAGGCTCGGGCGGCAGCGGCGGCTGGCCGTCGGCCAGCGTCGGCTCCCCGCCGACCACCACCGACGGCAGGTCGGACGCCTCGTAGGCCCGGCCACCACTCTGCCACGCCGGTGGGGCTGCGAAGACGTCGCTCCAAGCCGCCCAGGCGATCAAAGCAACCGCGAAAATTTCGACGCTGACCAAGCGAGCCATCGGTGCTGCTCCCGTTCCGAACATGACGGTTCGTCCGGTTCAATCGGTCGTGCCGGTCGTAGGCCGACAGGTTTCCTGCCCGGCATTCGCGTCAGGCAGGCTGGGAGGTATGGGGGGAGAAAGGCGGGGCAGGCTGCGCGGACGGGGCGGTTGGATGGCCTTCACCCGAGCCCGAAGGCGGCGAGCGCCTCGCCCGTGTGGCTGCGGAGCAGGTCCTTGTCGCGGGCGCAGCGGCGGGCGTGCACCACGACATCTTCCGGCGGCCCCTCCACCACGATCCGGCCGCCGCCGTCCCCCGCCTCCGGACCCATGTCGATCACCCAGTCGGCCGCGGCGATCACCTCCAGATTGTGCTCCACCACGAGCACCGTGTTGCCCGCGTCCACCAGCCGCTCGAGCACGTGCAGCAGCTTCTCGATGTCGCTGAAATGCAGGCCCGTCGTCGGCTCGTCGAGAATGTAGAGCGTGCTCCCCGTGCCCGGCTTCGCCAGCTCCCGTGAGAGCTTCACCCGCTGCGCCTCGCCCCCTGACAGCTGCGGCGCCGGCTGGCCGAGCGTGATGTAGCCCAGCCCCACGTCCACGAGCGTGGAAAGGATCCGCGCGATCGCAGGCACCGTCTCGAAAAACTGCGCCGCCTCCGCCACGCTCATCTCCAAGACGTCGGCGATGCTCTTCCCATGCCACTTGGCATGGAGCGTCTCGCTCGAATAGCGGCGTCCCTTGCAGGCCTCGCACTCCACCCACACGTCCGGCAGGAAGTGCATCTCCACCCGCCGCTGCCCCAGTCCCTCACAGGCCTCGCAGCGGCCGCCGGGCACGTTGAAGGAAAACGTCCGCGGCGTGAACCCGCGGGTCCGCGCCTCCGGCACCTTCGTGAACAGCTGCCGGATGTGGTCGAACACGCCCGTGTAGGTGGCCGGCGTCGAGCCCGGCGTCGAGCCGATCGCCTCCTGATCGACGAGGATCACCTTGTCGATTCGGTCGAGGCCCTTCACCGAGTCGTGCTGCCCCGGCTGCTCGCGGGCCGCATGCAGCCGACGGGCCAGGCTCCGCCAGAGCACCTCGAGCACCAGCGACGTCTTCCCCGAGCCGCTCGGGCCCGTCACCGCCGTGAGCACGCCGAGCGGCACCTTGAGATCGAGCCCCCGGATCGTGCGATGCCGGATGCCGCGGACCTCGAGCCACGCGGTCGGCTCGCGACGGCCCTGCTTCTTCTTGCGGGCCAGCACCGCGTCGCAGGCCTTTTTGGCTTTGAGATACGGCCCCGTCACGCTCGCCTTCGTGGTGGCCAGCTTCGTCGGCGCCGCGTGGGCCACGATCGTGCCCCCCTCGCGGCCGCTGCCCGGGCCGAAGTCGAGGGCATGATCGGCCGAAGCGACGACGTCGCGGTCGTGCTCCACCACCACGATCGTGTTGCCAAGGTCGCGGAGCCTGCCGAGCGCCGCTATCAGCCGGTGCGTGTCTCGCGGATGCAGGCCGATCGTCGGCTCGTCGAGCACGTAGAGCACCCCCGTCAGGCCGCTGCCCACCTGGGCCGCGAGGCGGATCCGCTGCAACTCGCCGCCAGAGAGGCTCCCCGCCGGCCGGGCCATGTCGAGATACTCGAGGCCCACGTCGACGAGAAACGCCACGCGGGCGTTGAGCTCCCGCAACAGGTCGCCGGCGATCTTCTTCTCACTCTCGGAGAGCGAGACGGTGGCGAGCGCCTGCTGGAGCCGCGCGAGCGGCATGCGGCACCAGACGTCGAGCGAGCGGCCCCAGAGCGTGACGGCGCTGGCCACGTCGGCCAGCCGGCTGCCGCCGCAGTCGCTGCACGGCACCTCCCCCATCACCGCGTCGACCTTGCCGCGCAGGCCCGTCACCAGCCGGGCGGCCTCCTCGCAGGCGGCTTCGAGGCCTTTGAATTGATAGGAAAACCAGACGTCGTCACGGGGCCCGTCCCGTCGCTTCCGCTCCGGGCTTTTAGACAACGGGGAAACAGCATCGTGGGTGAGGGGCCCGTCCCGTCGCTTCCGCTCCGGGCTTTTCGCGGAGGGAGTCGCCACGGCAAGGGGTGCGGTTCCATCGACAAGAAGCCCCGGGCGGGAGCCCGGGGACTCCGCGCCGCGGCGGAGCCCGGTATCCATGCCATCCGTCGATCCCGTCTTGCGGGGCCGCCTCACCTCGATCCACTTTTCGCCGGTGCCCTCGAAGAGCACCCGCTGCTGGAGGCCGGAGAGTTCCGCGAGCGGCACGTCGATCGGCAGGCCCGTGGCCGCGCAGAGCCCTTCGAGCATCGCCCGGCTCACCCCGCCGCAATCGGGACGGTCGAGGCTCGGCCAGAGGTCGAGGGCCCCCTCGCCGAGCGAGAGCGACGCATCGCGGACGAGCGCCTTGTGCTCGATGCCCGTCCGCGTGCCGAGCCCGTCGCAGGTGGCACACCAGCCGAGCGGACTGTTGAACGAAAACTGCCGTGGCTCGAGCGGCTTGAAGCCCCGCCCGCACGACGCACAGGCGAGCCGGCGGCTGTGCACCTCCACCGGCCAGTCGGGCTCCTCCACCCCGTCCACCGCTCGGGCCACGAGCATCGTGCCCGAGCCCGCGTCGAACGCCGCCTCCACGCTCTGCGCCAGCCGGCTCCGCTCGGCCGGATTGGCGGCCACGCGGTCGACCACGATCTCGATCCTGTTCTTCCGCTTGCGGTCGAGCGCGGGCTTCTCATCGAGCTGGTGCGTCGTGCCGTCAATCCGCACGCGGGCATAGCCAGCCGCCCGCAGCCCCGCAAAAAAAGCCTCCGGCGACTGGCCCACGCGGAGCTCCACCGGCGCAAGCAGGAGCAGCCGCGTGCTCGGCTCGTGCTCGAGCAGCCGCTCGACCGTTTTGTCGATGCTCTGCGCCCCGACAGGCGTGCCACAGGCAGGGCAGTGCATCACGCCCAGCCGGGCCGCCAGCACGCGGAAGTAATCGTACATCTCCGTGAGCGTGCCGACCGTCGACCGCGGCGTGCTCCCGGTCGCCCGCTGCTCGATGGCCACCGCCGGGGAGAGCCCCTCGATCTTCTCGAACACCGGCTTCGGCACCTGCCCCACGAACTGCCGCGCATACGGAGAGAGGCTCTCCACGTAGCGCCGCTGCCCCTCGGCGTAGAGCGTGTCGAACGCCAGCGACGTCTTGCCGGAGCCGCTCGGCCCGCAGCAGACCGTCATCGCGCCACGCGGAATGTCGGCATCGACCGCCTTGAGGTTGTGCTGCGCCGCCCCGCGGATCGCGATCTGCGGCGGGCCCGGATCGATCGAGGCCTCTTCGAGCTGCACGAGCCGGGCCTTCTCCGCCTTGGCGACCGCTGCGGCGGAGAGCGGGCGGCGGCGGGCCGCCTTCGCGGGGCCTGCGTCGGTCGCCTGCTTGCCGGCCGCCAGCACCGGCTTGAGCGCCCGGCCGGTGTGCGACGCCTTCGCGCGGGCCACCTGCTCGGGCGTGCCCTCCGCCACGATCCGGCCGCCCCCAGCGCCCCCCTCGGGCCCGAGGTCGATCACGTGGTCGGCCCGCTTCACCACGTCGAGGTTGTGCTCTACCACGAGCACCGTGTTGCCCGCGTTCACGAGCCGTTCGAGCACCGTGAGCAGCTGGCGGACGTCGGCCATGTGCAGGCCGGTGGTGGGCTCGTCCAAGATGTAGAGCGTCTTGCCGGTGGACCGCTTCGCCAGCTCCCGCGAGAGCTTCACCCGCTGCGCCTCGCCGCCCGAGAGCGTGGGCGAGGGCTGGCCGAGATGGAGGTAGTCGAGGCCCACGTCGCAGAGGGTTTCGAGCTTGCGGGCGATGTCGGGGGCGTCGGCGAAGAGTTCCCGGGCCTCGCCGATCTCCATGTTCAGGAGTTCCGCGACGTTCTTCCCCTTCCAGCGAACCTCGAGGGTGTCTTTCGCGAACCGCGCCCCGCCGCACTGCTCGCAGGTCACCCAGACGTCGGCCAGAAAATCCATGTCGAGCCGGGTCGAGCCGTTGCCCTCGCAGGCCTCGCACCGGCCGCCCGCCACGTTGAAGCTGAAGCGGCCCGCCTTCCAGCCCCGCTTCTTGGCGT
>JBIIYN010000041.1:0-17013 GCA_044346795.1 Pirellulales bacterium
CGAACCCGGTGCCCAGCCCCTCGTCGCCGGCCCGCCGCCCGGCGAACCGGATGGTCACCACCGATTCCCTGGCGGACTTCGCGATTGCTTCGACCGACCGCGGCTCGGCGGCTCTGGCCATCCCGCCACCGGGTGAGACGACGAGCGCGACAAGGCCGACGGCGGCGACGATCGGGAGCACGCGCGCTGCGACGTGGCTTGCGAAGTGGCTTCGACGGATGCTCATGGCGGGCGACTCCCCGAGACTGTTGGAAATCGACCTACGCTGCCAGACGATGTTTCGTCACTTCGCCCCGATGCGGTAGAGGGCTGACTCGCTCCGCACGAGGAGCCCGCCTTCGTCGACGGCGTACGACGCGAAGGTCCGCTCGCCGCCGCCGAGCAGGTTCCGGGCCACCTCCTCGAACGCCGGCCCCGCCTTCACCACCACGGCCTCGCCCGTCTCGTTTTGGAAGTAGACGAGCCCGCCGGCATGAAGCGGTGACGCCGAGTAGTTGCCCCCGAGCCTCTCGCGCCACCGCTCCGCGCCCGTCCGCGCGTCGAGGCAGGCGGCGACGCCGCTGTCGGAGACGCAGTAGAGTTCCTCTCCCACGACGAGCACCGAGGGCGTGTGCGGCGCACCGCGGTCGAGCTTCCAGCGGACGTGCGTCGCGGTCACGTTGCCGCGGCCGGACGGGTCGATCGCGTAGAGCACCGGCCTGTCGTAGCCCGAGCCGACGAACACGAGCCCCGCGGCGTGCACCGGCCGCGGGATCACGGAGTAGCCGCCCGGATAGTCGACCCGCCAGATCTCGCGGCCGGTGGCCGGGTCGTAGGCGAAGACGGCGTCGCTGCCGGGGCAGATCACCTGCGCCGTGTCGGCGACGGACGTCACGAGGGGCGTGGCGAACGAAAACCCCTTCGTCGGCTTCGTATCGCGGTCGGTCTTCCAGCGCACGTCGCCCGTCGCCAGGTCGAGCCCCACCACGTACTGCTCGTCGCTGCCGTCGCAGCAGATCACGATCACGTCACCCGCACGCGCCGGCGAACCGCCATTGCCGTGCTGCGGCGAGTAGGCGAGCGTCCGCTTCCAGACGATCTCGCCGGCGAGCGTCGTGCAGGCGGTGCCATGCGGACCGAAGTGCACGATCAGGCGGTCGTCGGCCACGAGCGGCGTCGGGCTTGCGTGGCTGTTCTTGGCGTGCATCTGCACCGGCCCGTTCTGCACGAAGAGTTCCTTGTCCCAGGCGACGGCTCCCGTCCGCGCATCGAGGCACACCAGCCGCAGTGACCGGCTGTCGCCGTCGGCCCCGGTGGCGGTCGTGAGGTAGACGCGGCCGCCGTGGACCACCGGCGACGACCAGCCGAGGCCGGGAATCGGCGTCTTCCAGGCCACGTTCTCCGTCTCGCTCCAGCGCACCGGCAGCCCCTTGTCGGCCGCATCGCCCATCGCGGCGGGCCCGCGGAATTCCGGCCAATCGGCCCGGGCTCCCGACAGGGCGAACGACGTCACGACGACACAGGTGAACGCGACTCGCATCGAAAAACTCCTCGGGCTGCCAGCGGATGCTCGGGCCCCCGCAGGATAGGACGGCCGACGGCGCTTCCGCAAGCGTTTCAACCGAGCCGAAGTCCCGCGCCGTGACGAAACCGCGGGCCGCCCGCCGACATCGGCAGCAGATCGAAGGCGGCGTCCGACGTCCAGGCGACCTCACCGTTGAAGAGGAACCGGCGCACCGTGTTGGCCGTCTGGTTCGCGCCACCGAGCGCCGCGAACACCCGCGCCCGGCCACCGGCACCGGGGAGGCCGTTGACCACGATCATCGACAAGGGGGCGTTGAATCCCATCCCGGTCGGGCCGCTCACCTCCCCCGGCGTGAAGAAGTCGGGGCCGCCCGAGGGCCTCCAGCCGCGGCCCTGCCGCGGCGGTTGCGCGAATCGCCCCGTGGGCCCGAGCTGCTCGGCGATCGTGGCCGTGAAGACGGCGGGATTGACCGTGGCGGCTTCCGAGGTGATGTATTCCCCGCCCAGCACGCGGAAGTTGGCCAAGCCGTTGGCGCCGGCCCCGAGGACGAGATCGGGCCGTTCGTCGCCGTCGATGTCGCCCACGCCGAGCGACGCGCCAAAGCCGAACACGTTGACCAGGCGTCGCGACGGCCCCGACTCGACCAGGCTCGAGACGGGGAACGACCGCGTGGTCTCGAGGGTCGGGCCCGCGAGGATCGTCACCGTCGTCACCCCGGCGACCCGCTGCGTGGCGGTGGTCGAGGCCACGATCACGTCGTCGAAGCCCTCGGTGCCGAGGAGCCGCCCCGCCGTCACCGACGTGATCGACCGGCCCGCCGGGAGATCGATGACCCGCAGCGGAACGGGATTGATCGTGGGCCGGCCACCCGGCTCACCCACCCCCACGTCGAACATCACCACGCGGCCCCCCGCGGCCACGACGAGTTCCACCACGCCGCTGCCCTCGGCGTCGCCCGCGCAATCGCCCACCGCGAGAAAATAGCCGTCACGGGCCCCGGCCGGAAAGAATGGAGCGACGTCGAGCGTGACCGGCTCCCAGGCGGGCTCGGCCGGGCCGTCGAAGATCGCGATCGTCGAGAGCGAGCTGCCGAACACCTGCGCGAGCTTCCGGCTCGGCATCGAGGGATCCGGCCGGTCGGGCACGCCGCCGGGGGCGACGACGAGATCGGACCGGCCATTGCCGTCGAGATCGCGCGCGGCCACCCTGAGCCCCCCCTGAAACCGGGTCACGAAGGCGTTCGAGTATCCGGCCCGGGCCAGATCGGCCGCGGCGAACTCGCGTTGCTTGATTCCCTCGGTGGCCTCGACGAGCCGGGCGCCGGGAAGGTTGGGGACGCCGAGCACGAGCGTGCCGGCCGCGGGGGTGGTCGGGATCGTCTGGCTCAGGGTCGCGATGACCGCCCGCTGCCGGACGTCGTAGCGGCTGCGGACAACCGTCACCTGCCGCGACTCACCCTGCCCCATCGGCGTGATCGTCAGCGGCATGCGGGCCGAGAAGAACCCCGCCTGCGCCGCCGGCAGGCCGGGGATGCGGATCGTGGTCGCGTTGACCGTCGTGTAGGCGAATTCGCGCTCCCAGGCCACCGACGACCCCGCCGTGCCCACGGCAAACACCACCGCGGGCGGCTGCTCGGGCACTTGGGCGGCCGCGGAGAAGGGCGACGTGCCCGCCTCTGACTCCGTCGCCGTGGCCGTCAGCCAATCCCCCAGCGCGACGGACTGCAGGGGAATTTCGAGGGTGAACGGCGTCGAACCGGCGACCGTGCCTTCGGCCACCAACGTGCGGCCTTCGAATACGGTCGGGTCGACCGGCTCCGTGCCGGCCGCGTCGGCCGCGGTGTTGGCGAAGAGTTGCACGATAAATGTCCGCTCCCCGGCGGCGGGGATCGACACGCGGACGCGGACGACCTGCGCCACCGGATCGGGCACCACGGCTTCGATCGTCGGGGCCGCGTGGCCGGTGTTGCCGCCGTTCTCGAGCAGGATTCCGTCGCCGGGCACGGCAGGGCTCGTCGGTCCGTTCGAAAAGATGGAGTTGCCAAGGATCGTGTTGCCGAACGCCGTCGCCGCGGCGACGGCGACGCCGCTCCGCGCGTTGCCGTTGATCAGGTTGCCCGCCTGGGCTTCGCCGCCGATGGTGAGGCGGCTGCCCAAGACGCGGACTCCGTCGCCCCCGGTGCGGCTGAACGAGCCGCCTTCGCTGGTGCCACCTTCACCGATACCGCCTTCGCCGCCGAAGGTGCCATTGGCCCGGATCGTGTTGCCGGCGATCACCGTGCCGGTGTAGTCGCCGGGATTGACGAGGATGCCGAAGCCACGATTCGCATGGATGTCGAAGCCGCGGATCGTGGAGTCGAGCGAGGTGCCCGTGAAAACGATGCCGGCCCCGAAAAACCCCGTGATCGAGCCGCCTCCGGTAAGGGACACGGCGTTCACCTGCGAACCGATCGTGATGCCGTCGAACAAGGCGCCGGTCACGCCACCGACGAGATGAATCGGAGCCTCCGCGGTCACGGTCTGGCCGCCCATGATCGCCAGGCCGGCAAGCGGCGACTTGCTCCCCACGGCGCTCGAGAAGGAGATGGTGCCGGAGGCGGATGCCGTGAGCGACGCCGGTCCGTCGAGCGTGCTCGTGAACGCGATCGAACCGGCCGCATCGACCACGACGTCGCCATCGAGCAGCACCTGCCCCTCATAGCTCTGCTTGCTGCTCGTCCGCACGCCGGCGCCCAGCACGATCGCGGGCGACTGGACGACCACGGCGCCGGCGGCGTCGATCGGACCGTGGATTTCGGTTTGTTCCACGCCGGAGTCCACCTGCAGCGAGTCCTCCACCGGGTATCCGGCACCGCCCGCGATCCGGAAGGTCTGGCTGCCCGCCGCCCCGCTCACATCGATCCCGTTGACCACCGCCGCCGAGAACGAGGCCGGGGCCGTCAGCCCGGTGCCGGTGATCTCGTAAAATCTGATCGGCACGCTCGAACCGAGATCGACCACGGTGAGCGTGGCCTGGTCGCCGTCCTCGCCAAGCTCGATCCGCAGCCCGCCGGAAAGCGTGTCGACGAAGGCGATCACCGCCATCATGCCGCGCGGCTCGAGCCGTTCGGGGACCGGGAGATTCGACCGCGTCTTTCGCATGGTGCGACGTCGGAAGGAGAGGGCGCTGCGATTCACGGGCACGTCCGCCACCGATTGGAATATCCCTTGCCGGGGCCCGCGTCAACGATTCGGCGGGCCGTTTCTCAGAACTGTGCCCGCGTCAGCCGGTTCTGGCGGCCGAACCGCCAGTTGACGAACGCCCGCAATTCCCCGTCGAAAAATCGGTCGAGACCGCCCCCCAGCGGAGTGACGTAGGCGAACGTGACCGTCGACCGCCGGTTCCATTCGAAGTTGCATCCCACCAGGCCGTTGGTGACCGAAACGATGCCCTGGTCGTTCCCCAGGCTGTAGCCGAAGGCGTTGATCGGCCGGAATTCGTTCATCGCCTGGTTGACGTGCACCTCCATGATCGGGGAGAAGCCGGTGAGGCCGGGTCCGTTGGCCTGGTAGACCCAGTAGCCGGTGCTGAAGCTGATGTACATGAACGTCGGATAGAGCACCCGGCCGGCGCTCGTGAGCCGTTTGCCGCCGAGCCCCGGGTCGAGCGTGCTGTTCACGTACGCGGGGCTGCCGTTCGCGTCGACGTCCATCTGCAGCATGGCCTGATTGAACCAGCGTTCGCTGGGCGCCCAGACGGAACCGAAGAAGGGCATGGTGTGCACCGACTGGTTCTCGACGTAGACGAGGTTCAGCGGCTGCCCGGTCTGGTTCGTGCCGTTCACGAAGACCGATTCGGCCGTGGGCAGCAGCACCTGCATGCCGCACGTCAGCCCCCAGGTGTCACGCTGCAGCAGGAACGACTTGAAGATCACCGACATGTTGCCGAACTCGACGTCGCGATACTCCGACAGGCCGCCACAGGCGCCCGATTCGACCGTCTGCACGTTGCTGAGCGTGCCGGCGAACGGGGTGCGGATCTCGATCGATGTCCACTGGTCGAAGAACGTCTTCTCGAAGCCGGGCGTGAAGCGGTTCACGTCGGCCCGGCCGGGCGTGATGTTCGCCCCCTTGAAGTAGCTGTAGTTGAAATAGACGCGGTCGCGGGGGATCGGGCTCGAATTCTCGACGAGCTTCGTGAAGCCGACGTTGATGCCCGGCAGGAGCGCGGCGGAGTCGACCTCGATGACGTAGTTGTAGAAGAGGAACGCATCGTGGCTGTCCGAACCGGTGGGCAGCGCGCCGGAGTTGGCCGCGTCGTAGACGGTCTTGGGGTTCTGGTCGGCGTACTGCGACGTGTCGAGGTTCGGGTCGGTGGCGAACGTGTTGTCGACCGCCGCGGTGAACGCATCGGGCGACTGCACCGGAGTGATCCCCGCCCCCGGCGTTGCGCCGCCGACCGGCAGGCTCACCGGCGGCGTGCCGGGGACGTTGCCCAGCGGCTGGGCGGGCAGGATGAACGACGGATACCCGGCGGCCTGGATGGCCTGCACGCTGTTGTAGCTGCCGTCGGTGACGGTGTTGATCTGCGCGGGCTGGTTGCCGAAGAACTCGCCGGTGGAAGCGAAGAGGCCGGGGGCGATCACGAGCAGCCGGCCCACCGCGAGGCTCGACGTGGTCGACGTGGGGGCGCAGCCGTCGCCGACGAAACTGGGCGTGCGCGACCAGGCCTCGCGCAGCCCGCCGACGTCGAGGTCGGCGAACTCCCGTGCCAGGTCGGGCGCGGCCGCCTGCGGCGCCGCGGCAGCCGGTGTCTGCGCCGCAGCGGCCGGCGGCGCCGCGGGCGGTTGGGCGGCGGGCGCCGCGGCCCGCGGGCCGGCCGGGGGCGGAGCCGAAGCCGGCGGCTGCTGCGCATGGACGGGCCCACCGATCATGAGCCCGAGCTGGGCGCACGCCGAGAGCAGCGGAACGACGGACGCCAGCCCTCGACGAAAGGCGGCGCGACCTGCCTCCAGCCTCGATCCTGCCATGATCCCCCGCTTCCCACCTTCCCCCCCGCAGACCCGACATCGCACCAGCCCGGCCCGGCACCCACCACTTCCTGCATTCGACCGTCGCCACCACTTGATCCAGGAAGAATTGGGCAACCGCTACAGATTGCCCGATGATCGCTTGCCGCGTTTTTCTGTCGAAAAACCGGCTCCGGCCCTCGACCCGCGAAGCCCTGCCGCATGAAGACCGGTCACGGCTTGAAGAACGGGCGGTCGGCCGTCACAGTGGCGTTCGATCCGGCAGCCGTCGCCCCCACCCGCAGGATGGAACGATGAACGACCTCAAGATCTTCGGTGGCCCTGCCAACGTGCCGCTCACGCAGGACATCTGCCGCTACCTGAACCTGCCGATGGGCAAGATCTCGATGGGGCGGTTTCCCGACGGCGAGATCTCCTGCAAGATCGACGAGGACGTCCGGGGCCGTGACGTGTTCATCGTGCAGCCGACCTGCCCGCCGGTGAACGAAAACCTGATGGAACTGCTCGTGATGATCGACAGTTTCAAGCGGGCGAGTTCCTACCGGCTCACGGCCGTGATCCCCTACTTCGGCTACGCCCGCCAGGATCGCAAGGACGCCGGCCGGGTGCCGATCACGGCCAAGCTCGTCGCCAACCTGATCACGCGGGCCGGCGCCGACCGCGTGCTGGCGATGGATCTGCACGCCGCCCAGATCCAGGGTTTCTTCGACGTGCCGGTGGACCATCTCTATGCCGCGCCGGTGCTCAACAACCACCTGCAGTCGATGGACCTGCCGCACGACGAACTGGTGGTGGTGAGCGCCGACGCGGGCGGCATCAAGCGGCGGTCGGCCACGCCAACCACCTGGGCGTGCCGCTGGCCATCGTGGACAAGCGGCGGCTCAGCGCCGACACGACCAAGAGCGCCAACATCATCGGCGCCGACGTCTCGGGCAAGATCGCGCTGATGTTCGACGACATGATCAGCACGGCCGGCTCGATCTGCTCGGCGGCCGAGGTCGTGCATCGCCACGGCGCGAAGGCGATCTATGCCGCGGCCACGCACGGCCTGCTCGTCGGCCCGGCGATCGAGCGGCTCGAGGCGGCGCCGTTCGCCGGCATCATCATCACCGATTCGATCCCGCTCCCCCCGGAAAAGTCGCTGCCCACCATCACCGTACTGTCGATCGCCAGCCTGCTCGGGCAGGCCATCAAGCGGATTCACCGCAACGAATCGGTGAGCATGATGTTCCAGTGATCGGGCGGCCCCGAAAGCCCCTTCGGGCGGCGGCGGCCTCGCCCCCTCCCCCGCTTCAGCGGCAGAACGGCGAAAGCGGTCGCTGGCCGGCAAAACACCGCAATTTCCGGCGGGAGTGAACTCGGCTTGCGGAACGGCTGGTCCATGGCAGAATTACGTGCTTCCCAAGAGGAGATCCCATGAGCGATTCCGTTGAAGTCAAGCTGCGCACCGCGACCGGCAGCCGCGAGAGCCGGCGGCTGCGCCGGCAGGGTCTGGTGCCGGCCGTGCTCTACGGCCACGGTGAGAAGTGCGTCGATCTCGTCACCAGCCGCGAGGCCGTGCAGGCCGCCGTCCGCCACGGCAGCCGCCTCGTTGAATTGAAGGGTGCCGTGAAGACCGGCGCCCTGATCCGCGAACTGCAGTGGGACACCTTCGGCGTCGAGCCGCTCCACGTGGATTTCCTGCGGGTGAGCGGCTCCGACCGAGTGAAGATCAAGGTGCCCGTCGACCTGAAGGGGGAATGTCCCGGCCAGCGGGCGGGCGGCGTGCTGAACCTGATCCTCCACGAAATCGAGCTGGAATGCCGGGCCGACGCGATTCCCGAGCGGATCCATGCGTCCGTAGGCAAACTTCAACTCGGCGGATCGATCAAGGTGCATGATCTCGAACTCCCGGCCGGCGCGAAGGCCCTGGCCGCGGCCGACGAGGTCGTCGTGAGCTGTGCCGTGGCGGTCGAGAAGGGCGAGGAGGCGGCCGCAGCCGGGGTCGCCGAACCGGAAGTGATCGGCCGCAAGCCGGCCGAGGAAGGAGAAGCCGAAGCGGAGAAGTCCTGACGGCGGCCTGAGCCGCCGCCGATGCTTCCCGGCAACCGCACGTGAAACTCTTGGTCGGCCTCGGCAACCCGGGACGTGGGTATGAAGGCACCCGGCACAACGTCGGATTCGACGTGCTGGAAATCCTGGCCCGCCGAGCCGGCTCACCGGTGCGCCGGCCGCGGTTTCAGGGTGAGACGGCACAGGCGACGCTGCGGGGATGCCCGGCGATGCTGCTTTGGCCGCTCACGTGGATGAATCTCAGCGGCACGAGCGTTCTGGCCGCCCGGGATTTCTACAAGATCGACGACGCTGACATCCTGGTGATCTGTGATGACTTTCAACTCCCGACCGACACGATCCGGCTCAGGCCCGGTGGCTCCGGCGGCGGCCAAAACGGCCTCGCCGACGTGCTCGCCCGGCTGGGCAGCACGGCCATCCCACGGCTGCGGCTGGGGATCGGACCGATGCCCACCGGCTGGAAGTCGGCCGATTTCGTTCTCGGCAAGTTTGCCAAGGCGGAACGGGCGGCGATCGACTGCCTGCTGGAACGGGCGGCCGACGCCGCCGAGGAGTGGCTGGCGGTCGGCATCCAAGCGGCCATGAACAGGTACAATTGACGACCTCCCGCAGCCGGAAAAACGAGCTGTAGGACACGATTCCAAGGCCCGATTCAACAGACCCGACCGATTCACGAATCCCACGATAGCCACGAAATTTGGAGCGCGAAAGTCATGACGGTGTACGAGGGCATGTTCATTCTTGATCCGACGAAATACTCCCGCGATCCGGCGGGGGCGACGCAGCAGGTGGCCGACATCATCACGCAAAACGGCGGCACGATCCTGGCCGCCCGACTGTGGGACGAGCGGAAGCTCGCCTACCCCATCAAGGGACACAAGAAGGGCGTCTACTGGCTGACCTACTTCCGCATGGAAGGCGGCAACCTCGCGGCGGTCGAGCGGCAGTGTGAAATCACCGACGACATCATCAGGAAGCTCGTTCTTCGGGTCGATCCGCGGATCGCCGACGCCCTGGTGCAGCATGCCCTGGCCGGCGACACGGTGGCCCGACGCCCGACTCCGGCCGTGGCCGCCGAACCGGTGGCCGACGCTGGCGGCACGGGGTGAAGCCGTTCGCTCGCCCGCGATGTTCGAGCCCGGCGCGGACGGCTGAGTCTTTCCCGGGTGGTGAAAATTGCGGCCGCTTGCACGACCGGCCAGCACCGATTATCCTGCCGGAAGTTGTACAGGCGTTCAGATACCAAACTGACTTCAGGCAAAGGAGGCGTGTGTCATGGCGAGCTTCAACAAGGTGATCCTGCTGGGCAACGTGACCCGGGACCCGGAACTCCGTTACATTGCGAATGGAACGGCCGTCACCGATATCGGCCTGGCCGTGAACGACCGGCGGAAGACCGCCACGGGCGAATGGGTGGAAGAGACCACGTTCGTGGACGTGACGCTCTGGGGACGCACCGCCGAAGTGGCCGGCGAATACGTCACCAAGGGCTCGCCGCTGCTGATCGACGGCCGCCTCAAACTCGACACGTGGGAGAAGGACGGAAAGAAGAATTCCAAGCTCCGGGTCGTCTGCGAACGGATGCAACTGCTCGGAGGCCGGTCCGGCGAGGGCCGGTCCGGCGACGGCGCCCGGGGCAAGGCCCGGCCGGCCGCTGCCGGCCGAGGCAGCCCGGCTGCCTCCGGCGGCGATGAATACGACCAGAGCGGCGGGTATGATGTGGGGACGGCGAGCGACGTCCCCGGCGGCGACTTCGGCGGCGACAGTCGTGGCGGCGGCGACGACGACATCCCGTTCTGAGGCCCACTGGTTGGCCGTTTTTCCCCCGCGTCCGTTTCCAAAACACCACGTCCCCAAGACACCCCCTCGACAAGACTTTCGAACAGAACTTTCGAACCAAGGAGCCCAGTGATGCCCGTACGAGAACTGCCGAACAAGCGACTGCCCGCGACCACCAGGCTGCCGAAGGGCAAGCGCGGGGGCATCGAACTTCTCTTGGTTCACGCTGTCGAGCACCTCGGCAAGCAGGGGGAGGTGGTCGAGGTCAAGCGTGGCTACGCCTACAACTACCTGATCCCCCAGGGCTTGGCGACCGTCGCCACCGAGCACCACAAGCGGATGGTCGAGAAGCACCGTGCCAAGCTCGAGGAGATCGCCCGGGAGCGGCTCGCGGGGCTGCGCAGCCTCCTGGCGGAACTGGTGCGCACCAGTGTCACGATCGAGGCCAATGCCAACGACGAGGGTCACCTCTACGGCTCCGTGGGCGCACCGGAGATTTCCCGCTCACTCAAGCAGCAGGATCTCATGGTCAGCCCCGATCAGATCGTGCTGCAGGGACCGCTCAAGGAAGTGGGCCTCTATACCGTGCGCATCCACCTTGCCGCCGAGGTCGAGGGGGATCTCAAGGTGTGGGTGGTGCCGTCGAGCAGCGAAACCGCGGCGAAGTGATTCGCCGTGAACCGTCCGCCGGTTGGGCCGCCCTGAAGGCGGGCTGCGGCGAGCCACGTGTCGTGGTCGGGCGAAACACAGGGAGGCTGGCGCATGGCTGCATCGGAAGGTGCGTCGCGGAGGGAGTTTTCGGACCGGCAGTCGGCTGGCCAGCCCTCCGGCCGGCGCGGATCCGACCGGCGCCGGCGGCGGGGTGACGACGCGGCCGACGGCCGCCCCGCGGCCGTGCTTCCGATCGATGCCCGGGAACGCCCCGCCAACGTCGACGCCGAGCGGGCGGTGCTCGGCAGCATCCTCCTGAAGCCGGACGTCTGCGACGACATCGCCCTCGTCGTCCGGCCGGATGACTTTGCCGACGAGGCGCATCAGGTGCTCTATCGTCACCTGCTGGAACTGCACGACTCGGGCAAGCGGATCGACATCACGATCGTGCTGGAACGGCTGCGCACGCAGGGCGACCTCGAGCGAGTGGGCGGTGCCCCCGCCATCGCCGACATCCTCCAGTCGGTGCCGCATGCGGCCCACGCCACCCACTATGCCCACATCGTCCGCGACAAGTCGATGCTCCGCTCGCTCATCGACGCGAGCACCGACATTCTCCGCGACGCCTACGACGCCGCCGACGAGCCGCGAGAGCTGGTGTCGCGCGCCGAGGCGAAGATCTTCCAGATCCTCGAGCACCGCAGTTCGGCGGAGGCCAAGCCGATCGAGGCGGTGCTCGAGGAGGTGATGGTCCGCATGGATGCGCGGATGAAGCACGAGCACGCCCTCGGGGGGGTGGAAACGGGCTTCACCGACCTCGACACGCTCTGCGGGGGCCTGCACAACTCGGAGCTGATCATCCTGGCCGCCCGCCCCAGCATGGGGAAAACGGCCTTCGCGATGAACATCGCGGAAAACGTCGCCATCCACGCGAAGCAGCCGGCCCTGTTCGTAAGCCTCGAAATGGCGAGCCTCGAACTCGCGGATCGGCTGCTCTGTTCGGCGGCCCAGGTGAACGGCCACCGGCTCCGCAACGGCACGATCTCGCAGGAGGATCGGCGGCGGCTGGTGCAGAAGTCGGCCGAAATCAGCTCGTCGCCGCTCTACATCGACGACACCCCGGGCCGGACGCTCACCGAAATCGCCGCCGTGGCCCGCCGGCTGAAGCGGAAGCAGGGGCTGTCGCTGATCGTGATCGACTATCTGCAGCTGATCGAGCCTGACAACCCGCGGGACCCGCGTCAGGAGCAGGTGGCCAAGATCGCCCGTCGCTTGAAGACAATGTCCCGCGAACTCGACGTGCCGGTGCTCTGCCTGGCGCAGCTCAACCGACAGGCGGAGGTGTCGCGGGACAACCGACCGCGGCTCAACCATCTGCGGGAATCGGGGGCCATCGAGCAGGATGCAGACGTGGTGATGTTCGTGCACCGCGAGGAGTATTACCAGACGACCGACGAGGACCGCGAACGGGTGAAGGGGCAGGCGGAGATCATCATCGCCAAGCAGCGCAACGGGCCCATCGGTGACGTGAAGCTGCTGTGGCAGCACGACTACACGCGGTTCGTCAATCTCGAGCACCGCCCGTACGACGAGTTCGAGCAGTTCTCCTCCTTCTGACTTCACGCGAGCAGTCCCATCCATGGCCCCTGCTCGCTTGGGCAGTCGGAGGGAACGCCGAGGGTTCCCTCGACTGCCGATCGCTCGCCATCCGGGCGAGACGACTTCACGCCGGGCTCGGGCATCCTGCCCGACCCGGCTTGGCCGACCTCCGTCGGCTGGTACTTACCCGGCCCTCCGGGCCTGGCGCCCAATGCCCATCCAAGCCCGAAGCGGCCTTCATCGGGTTGTGCCGCCTTCCGCATAAAAGCCCCGGGCGTGAGCCCGGGGATTGACTTCACGCCGGGCCCGGACATCCTGGCGAGCCCAGCGTCACAGCTTGCGTCGGGCGGCGGAGCGGTCGGTGCCGGGGAGCACGTCGAGTTCCAGGCCGTCGTTTTCGCCGCGGTCGAGCCGCTCCCAGGCGATCGCTCCCATGGCCGCGTTGTCGGTGCAGAGCGACCGGGGCGGAATGAGCACGTCGATCCCCCTCGAGCGGCCCAGCCGCTCCACCGATTCGCGGAGCAGCGCGTTGGCCGTCACGCCTCCACCGATCGCCAGCGTCCGGCAGCCGGTCCGTTCGAGCGCAAGCTCGACCTTCGCCAGAATCGAGTCGATCACCGCCTGCTGGAACGACGCGGCGAGGTCGGCGAGCGCCTGGCCGCGGGGAACGGGCGTGTCGGCGGCCGCCCCCGGTGGCCGCACCAGGTAGCGGAGCGCCGTCTTCAGCCCGCTGAAGCTGAGGTCCAGCCGATCGTGGTCGTTGGCCAGCGGCCGCGGCAGTCGATGCGCTTTTGGATTGCCGCCGACGGCCGCCACCTCGATCTGAGGGCCACCCGGATAGCCGAGCCCGAGCACGCTGGCCGCCTTGTCGAAGGCCTCGCCGGCCGCGTCGTCGATCGTGCCCCCGAGCCGCTCGAGGTCGGTCGGGCTCCGGACCAGGAACAGCGATGTGTGGCCGCCGCTGGCCACGAGGCCGACGCACGGATATCGCATCCGCTCGCCGTGCGTGATCCGGCAGGCGTAGAGGTGCGCGGCGACGTGGTCGTAGCCCACGACGGGAATGGCGAGCGCCGCCGCGATCGCCTTGCCGGCCGCCAGCCCCACGAGCAGCGAGCCGACGAGCCCCGGCCGCACGGCGACGGCGACGGCGGCGAGGTCGGTCCGCCCGATGCCCGCCCGGGAGACCGCCTCGTCGATCACCGGAATGATCCGCTCGACGTGCGCCCGAGACGCCACCTCCGGCACGACTCCGCGCCACCGCGCGTGGAGGGCATCCTGGCTGGCCACCACGCTCGACAGCACGGTGCGATCACGGGCGATGATCGCGGCGGCGGTCTCGTCGCAGGTGGTCTCGATCGCGAGCAGGGGCATGGTGGGAATGATCGTATCAGCGCCAGGGCCGGAGGGCGCCGTGAAGCCGCTGCGCCGGCCGGGGGCACGTGCTCGCCACCGGCGGACTCTGCTACAGGAGGCTCTTGGACGATGGCGAATCGTTCGTGAGTCGCAGAGTTCACCGGCGGCTGCGCGCGACCCCCGACCAGCTACGCTCCCCCACCGAGCGCCAGGGCCGGAGGCCCGGGTAAGAACCAGCCGACGGAGGTCGGCCAAGCGACGGTCGGCCCGTTGATGCTCCCACCGAGCGCCAGGCCCGGAGGGCCGGGTTCGTGCCAGCGGGCGGAGGCCCGCCAAGGCAAGGTCGGCAGGATGCCGAGCCTTGCCGTGAAGTCAGAAGTCGTACCACATGCCGACGCCGTAGCGGTTCTGATTGTAGAACACGAATTCGTACTGTGGATCCGAGCCGTAGAGGTACTCGAACCCGATGCGGAAGAGCTTCTCACTGCGTCGCCCCCGCCAGGCCCAGCCGGTCTGCACGCAGACATTGCCGCCCCAGTCGAGTTCCTGCCGCGACATGCCGTTCACGGCCAGGAACGGCGCGCCGTGAATGCCGGTCGGTCGGGCCTGGATCAGTTCCGTGCCGTATTGAAACTCCCACGGTTCCGACCCGCCGGAGTTGAAAAAGGCGTAGCCAACCTCGCCGTAGAGCCGCAGCCAGTCGAACGGATACCAGGAATTGCCCCAGACGATGCAGTCGCGGACGTAGTTGACCCGGGGAAAGTCCGGGTACTTGAGCATCGCCTCGTCGCCGAGGTGGGCGCTGTTGTGGTAGTAGGCGAGCTTCGTCTGCCAGCGACCGATCCCGTAGACCAGCGGCACGCCGAAACGGTAGTCGCCGCTCCGCAGGTCGCGATCATCCTGCGGGTCGAGCCGCACGAAGGCGGCGCCCTCGATCTGCACCTCGAAGCCCTGCGGATGGAGCACGGGGTCGGAGCCGTAGCGGAGGATCGACGCGCGGCCGCCGAGCGTCGTATCCCAAAGCGTGCCGTTCGTGATCGACGGATTCATCGGATCGCGAGCCGTGTCGCGATAGACAGAGGTGCCGATCCGCGGCTCCTTCGGGCCCGCGAGGTAGCTCGTGTAGATCAGGTTGTTGGGCATGATCTGCCAGAACCATGGCCGCGCGGCCCAGAGGTCGTCGAAGCCCTCGGGAAAGCCGGCTCCGGGCGGCAGGCATTCGTCGGGACAATGCGGAGCCGCCTCGTAGGGCATGTCGAGCACGACGGGACCGCGGGGCTGCGCGGGCGGCAGCGGCATGAGCGGCACCTGGCCACCCGGTTCCAGGGGAGGAAGCGGTTCCTGCAACGGCGCGGGTATCGAAGGGGTTCCGGAGCCGCGATCAGCAAGGGGATTTTGGGGCTCGGCCGTCCACACCAGTTCCGGCTCCGCGGCCAGCACCACGGTCGCGGCCATGATCGCGGCCGACACCGCAGCGAGCACGAGCGGCACGCGGATGCGGCGCGCACCACCCGGCGACGGACGGGAGCGCGTCGGCGATGGCGAAGGGAGTCGGTGAAATGGCATGGGCGCGAGGCGTGGGGACGGGTGAGCCTGACAACCGTCCACGGGTTGCGATTCGTGACCGACACTGCGACACTCTACGCAGACGGCGATGCCGGCCACAGATTGATCGGCATCACGCTGCCGTTTCCGCCATCGAAGCAAGCCGGTGAAAAGTCTTCGTCGGCATTCGGTGACACGTGGCTCCGCGCCCGGGGAAACGAGGCAAGCCCGCGAACTTGCGAAACTCCCAACCACCGCCTTTTCTCAACATCACCACCATGATGCAGCCACGGCAACCGACCCAAAGTGACAGCGCCACGACGTCCGAAAAGGCCCCGGAGAAATCTCTTGGCGACGCGTCGGCTCAGGATGCCACCGCTGCCGCGCCGACTCAGGCAGCCGACCCGGCGGCAGCGCTCGGACGCATTCCCAGCGGCCTCTTCGTGGTGACGTGGCGCGGCCGGGAGGGCGGCTCCGCCGAGACCGACCGGGCCATGCTCGCGAGCTGGGTCATGCAGGGCGGGTTCGTGCCGCCCCTGATCACGATCGCGGTCGGCACGTCGCGCGACCTCCTGGCGGCCATCGATCAGTGCATCCCGTTCGTGGTCAACGTCCTGGGAGAGTCCCAGCGGCCGCTGGTCGCCCGCTTCGGCCGTCCCGCCGGGCCGGGCGAGGATCCCTTCGCCGGACTCGCCGTCGATCGCAGCCCCACGGGCACCGCCGTGATCCCCGACGCCAGCGCCTGGCTCGAATGCCAGGCCGTCACGCAGGCCGGCGGCGGACAGATGGGGGACCACGTGATCATCCTGGCCCGCGTGCTCGCGGCGGGCACCGGCCCGGAGCAGCCGCCTCTGGTGCATGTCCGAAAAAATGGACTACGCTACTGACACTGCGGGATTCGCTTGCCGCAGCGTCGCCGGGTGACATCGACCGACATCGCGTGCACGATGGGGAGCTCGACCATGCAGAAACGAACATCGCCTCTCCGCCGCCCGCTCGGCGGGCTCGCCCTCTGCCTCGCCGTGGCTCTCTCCGGCTGCTCCGAACAGCGGCCCCCGGCTGCGGCCACGACATCGGGGGACGGCGCATCGGCCGGCCCCAAGCGGCTCATCTTCATCACCAACGGCGACGATCCCTTCTGGGATGCCTGCAACGCCGGACTCGTCGAGGGGGCGAAGCGGTTCGGCACCGAGTCGCAGGGGCTCCGCGTCGTGATGGAGAAAAACAACGGCACGGCGCAGGGGCAGATCGAGAAGCTCCGGCAGCTCGGCAGCCAGTCCGACGTCGCCGGGGTGGCCATCTCCGTCATCCAGGCGGACAACGCGGCGATCGTCGAGGAGATGAAGAACCTCGCCGCCAAGGGAGTGAAGGTGATCACGGTCGACGGCGACGTGAATCGCGAGACGTTCCGCGATGCCAGGCCGTTCTACATCGGCACCGACAACATCGAGGGTGGCCGCCTGCTGGGTACCGCGGCCCGCGTGGTCCTCGCGAGCCGCGGCAAGACGTGGGGCGGATACGT
>JBIIYN010000042.1:0-16994 GCA_044346795.1 Pirellulales bacterium
CGGCGAGCAGCCGCGGATCGACGCCGTGTTTCCGGGCGAGTTCTGCGACCGTGGCGTCGCGGCCGCCTGTCGTAACCTCCGGGCCGGCCATCGTCTCGGCGACGGCGGCGAGGCATTCCGCCGCAGTCGCGGCGAGCCGCTCGCGTTCTGCGGCGAGGATCGCTGCCATCGGCCGCACCATCGCCAGCGGCAGATCGGCCCGGCCGGCGGCCACGAGCCGCGGATTCCGCAGAACGACGACGTCGTGCTCGCGGCCGTCGCCCGCGTCGCCGAAAGCGAGGCGGATCGTGATCGTGTCCTTGTCTTTCGGTACGGCCAGCTTGATGCGCATGTCCTGCCGCTCGACGAGCGGCGTCACCGCCTCCATCCAGGAGGCCGGGCCGTCTTTTCCGCCGAACCGGCGGATGACCAGGCCGGCCGTATTGAACTTCCAGGCGGCCTTCTGCCACTCGGCGACAGCCGCCGACAGCGCCGCGGCATCGGCGGGCTGTGCGGCCTTCCAGCGGGTGCGCAGCATGTCGAGGATCAGCGAGGGCCCACCGGCCTCGCCTGCCTTCGATTCGGGAACCGACAGCGCGGCAAACAGCGTCGCCAGATACTTCGGGCTCAGACCCCGCTCGCGGGCCACCGCGGCCACGGCCTCGGCCCCCTGTGCCAGCCGCTCCCGCTCGGCGAGCGTCGTTGCCAGATATTTTTCGACCGGCAGAAACCCATCGTGCCCCGTGTCGAGCTTGATCCCCTGCTTCACGGTCTGCTGGGCGGCGGCCGCGGCGGCGTCGAGCGGCTGCGTGTAGCGCGAGTAAAACTGCTTGACGCGGGCGAGCGCCTCGTCGGCGAAGTCGCGGCGGGAGTCACCGGCTGAAAACCGCAGGCCGTCGGGCAGGAACACGGCGTGGACCGCTATGCCCTTCGCGGCGTCGAGATACTTCGTGGCCAGGCTCGGCGACATCACGAGCGACTGGCCCGTGTTCGTAAACCCCTCGCCCGCGCCGCCGTCGGCGGGAAACTCCTTGGCGGGATCGAGCGGATGCACGCCCGTGAGTTCACGGATCGTGTGCGTGTATTCGGCGTTGTTGAGCCGGCGGAGGACGACGCGGCCCGGGTCACCGGCATGGGCCCGCGCCTCGGCGGCCAGGAACGTCCGCAGCCAGTCGGCCAGCACCCGCCGCTCCTCGTCGGTCGGCTGGTCGGATTCCGGCGGCGGCATCTGGGCGGTCGTGACCATTTCCGCAACCCGCTCGAGCAGCTTGGCATGCTGGCCGAGCGCGGCGGCGTCGGTGGCGAACGAGAGGTTCACCTCGCCCTCGGCCGTGTCACCGGAGTGGCAGTCGAGGCAGTAGCGGGCGAGCAGCGGCTTCGCCGCATCGAAGCCCGACCGCGCCGCGGTCGCCTCGGCGGCCCGTGGCGTGCCACCCGCCAGCATCGAGCCGAGCACGGCCAGGCAGACCGACACGGCCCGACAGTGTGTGGACTTTTTCCAAGCAGGCTTCGTAGGCATGGATGGCAGCTCCTGTTCCGCGTCCCACCATTCTATCGGCACTGTCCCTCGATGTCGACAGTTTTCCGGATGGCGGCTGAGCCGCGTGCCAGCGGCTGGTGGCTCGCCCGCCGCCGGAGCCGCCTCGGCATTCCCCTCGACTCGGCGCCGGAGATACACTCAAGGGCCGCAATCCAGCTGGCAATCCACCTGGCCCTGCAAGCCCGCTTGCCCGAGCGGCCGCCCGCGCGGCGCCACTCCGATTCCAATCGCTTTTCCTTCCGTGAGGGAATCCATGACGCGACCACACACGGCCCCGCTCGTCGCCCTGCTGATCCTGCTCGCCACGGTCGCGGCCGCGGCCGCCGCACCGGCCGGCATCGAACTTCGCCGGGGCGACCACGTCGTCGTCATCGGCAACACGCTCGCCGAGCGGATGCAGTACTTCGGGCATTGGGAAACGCTGCTCCACTCGCGGTTTCCGGAGCTGGAACTCGTCGTGCGGAATCTCGGCTGGTCGGCGGACGAGGTGGCCTTGCGGCCCCGCTCCAAGGATTTCACGGCCCACGGCGCCACGCTGGCGGATCACGCGCCGAACGTGCTCATCGCGATGTTCGGGTTCAACGAGTCCTTCGCCGGGCCGGAAGGCCTGCCGCGGTTCGAGCGGGACCTCGACGAGTTCCTCGCGGCGCCGCAGCGGATCGACCGATTCACGTCGACCCGCAGTCAGTGGGATCGCACGCAGGATGCCGCGCAGGATCTCGCGCCGCTGCCCGGGCTGCGGCACGTGGTGCTCGTGTCGCCGATCGCCCACGAAGACATGGGCTCGCCGCAGCTTCCCGACGGGAAGGCGAACAACGCGAATCTTCGGCTCTACACCGACGCCATGCGGCGGGCGGCCGCGAAGCACGGCACGCCCTTCGTCGACCTGTTCACGCCGTCGCTCGCGCTGATGCAGCAGGCGGAAACGGAGAAGCTGACGATCAACGGGGTGCATCTCAATGCCCACGGCGATCGCCTCGTCGCCGAGGCGCTCGATGCAGCGCTGTTCGGCGCTCCGCCGGCGGCCGGCACGCCGGTCGATCGCGACGCCCTGCGGGCCGCCGTCAACGAGAAGAACCTGCAGTTCTTCTACGACCATCGCGCGGTGAACGGCTTCTACATCTATGGCGGCCGCAAGAATCCGTTCGGCACGGTCAACTTTCCGGTCGAGTTCGCCAAGCTGAGGAAGATGATCGCTGTCCGCGACCGGCGGGTGTGGGACGTGGCCCAGGGAAAGCGGGTGTCCGAGCGGATCGACGACAGCGGCACCGGTCCGCTGCCCGAGATCCCGACGAACCGGCCCGACGCGGCCGCGGCGACGGCCCCCGAGGCGTCGCTGGCCACGTTCACGCTGGCCGACGGCTACGAGGCCAACCTCTTCGCCTCGGAACGGGAGTTCCCCGAGCTGGGCAACCCCGTGCAGGTCGCGTTCGATGCCCGCGGCCGGCTGTGGGTGTGCACGATGCAGACGTATCCGCAATACAACCCCGGCACGCCCGTCCACGACAAGGTGCTGATCCTGGAAGACACGAACGCCGACGGCCGCGCCGACAAGTGCACGGTGTTCGCCGACGGGCTGCACCTGCCCACGGGCCTCGAGTTCGGCCGCGGCGGCATCTTCGTGGCGCAGCAGCCGAACGTCCTGTTTCTCGAGGACACCGACGGCGACGACAAGGCCGACGTCCGCGAGTACGTGCTCCACGGCTTCGACTCGGCCGATTCGCACCACTCGATCAGCGCGTTCACCTACGACCAGGGGGGCGGCCTGTATCTCCACGAGGGCACGTTCCACCACTCGCAGGTCGAGAGCCCGTGGGGCCCGACGCGGCTGGTCAACGCCGGCGTGTTCCGCTGGGAGCCGCGGAGCGAACGCTTCGGCGTGTTCGTCTCGTACGCCTTCGCGAACCCCTGGGGGCACGCCGTCGACCGCTGGGGCCAGAACTTCATCGCCGACGCCTCGGGCGGCGCCAACTACTGGGGCACCGCGTTCTCCGGCGACGTCGACTATCCCGCCAAGCACGCCACCATGAAGCAGTTCCTCACCAAGCAGTGGCGGCCCACGGCGGCGTGCGAGCTGGTGTCGAGCCGCAACTTCCCCGACGACGTGCAGGGCGACTACCTGCTCACCAACTGCATCGGGTTCCACGGCGTGCTGCACTACAGGATGCGGGACGAGGCGTCGGGCTTCGCCGCCGACCCGGTCGAGCCGCTGCTGCGGACCACCGACCAGAACGTGCGGCTGGTCGATCTGGAGTTCGGCCCCGACGGCGCCCTCTACCTGTGCGACTGGTTCAACCCGCTCGTGGGGCACATGCAGCATTCGCTCCGCGACCCCAACCGTGACCACCTTCACGGCCGCATCTGGCGGGTGCGGTGCACGAAGCGGCCGCTCGTGAAGCCCGCCGCCATCGCCGGGCAAGCGGTGGCGGCGCTCCTCGACCTCCTCGTGTCGGAGCCGGAGGAGCGGACCCGTGCCCGGGTGCGGAGCGAGCTGTGGAACCGCGACACGGCCGAGGTGCTCGCCGCCGTCGACCGCTGGACCGCGGGGCTGGATCCAAAGGCCGCCGACCACGAACACCATCTGCTCGAGGCGCTGTGGCTTCACCAGGCACACGACGTGGTCCACGAGGCCCGACTGCGGGCGGCGCTGCGGTCGCCCGACTTCCGGGCCCGCGCGGCGGCCACCCGCGTGCTGGCCGCGTGGCGCGACCGCGTCTCGCAGCCGCTCGAACTGCTGGCGACGCAGGTGGCCGACGAGCATCCGCGGGTCCGGCTGGAGGCGGTGCGGGCCCTGAGCTTCTTCCACGACGAGGGGGCGCTGGCCGTCGCCCTGCGGGCGCTCCTGCGGCCGATGGACGACTACCTGCACTACACGCTCGACGAGACCATCAACACGCTCGAGGGCCGGATCAGGCGGCGGCAGCCCGCCGCCAGCGTGGCGGCGCCCCTGGTCGCGCTCATCGAGGAGAAGCAGGTGCCGGCCGAGCGGCTGCCCGACGTGGTGCGGATGATCTGCCAGCGGGGCGAGCCATCCGAACTGGCCAGCGTGTTCAAGCATGCGATGCAGGGGGGCTATGCCGCGCCCCTGCGGCTCGAGGTGTTCGACACGCTGCTCGACACCGCCACGACCCGCAAGGTGAAGCCGGCGGGCGATCTGACCGCGATCGGCGGGCTGATCCGTGGCGAGGGCGGCGTCGATGGCCGGCTGCGGGAGGCGGCGGTGCGGCTGGCGAGCGCCTGGCGGCTCGACGTGTCGCGGGACCTGCAGCGGATCGCGCTGGCCGGCGACGATGCGGCCCTGCGGCGGGCGGCGGTCGACGGCCTGATCGCGATCGGCGACCAGACATCGCAGGACACGCTCGTCGCGCTGACAGAACGCGGGCAGCCCGGGCCGCTCCGCGTCGCGGCGGTGGCCGGCCTGGCACGGTCGAATCTGGAGCGGGCCGCGGCGCGGGCCGCCGTCGTGCTGTCGGAGAGCGGCCCGCAGGACGACCCCGCAGCCCTCGTGGAGGCGTTCTTGAATCGCAAGGACGGGCCGGATGCGCTGGCCGCGGCGCTCGCCCGGGAGAAGCTGCACGTCGACGTCGCGAAGCTCGCACTCCGGTGCATGTATGCGGCCGGTCGCAGCGACAAGCTGCTCTCCGACACGCTCGTCGCCGCCGCCGGGATGGCCGCCGATTCGCCCCCGCCGACGTCGGAGGAGGTGGCGACCATCGCCGCGGAGGCCGCCTCCCGGGGGAACGCCGTCCGCGGCGAGGCCGTGTTTCGCCGGGCCGACATGAACTGCCTCAAGTGCCATGCGTTGCACAAGGCCGGCGGCGACGTCGGGCCCGAACTGACGAGCGTGGGGGCCGTGTCGCCGGTCGACTTCGTGGTCAACTCGATTCTCAATCCCGATCTGGCGATCAAGGAGCAGTACGTCACCAAGATCATCCAGACCGCGGCGGGCGAGGTGTTCACCGGGATCATCGTCAGCCGCGACAACGTCCGCGTGCGGCTCAAGGAGGCGACGGGCAAGACGATCGACATCGCCACGGCCGACATCGAGGAAGAGGTCGAGGGGCAGTCGCTGATGCCCAAGGGCCTGGCCAGGTTCCTGACCCACGACGAACTGGTCGACCTCGTCGCCTTCATCTCCCAACTGGGCAAGCCGGGACCGTATGCGGTCCGCACCGCGCCGGTCATCCAGCGGTGGCGGCTGTTCGGCGACATGCAGTCGATCAAGACGCTCGGCGAGAAGCCGGAAGAGGCTCCGTTCATGGCGCAGTTCGAGGGGAAGATCCTCGGCTCCGACAAGTGGCAGCCTGTCTACGCCCGGTCGGGCGGCGACCTGCCGCTGGACGAACTGCGGGGCGGCGACTCGCCGCTGCTCTACGTGCAGGGCGAGATCGCGGTGAACGACGGGGGCCTGGTGACGGTGGAGATCGACGCGCCGGAGAAGTTTCTGGCGTGGGTCGGCACCGAGACGCACCACGGCCAGCGGACGTTCACCACGCGGCTCGACAAGGGGACGCACAAGCTGACGCTGCGGGTGGCGCCGACGGCCGCGGGGCAGGCGGTGAAGGTGCGGGTGTCGACGCCCGCAGGCTCGACCGCGCGGGTCGACGTGGTCGGCGGAGCGTGATGCGGGTCGGCCGCCCGCTGCGGGCGGGAAGCTGATCCGTGCATCGCGATCCGCGCCGCCGCCGTGAGCCGGGACAAGCGCCGCCGACCTGCGGCATGTGGTGACGGACCCGGAGCGGCTCGTGAGCCACGTGCCCTTGGTGTCACGCCAGAATCTCTCTGACCACCCGGCCATGCACGTCGGTCAAACGGAAATCGCGTCCTGCATGGCGATACGTCAGTCGCTCGTGATCGAGACCGAGCAGATGAAGAATGGTCGCGTGCAGATCGTGCATGTGGACTCTGTTTTCGATCGACTTGTGCCCCAGTTCGTCGGTTGAACCGTGGCAGATCCCCTTTTTCAAGCCTCCGCCAGCCAGCAGCACCGTAAAACCGCCGGCGTTGTGGTCGCGGCCGGTTCCATTGTTCTGGGCGTAAGGCGTGCGGCCGAACTCTCCGCCCCACCAGACGAGCGTGTCCTCGAGCATGCCGCGCTGCTTGAGATCGCGAATGAGCCCTGCCACCGGCTTGTCGGTCGCCCGCGCGTGCTTTTCGTGATGCTCGAGATTGGAGTGCTGATCCCACGCCGGGTTGGCTGAATTGTCCCCATAGCTGACCTGGATGTAGCGGACTCCCGCCTCGGCCAAACGTCGTGCCAGCAGGCATTTCTTGCCATATGCCGAAGTCTCTTTTCGGTCCATGCCGTACATCTTCAGCGTCTCTTCACTCTCGCCTGAGACGTCCATCACATCGGGGAACGCCCGCTGCATCCGCCATGCAAGCTCCATCGATTCCAGTTCCGAGCAAAGCGACTGCTCGGTCGGATCCGATGCCATTTGCAGCCGATACTGCCGGCGTGCAAGCTCGTACATCAGCCGTTGCCGGGAGGCGTCGCGCAACGGGTTGCTCGAGTGATCGATCGGCTCGTCATCGAGTTCACCCGGCCCGGCCTTGCCGATCGGCGTTCCCTGGTAAATCGCCGGCAGGAAGCCGCTGCCATAGTTCCGCGCGCCGCCGTTGCCCGCGCTTGGGCATATCGTCACGAAGGCGGGCAGGTTCTCGTTGGCCGAGCCCAGCCCATAGTTGATCCACGAGCCCATCGAGGGACGAATCTGGTTGGAAGCGCCGCAGTGCAGAAACAGCGTCGCCGGTCCGTGCGCGATGCCCGTCGTGTGCATCGAGTTGATGACGCAGAAGTCGTCCATGAGCCGACACATCTCCGGCAGGAGGTCGGTTCCCCACAGCCCCGACTGGCCATGCTGCGCGTACTTCCAGCGCGGGCCCATCAGCCGCTGCTGACTGTCTTGGACCATGCCCGAGTTGGCGATCGCTCGGTCGTCCTGCAGTTCGATCTGGCCGCCGTCTTTTTTGAGCAGCACGGGCTTGTGGTCGAACGTATCGACATGGCTGGGGCCGCCTTGCATGAACAGGAAGATGACCCGCTTGATCCTCGGCGCGAAATGCGGCTGCCCGGCGAGCGCCTGCTGCGCCACCAGGCTCTGGAATGCAACCGAGCCGAATCCGCACGCCAGCGACTGCAGTGCGGCGCGACGGGAGAAGACAGGGGCTTCGGTCGAGATCGGCCTCATTTGAGATACCTGAACTCAGGGGATGCGATCAGGGCATGGGCCAGCAGGGCCAGGCCGTCGACTCGTTCGCCGGCCCGCTCGAGAAACGACCCGGCCGCGGCGATCTCGTCACCCCGCGGCGACCGCGACAGCGTCAGCACGTACAGCCGTTCGAGCTGCTGATCGTCGGGCAGGGCGACCACTGTGTGAGCGATCTTTCCGGCGGCCTCCGTCACCAGCGGCGCGTTCAGCAGATACAAGCCTTGAGCCGGAATGACCGATCGATTCCGCTGGCCGACCACCATGCTCGGATCGGGATAATCAAACGCCACGAAGATGTCGGGCAGCGAGTTACGGAAGATCGGCACGTAGATGCTCCGACACGGCTGCGTGTGGACGTAGTCAAAATCAGACCCGACGGAGACGGTCGGAGCGCGGCCGTTCAATTCGAGCCGTCCGCTGATCTGCAGGATGGCGTCGCGCAGCTGCTCGGCGGTCAGCTTGCGGACCGCGGCCCGGCTCCACAGCCTGTTCTCGGGGTCGACCTCGATCGCTCGCTTCGACGCCCGCGTCGACTGCCGATACGCTGCGGACCGGACGATCATCCGCACGAGATGGCGAATCGACCAGTTGTTTTCCGTCAGTTCGTTGGCCAGGAAATCCAACAGCTCCGGGTTCGTGGGCGGCTGGCCGGTCGTCCCAAAATTATCCGGAGTTCGCACGATTCCCTCGCCCATCATCCACAGCCAGACCCGATTGGCGATCACCCGCGAGGTCAGCGTGTTGTCGTTGTCGCTCAGCCATGCGGCAAGCTGCAGCCGCCCACTCGAGCCTTCTCGAATCTGAAACTGTCCACGATCGAGAGCCGACGAGCCTGCCGTCGGCACGCCGCGCGGCACCGACGCACCGCGCTGATGGACGTTTCCTCGCACGCAGATCGAACTGTCGCCCGGCGTTTTCCTCTCTTTCACACCCAGAAACCGTGGCCACTGCTCGTCCTCTGTGGTCAGCTTCGCCAGTTCCGCTTTGGCCGTCGCGACCCGCTCCTTCAGCACGGCGATCGCTGCGTCGGGACCGGCCGGCTGGTTCGGCAGCAGACGCTCGCCAGCGGGTACAAACACCACCGCATCGACCGTCACATGCCCGGTGGTTCCTTCGTTCCCGACAAGCACGTATCCTTGATTGCCGGTCTCGAATCGATGCACGCCCAGGCTGTGAAACATTGCCGCGACCGTCGGCACCCTGGTTTGATCGACGACAAAGTCCTTGTCGCCATCGGCCGTCAGCATCGCGACCTTGACGTTCCTGGCGCGACTGGAGTCCGGCGAATAGGCCAGGAACACTTCATATTCGCCCGCCTTCTCCAGGCTCGGCGTGAACGTCAGCGACTTCTTTCCTTTCTCGGCGTCGTCATCGGTCAGATATCCGTTCCCCAGGTAACGCTTGGTGGAGGTCGAACGCCTCCACTTCCCGACCTCGGTCGCAGCGACGTCGTCCATGACGATTCCGCCGAGATCCTCCAGCCTGACCGGCGGCCCATCGGAGTCGTCCTGGGCCTTTGCCAAGGCCTGCTCGGCTTGGCCCAGTTGGGTGCCGGCTCGCTGCCGCTGTTCCACGAGAGCCTGGTAGCGCCGCTGATCGTCCTCGTCGAGCGGCATCATCCGGCGCACGGAATCGGCGATGGCGGCATTCCCGTGCTCGAGCGTGATCACGCTGGCCAGGATCCCCGCCAGGGCGTAGTACTCGCGCGTCGGAATCGGATCGAACTTGTGATCGTGACAACGGGCACAGGCGATCGTCTGCCCCAGGAACGCCTCGCCGATGACGCCGAGTTGCTCGTCGATGACGTCCATGTCGAGCTGCAACCTGTCCTGCTCCTCACGGTTGTAGTTGCCCAGTGCCAGAAACGTCGAAGCCGAACAGGCCTGCCGGCGCTCCTCGACGGATCCCTCCCGTTGCAGATCACCGGCGATGTGCTGGCGGACAAACTCGTCGAACGGGCGGTCCATCGCGAACGAATCGATGACGTAGTCGCGATAACGCCAAGCCTCCTTCAGCGGCCACCCGCGCAGCGTCAGCGACTCGCCATATCGCGACACATCCAGCCAGCGTCGCGCCAGATGCTCGGCATGTCGCGGACTGGCCAACAGCTCGTCGACGAGGGCCTCGTATCCACCCTGCTCGAGATGCGCCGACCACTCCGCCAACTCGTCAGGCGTCGGCGGCAGGCCGGTGAGATCGAAATGCAACCGCCGCACCAGCGCGCCGGGGGATGCCTGCGGCGCGAACCCGAGTTCGTTCGCGTGAAGATCCCGGCACACGAAGGCGTCGATCGAATCCATCCCCTTCGCGAACTCCCGCTGCAGCGGCCGATAGGCCCAATGAGTCTCGAGCAGGTGGTCGTACGTGGCCGACGGGTCTTGGCTGCCGCCGCCGTGTTCACCGTCGGCCTCCCGCGGATCGTACGCCCCCGACGTCACCCACTGCGTCAGCAGATCGATCTGTTTTTCGGGAAGCTTGCCATCCGGCGGCATCTGCAGATGCCGGTCTTCATGGCTGACGGCCTTGAGCAGCAGACTGTTCGAGGCATCATCGAGATCGATCAACCGGCCGGAATCGCCACCCCGCTGCCAGGCCGTCTTCGAACTCAGATCAAGTCCACCCGAGGCCTCGCCGGCATGGTGGCAATCCAAGCAATGCTCGACCAGCAGCGGTCGGATGTGCGTCTCGAAAAACTTGTGCCGGGCTTCATCCCGGTCATCTGCGAACAGCCGCGGTGGCAGCAAGGCCAGCCCGACCAACACGAGAAATCCGGAGAAACGCACGCCCATAGACGGTTACCGATGGGTGCTGCGGCAGATCGTCACTCGCGGCGCAAGACGCACCTCGACCATGACAAAAAACCGTTGAATCACGGGTGCGAAACGGCCTCTCGCCCGCTGCGTCAGTGTATGCCCGACCCCCGTTCCGCACAACCGACGGAACCGGCATCCGAAGGCAGGGCTTCGGGGCCTCCGTCGTGGCCGGCGTGCCGGCCCCGAGAGGGCGACTTGATGATCGAGTCGCAGGGGAACGAGCGAGGCGTCTTTCACGCCGCGCCCGACGACCGCGGCCGCACCGCATGCGCCGCGAAACATCGTGCCACGTTTCGCAGCCGCTTCTCCGTGGACAGACTGCTGATATTCCAGTAAGGTGATCGGCATGAAGACCCCGCGCCCGGCGTCCGCCAACCTCCTTCCGTTGACGCGATGGAACACGCCCGCGATCGACGAGTCCATCCGCCGATTCGGCCAGGCCGCGCGGGAGCGGTTTGGCCGCATGGGGGAATGGTGACGAACATCCTCCGAGCGCTCGCGATCATGGCGACGTGGACCGCGACCGCCTGCGAGGCGGCCGAGCGGCCCGAGTGGGTGCGGCTTCCCGCGCTCCCCGATCGCGAGGGTTTTGCCGGCGGCTTCGCCGGCACGACCGACGCGGCCTTGCTCTTCGCCGGTGGGGCCAACATTCCGGACGGGAAGTGGGGCCGCGAGTTCGTGAAAGTGTGGTGCGACGGCATCTGGCTGCTTGAAAAGCCGGATGCCGCGTGGCGGCAGGTGGGCCGGCTGCCGGAGCGGCGCGGGTACGGCGGCTCGATCAGCCTGCCGGAAGGGCTGCTCTGCATCGGTGGCTCGAACGCCGAACGACACACCGACGAGGTGGTGCTGCTCTCGTGGGATGGCGATGCGGTGCGCCACGTGGCATGGCCGGAACTGCCCAAGCCCTGCGCGATGCTCGCAGCCGCGCGGGTCGGCCGGGCGGTCTACGTCGTCGGTGGCGCCGAGCGGCCCGATGCCACGCGGCCGCTCGACACCTTCTGGCGGCTCGACCTCGACGACCGCGCGGGGGGCTGGCACGCGCTGCCCCCGTGCCCCGGCGGCCCGCGGATCCTGCCCGTCGCGGCGGCCGACGCGGATGGGTTTTTCCTGTTTTCGGGCGCCGGGCTCTCGGTCGGCACCGACGGCAAGCCGGTGCGGACCTACCTCCGCGACGCCTGGCGGTATCGCCCGACAGCCGGATGGCAGCGGCTCGCCGACGTGCCGCGACCGGCGGTGGCGGCCCCGAGCCCGGCGGCCGTGATCGAGGGCGACGTCCTGATCGCCAGTGGCGACGACGGGGCGCACGTGGGGCACGAGCCGATCGCCGAGCATCCGGGGTTTCCGCGTGACACGCTCCGCTACCGGCTGGCGGAGGATCGCTGGACCGTCGAGCCGGGGCTGCCGATGAGCGTGGTGACGGCGCCGACGGTGGAATGGCACGGACTGTGGGTGATCGCCAGCGGCGAAACACGGCCACGCGTCCGCACGCCCGACGTCTGGGCGATGCGGACCTCTTCGCGATCACACCACGACTGAATGTCGAGCCCGAACCATCCTCGGGGAACACCACCCACATGCCATCGACGCTTCCCAGTCGCCGCTCGCCCGATCCTTCGGTTCCCGGATCACGCGCCGCATCCGTGGAGTCACTGCTGTCGAATCGGGTCTACGACCAGCTCTACGGGGCCATGCTCGACAGCCGGCTGCGTCCGGGTGATCGGCTCAACCGCCGGCAGGTGGCGGCCGACCTCGGCGTGAGCGTGGCCCCCGTCCTCGAGGCGATGACGCAGCTCGAGTGGGAGGGCTTCCTCGAAACCAGCCCGCGGTCGGGCACGATCGTCCGCCGGGTGACGCTCGCCGACGTGCTCGGCAAGTATCGGCTGCGGCAGGCGATCGAGGTGGAGGCGGCGCGCGTGGCCGTGGGCGAACGGATCCGGGCGGCCCGCAAGGTGCTCGAACCGCTGGCGACGAAGGCCGATGCAGCCGCCGACTGGACGACGGCGAATTATCGCACCGAGGTGGCGTTTCACGCGGGGCTCGTGGACGCCGCCGGCTGCCTGCAGCTGAGTCGGGCCTTTGCAGGCGTGATGCGGCATGGGCTGTTTCACGCGGCGCATCGGCTGCTGCCGTGCCTGCCGCCACGGCAGCCGAACATCCATGCCCGGCTGCTCGCCGGCCTCTGTCGCGCGGATGCCGACGCGGCCGAACGGCTGATCCGCCGGCACCTCGAACCCAACTTCGCGGCGATCGCCGCGGCCGACGTGCCCCACGCCGCCGAGCCGGTGGCGTTTCGCGGGCCGACCGTGAGCCTCAAGCGTCCCCGCCACCGCAGGCACTCCCGATGAACAGCCGCCTCGCCGGACTCGTAGCCGCGACCTACACACCGCTCACCGCCGACGGGAAGCTCGCCCTCGACGGGATCGACCCGCTCGTCGAGCGACTCTTCGCCGACGGGGTCGCGGGCCTCTACGTCTGCGGCAGCACCGGAGAGGGCGTGTCGCTTTCGACCGGCGAGCGGCGGCAGGTGGCCGCCGGGTTCGTGGCCGCGGCCGCCGGCAGGCTGCCGGTGATCGTGCACGTCGGCCACGACTCGCTCACCGAGGCGGCCGACCTCGCCGCGCATGCGGCCGCCATCGGCGCCGACGCGACCTCGGCCATGCCGCCCTGCTACTTCGCCATCCGCGACGCGGCGATGGTCGTCGCATGCTGTGCGGAGATCGCCGCCGCTGCCCCCGATCTGCCCTTCTACTACTATCACATTCCCACCATGACGGGCGTGATGATCGACATGGTCGATCTGCTCCGCCGGGCGGGTGACCGGATCCCGAACTTCGCCGGTGCGAAGTACACCGCCAACACCCTTCACGAGCTCCAGGAGTGCATCGCCCTCGACGGCGGGAGGTTCGAAATGCTCTCGGGCTACGACGAGCTGCTCCTGCCGGGGCTGGCCGTCGGCGCGCGGGCGGCCGTCGGCAGCACGTTCAATGTCGCGGCGCCCGTGTACCGACGGGTGATCGATGCCTTCGATGCGGGCGACATCACCCGGGCCCGCGCCGAGCAGCTTCATGCGATCGAGATGATCCGCGTGCTGATGCGTTTTCCGTTTCATCCGGCCATGAAGGAGCTGCTCGGCATGCTCGGCACGCCCTGCGGTCCCTGCCGGCCTCCGCTGCCCAGGCTCACGGACCGGGAGGTCGAGTCGCTGCGTCGCGATCTCGATGCGATCGGATTTTTCACCTGGTCGAGGCCCATTGCACGTGTCCCATCCGCCGCCAGCTGAAGGATCGCCGCGTGTCGGTTCGCCCGGCGTGAGCCGCACGGCCTGGCTCGTCGTCGCGCTGCTCGTGCCGGTCGCGCTCCTCAACTATCTCGACCGGCAGATGCTCGCGGCGATGAAGCCGTCGATCATGGCCGACATCCCCGACATCGCCACGCGGGCCAACTGGGGGATCGTGCTCGGGTCGTTCAAGTGGATCTACGCGATCCTGAGCCCGCTGGGCGGCTACGTGGCAGACCGCACGAGCCGCCGGATCGTCATCGTGGCGAGCCTCTTCGTCTGGTCGGCCGTCACCTGGGCGACCGGCAACGTGCACTCGTTCGAGTCCTTCGTCGCCGCCCGCGCGATCATGGGGATCAGCGAGGCCTTCTACATTCCGGCGGCGCTCGCGCTGATCACCGACTTCCACACCGGCTCGACGCGGTCGCGGGCGGTGGGCGTCCACCAGACGGGCATCTACGCGGGCGTGATCCTCGGCGGGTTTTCCGGGTACGTGGCCGACGATCCGGCCCTCGGCTGGAGGCTGGCCTTCGTCGCCTGCGGGATCGCGGGCATCGTCTACGCGGTGCCGCTCTTCTTCCTGTTGCGCGACCCGACGCACGCCCGGGCGAGCGGCGACGGGCCGGCGTTTTTCGCGGCCGTGGGCGAACTGCTGCGCAACCGCCAGTTTCTTCTGCTCGTGGGCGTGTTCACGCTGCCGGCGATCGCCGGCTGGGTGGTGAAGGATTGGATGCCCGACATCCTCCGGGAGAAGTTCGGCCTGGGGCAGGGGCAGGCGGGCGTGTCGGCCGTGCTCTACGTGCAGCTGGCGTCTCTCGTGGGCGTGGTCGCGGGGGGCTGGCTCGCCGATCGGCTCATGCACGCGACCGACCGCGGACGGATCTACACCAGCGCGCTGGGCATGTCGTTCTTCCTGCCGGCGCTCGTGGGCGTGGGGCTGTCGGGCACGCTCGGCTTCGCGGTCGCCTGCCTCGTGCTCTTCGGCATCGGCTGGGGTTTCTTCGACTGCAACAACATGCCGATCCTCTGCCAGATCACGCGGCCGAGCCTGCGGGCCACGGGCTACGGGGTCATGAATCTCGCGAGCACGAGCTGCGGCGGCTTCGCCGACTGGGGCTTCGGCGCGCTGCGGGATGCGGAGGTGTCGCTCGCGACGATCTTCACCGGCTTCGCGGCGACGGCCCTCGTGTCGGTGGCCCTGGTGCTCCTCATCCGGCCGGACCGGCAGTCCTAGCAGACGGACGCGGCGGTGCGGACGGTCGGCACGACTGCGTGAAAACTCCCAAAAACCATTCACGGCCGACGAATTCATGGCCGGCGTCCCCCGGCTTCATCGACACACCGACGTGCGTGATCGCCGACGTCGCCGCCTTTCTCGCCGGCCTCGATGCGAGCTCATCAGGGGCAGGTCATCACCTGCGACAACGGCCTCACGATCACGTTCTGAATCACGTCGCACCCCCCCGGAATCCATCCACGCATGAAGATCGAAGCGGTTGACTTTTTCTATCTCTCGATGCCGGTCGTCCGCGACATCGGCGACGGCAGCCAGGATGCGCTGCTAGTCCGCGTGACCTCCGACACCGGCCTCGTCGGCTGGGGCGAATGCGAGGCCGCTCCGCTCCCCTCGATCGCGGCCTGGTGCTGCCCGATGTCGCACTCCGCCTGCAAGCCGGTGAGCGCGTCGGTGATCGGCCAGCGGCTCGACACCGGCGCCGACATCCGGCGGATCACGGCCCTCGTCCGTGCCAACAGTCTCGACCTCCTCCAGGCCGACCACACGCTCTCCGGTATCGACATCGCACTGTGGGATCTGCTCGGCAAGAAGGAAGCGGCCCCGGTCCACGCGTTGCTGGGCGTGAAGAAGACCTTCCCGAAGACGGCCTATGCCTCGCAGCTCTTCGGCGATGATCCGGCCGAGACGTTTGCCAAGGGGCAGCGGGCCACCCGCGCCGGCATCAAGGCGGCGAAGTTCGGCTGGGGTCCCTATGGACGGGGCACGGTCGAAGAGGATGCCGAGCAGGTCCATGCCGCCCGCGCCGGCCTCGGCCCCGACGGGATTCTGCTCGTCGACGCCGGCACCGTGTTTGGCGACGACGTCGAGGCCGCGGCGGCCCGGCTGCCCGCGCTGCAGGCGGCGGGCGTGATGTGGTTCGAGGAGCCTTTTGTCTCCGGGGCGCTCGATTCCTACGCGCGGCTGGCGGCGGTCGGCGGCGGCGTGAACATGGCCGGCGGCGAGGGTTGCCACGACCCGCACCAGGGCATCAACATGATCGACCACGCGGGCCTCGGCTTCGTGCAGATCGACACCGGCCGGATCGGCGGCATCACGAGCGCGAAAGTGGTGGCCGACCATGCCGTCAGGCAGAACGTGCGGTTCGTGAACCACACGTTCACGACCCACCTGGCGCTCTCCGCCTCGCTGCAGCCCTATGCGGGGATGGAGTCCGACTGGATTTGTGAGTATCCCTTCGAGCCGGCAACGCTCGCCGCCGAGTTTACGACCACCCGGCTCGAGCCCGATGCAGAGGGGCGGATCCACGTTCCCGACCGCCCCGGCCTCGGCGTCGAGCCCGACACGAAGGCCCTGCAGAAATACCTCGTGGACGTGGAGATCAAGGTGGGCGGGAGGGTGCTCTTTCGCACCGCGTCGCCATGAGGGCCGAAGCGGCGCAGGAAGGAGATGCCGCCGAGCCACGGGTGTTCGGCCGGTCGGCGAGGAATTCCCGCAGCCGCTGCAGAGAGGCTCAGGCGACGATCTCGCAGATCACTCGGCCGTGCACAGCCCCGCTGCTTGAGATCGGAAAGCAGGGCCGCCAGCGGCTGGTCGAGCGCGCCGGCATGCTTGCGGATGTTTCCCCGATGTCGGTATGGTGGTCTCGGGTCTAAGGATAGGTCGGCCAATGGAACTTCGGCCAAGCGTCGGCCGAGCGGGGCGGATCATGAGGAGCAACCGCCGGAGCTGATCGGGCTGGATGCGACCCGATCGTGGAGGTGCCGAAGAGCTTCCTATCCACGCTCGAGGCCGGATTTTTCTCGTGGGCTCGAGCCCGCCTCGAAACACCCTCTTCTCGCGGGCCGTCCGCACCGTGGCATGGAATGCCGTCAGAGGCTGTGGATGTCGATGTCGGGCAGCTCGTCTATCCGTCCCTGAAAGATTGCCCGGTCGAAAG
>JBIIYN010000275.1:0-5370 GCA_044346795.1 Pirellulales bacterium
CCTCGCCTGCACGACCATCCCCGGCCTGCCGCCATTCCAGGGAGGCATGGCGGGGCTCGTCTCCTACGATTGCGGCCTCGTGCGGCTGGGCCTCCCGGCCCCCGCGGACGGCCCGGTGCCGCTCCTGTCGCTGCACGCCTACGACCTCGTCTTCGCCTTCGACCACGACGCCGGCCGCGGCTGGATCATCTCGCAGGGTGTGCCGGCACGGGGCCCGACGGCGCGGCGGGCGCGGGCGGAAGAACGCCTGGAAGCCCTGCTTTCGTCGCTCGCGGCCCCGACGACGGCGGCGGCCGCGGCACCGGGGTCGTACGGCTACGGGAACATCGTCTCGAGCCATTCGCGGGCGAGCTACCTTGACATGGTGCGGGCCGGCATCGAACTGGTGCGGGCGGGCGACATCTTCCAGGTGAACCTCGCGCAGCGGCTGTCGCTCGCCGCGGCCCTCGATCCGGTGGAGCTTTACCAACGCAGCCGCGGGCTCAACCCCGCCCCGTTCGCCGGCTTCTTCGACTCAGGCACCGCGACGATCGTGAGCATGTCGCCGGAGCGACTGCTCCAGGTGGAGCGCCGCACCGTGCGGATGCACCCCATCAAGGGCACCCGCCGCATGCTGGCCAGCCCCGAGGCCGATCTCTACGCCGGCGAAGACCTCGGCCAGAGCCAGAAAGACCGGGCCGAGAACGTGATGATCGTCGACCTCGTGCGCAACGACCTCTCGCGGGTGTGCGCGCCGGAGAGCGTTCGCGTGGAGGCGCTCTGCCGGCTCGAGCGGTATCGCTACGTGCAGCACCTCGTGTCGATCGTGGCCGGCCGGCTGCGGCCCGAGTGCACGCCGCTCGACGCCCTCGACGCCGCCATCCCCGGCGGCAGCGTGACCGGCGCGCCCAAGCACCGGGCCTGCGAGATCATCGCCGCGCTGGAGGGGTTCGCGCGGGGCGCCTACTGCGGCTCGCTCGGCTACGTGGGGTTCGACGGAGCTGCCGACTTCAACCTGCTCATCCGCACGTTCGTGGTCACCCCCGGCTCGATCAGCTTCGCCGTGGGCGGCGGCATCACCGCGCGGAGCGACCCGGCCGCCGAATACGCGGAGACGCTCCACAAGGCGGAAGGCATGCTCCGCGTGCTGGCCTCCTTCGGCCTCTCCGGCGCGACGCCCGCCGAGGAGACGCCGCCATGATCGTCGTCCTCGACAACCGTGACAGTTTCGTCTTCAACCTCGCCCGTCACTTTCACCTGCTCGGGACGGCGGCGGCCGTGGTGCCCAGCCACGCGATCGACGCCGACGCCCTCCTGCGGCTCGAGCCGGAGGCCGTCGTGATCTCGCCGGGGCCCTGCACGCCGGCGGAGGCGGGCTGCTCGGTCGCCGCCATCCGCGGCTGCCGGGGCCGCGTGCCCGTGCTCGGAGTCTGCCTCGGCCACCAGGCGATCGCGGCGGCCCTGGGCGGAGCGGTCGTTCGCGCACGGGAGCCGGTGCACGGCCGCACGAGCGGCGTGCACCACGACGGCGTCAATCTCTTCGCGGGGATTCCGAGCCCGATGACCGCCTGCCGCTACCACTCGCTCGTCGTCGCCCCCGACCGCCTGCCCGCGGGCCTCACCGTCACCGCGCGGGACGACGAGGGCACGGTGATGGCGATCGCCCACGAGGCCGACCGCCTCTACGGCGTGCAGTTCCATCCGGAATCGATCCTCACGCGGCACGGCTTCCGGCTGCTCGCGAATTTCCTCGTGGCCGCCGGCATCCCGCACCACGCCGACCGCGTGGCGGCGCTCGACGCGAGCGTGGCCGCCCAGTCGCAGCCCACCCCCGAACGCCGGGACGACGACACCAGGATCGTGACGTTTTAGAGTCGTAAGGTGGGCCCGACGCATGATCGAGGGCTGCACCGCTCCTCGACGTGCCGTCACCCGGTTGTCCCTTGCTTGCGCTGCGGGCTTGGGTAGAAGAGCGAACGGCTTGGATGGAAGGGGTTACGAACCCTCCCCATTCCCATGCAAGCCCGAAGCGCAAGCGAGGGAATGGTCATCGACCAGGCATCACGCCGGGCGGAAGCCGCCGTTGACGGGGATCACCTGGCCGGTGACGAACGCCGCCTGCGGCGAGACGAGCCAGTGGACCGCGCCCGCGATGTCGGCCGGCGTGCCCCAGCGGCCGAGCATGCTCTCGCGAACCGCCCGCGACTGCCAGACGTCGCTGGCCCCCTCGCCCCACGAGGTGCGGATCCAGCCGGGGGCCACGCAGTTGACCCGGACCTTCGGGGCGAACGACTTGGCGAGGCTCTTCGTGAAGGCCATCACGGCCCCCTTCGTGGCGGCGAAGAGTTCGCCGCTGTCGCCCTCCATGCCGGTGGCCGCCTGATCCCAGCCGATCGTGACGATCGAGCCCCCTTCGCGATCCTGCATCCACCGCCCGACGCCCCGCGCCAAGAGCATCGTGGAGACGACGTCCACCCGCAGCAGTTGCTCGAGCTTCCGCTCGAACGTCCACTTCGCCGGCGGCCCGGTGAGCACGTCGGCCCCCGCCACGAGCACGAGCGTGTCGAGCTCGGGCAGCCGGCGGCCGACCTCGGCGATCAACCGCTCCACGGCCGGCACCTCGGCGAGATCGGCGAGGAACGTGCCCGCATGGCGATCGTCACGGGCCAGCAGGCCAGCCACCTCGGCGGCCGCCTCCGGGGAGCGACCATGGACGGCCACACGGGCCCCCGCGGCGGCCAGCGCAACGGCCACCTCGCGGCCGATGCCGTGCGTCGAACCGGTCACCAGCGCCGTCCGCCCGACGAGATCGTTCACGGCGCGGTTCCTGACGGAGCCTCGAGAGCGGCGGCCGCTTCCGGCGCGGGTGCCGCGGCCGCGTCGACGCAGGGCAGTTCGTAACACGCTGCTTCTTCGGCGTTGCGGACGAGCAGCCGATCGCCCGACAGGCAGAGGTTGTTCCAGGTCTGGCCGTCGATCGCGGCGAGCCGGCCCCGCACCACATGCTTCGCGGGCGCGGCATCGACGAGCACCACCTCGCCCGACTCCGCCTGCACGAGCAGGAGCGGCCCGACCCGCAGCACCTGCCCCTGGCCGTAGCGGCCCCCTTTCCACCTGCGCCTGCCATCCTCGACCGACACGCACTCGAGGATGCCGTCGGAGAGACCGTAGGCATGGCCCTCGTGGATCGCGACGTTCGTGAACTTGGTCTTGAGCAGGCCGGCGTTCCGCCAGACCTCGCGAAGCGTCCAGGGTTCGGCCGTGTCGGTCGCGATCTCGAAGACCGCCGCCCCGATGCCGTAGCCCTTCGAGACAAAGAGCCGGCGCTCGCCGAGCGGCACCGCCTGCGAGCAGCTGGCGTCGGAATTCGAGTGGCCGGGCCACGGATGCGAGAAGATCTTGCGGCCGTCGAGCGGGTCGTAGCCGGCCACGTGCGCCTCGTCGACGCTCACGATCAGCTGCCGGCCGCCGAACGTGACGAGCTGCGGCGAGACATAGCTGATCTGTTCGTCGCCGGCCGTCCAGCGCCGCTCTCCCGTCGTGCGATCGAAGGCGACGAGCGCGAGAAACTCGGGGTCCTGTGCCGACCGCCGCGTCCGCGGGCCGCCGGCCGGCACGATCACGAGGTCGGCGGTGACCAGCGGCGACGCCGACCGCCCCCAGGCCACGACCGCGGCGTGGACCGCGGGATCGATGCCGAGTTCGTCGAGCACGTCCTTCTTCCAGAGCACGCGGCCCGTCGCACCGTCGATCGCGTGCAGCCAGCCGGTGGCCCCGTGGGCGTAGACGACCCCCTCGTGAATCGTCGGCGTGGACCGCGGCCCGACGCCTCCGAGCACCGTCTCGTGGCGGCCCTTCACCGCCACCGTCCATTCGGGTGCGCCGGTGACAAGCGAGCAGCACGACACGATCTCGTCGTCGCCCCGCTGCTCGAGCGTCACCGCGTGATCGCCGCGGGTGGCAAACCCGCTCCAGCCGGCGCCGATCGGCCGCCTCCAGAGCAGCCGCGGCGGCCGCGCCTGCCAGTCGGGATCGAGCACGGGACCGTCGATGCCACACGTGCCGGTCGGTCCCAGGAACCGCGGAAAATCATCCTGAGATGCCCGCCACGCCACGGCGGCGGCCTCCCCCGCCGCGGCAGCGGCATCCGACTGCCCCGCAGCAGCACCGCCCGCTGGATGTTGCGGCAAGAGCCGATCACGGGACGGGCTCCAGCGAAACGCGAACTCCGGCACCAGATCGCCCGACACCCGTTCAATCCGCAGCACCGAGCCGCCGACCACGACGAGCCCAAGCAGGCCGCCGAGCACGAACTGCTTCACCGTCTGCTTGTAGCCGCTTTCGCGGACGAACCAGACGAGCAGGCTCACGAGCGCCGAGAAGCAGAGGATGAGCGTGATGATGTTCCGCACCGCCTGATCGACGATGCTGCCGACGATCGGCTCGAGCCATCCCGACCGCACGAGCACGGTGGCGGCCAGGAGCGAGGAGAGCGTGATCCATACGCGCCGAGGCGGCCGCAGCGACCGCGACTCCGCACCACCACCATCCGGTCCGGCAGTCTCTATGACAGACTTCTTCTTCATAGCCCAGGAGTGTAACGGTCGGGGAGATTTCAGGCGAAACCTTGCCTCCACATCAGCGGTTCCTGGCCGTTGAACAATCGGTTCATGAAAGCCCGAAGCGCAAGCGAGGGACGGAGCGATCCGAGACCCGCATTCCCTCGCTTGCGCTTCGGGCTTGGATGGGAGGGGCATGGGATGGAGGTGGAGCCGGGGATCGGTGCGAGGATCCCGAGCGTTACGCCGCCCCGGCGTCAGCGAGGGAACTCGTACCGTCCCCGGCGGTGCGTTGTCATTTGACGCGACCGCGACGTGTTCCTTGTCGGTGGTCGGAAGCTCAACTAGACTCGTCAAATCGAGCATTTCCCGTAGGATTCGGCATGATCATCCCAGACGCCTCCGGTGCGGCAGCCTCCCATTCCCGCGGTCCTTCCACAACGGCCGTGCACGCCGGCGAGGCCCGGCTGAAGCCCGGCTTTTCGATCACCGACCCGATCTTCGCGTCGAGCACCTACACCTTCCGCAACACGCAGTCGATCATCGACTTCATCGAGGAGAAGCAGCCCCGCGAGGAATACGGCCGCTACGGCAATCCGGGCGAGCGGGTGGTCGAGGACAAGCTCGCCGCGATCGAGGGGGGCGAGGCCGCCGTGCTCTTCTCGAGCGGCATGGCGGCGCTCGTGGGCCTGCTGATGGCCCACCTGAACGCGGGCGAGGAGATCGTCTTCTTCGACGAGTGCTACCACCGCAGCCGCGAATTCTGCCGCAAGCACCTCACGCGGTTCGGCGTGGCCTTCCGCGAGGTGCCCACCTGCGACTACGCGGCCAT
>JBIIYN010000043.1:0-16978 GCA_044346795.1 Pirellulales bacterium
ATCCACGCCGCGACGATGCTGCTGGCGGCGGGATGGCCCGGACCGTCGGCATGAGGCCGTGTCTGGCCCGAATCCTCCGCACGATCGGATGTTTTTGGGAAACGTGTGCTTGCAACCGCTCGGCCATCCGATAGACTCAAAGACGACGAAGTTGATGATCTTCGTCGTGATTTCGTTTTCACGCTGATTTTCAGGCTTTTTCTCCGTTGAATTTCCAAGGTCGTTCCATGCGTCGGATGTGTCGCTGTTGCCGAGCCTGTCGCCTCTGTCCGAGGTCCGGCATTCGCGAATCCATCTCCCGACACCCCCATTTCCAGGAACGACCATGCTGCCCACTGCCTCACGCCGCTCCTCCATCCCCCTGACAGTCGGCCTTGCGCTGATATGCGCGGCCGTCGGACGGGCCGCCCTGGCACTGCCCGCGGGTGTCTCCACCGATGTCCGTGCGGTAGCCCGGGAGGCCTACGTCTGGGGGTGGCCGCTCGTCTATCTCCACCATTGCCGGGTGGCCCTCGAGAGGGTGCCCGTCCCCGGCCGCAGCGGGGGCATGCCGGTGGCCCCTCTGAACCGGCTCTCCATGCTCACGGATCGCATCGCGCCGCGGACCGCGCGGGTGCCGTGCCCGAACCAGGACGTGATCTACGGCTTCGGGATGTTCGACCTCGCCGCCGACGCCGTCGTCGTGCAGGTTCCCGACTTCGGCCGGCGGTTCTGGCTCTATCAGTTGGGGGATCAGCGCACCGACGGCTTCGCGGAGGTCGGCAGCATCTACGGCACGCGACCCGGAAGCTATCTCGTGGTGGGGCCCGACTGGCGGGGCGACGTGCCCGCCGGCATCGCCGACGTGTTTCGTTGCCCGACCCGGTATGCGTACTGCCTGCCGCGCGTGTTCTTCACCGACTCGGCGGGCGACCGGGAGGCCGCGTTGCCCGCCATCAATCGCGTCGTGGCCTATCCCCTGAGCGAGTACACGGGCGAGCCGCAGCACCACGATTGGTCGAAGCCGCGATGGCTGCCGAATCTGGCGTCGCGCGGCGCGGCCTCGCGGGGCGTGTCGCCGGACACGTTCTTCGACGTCTTGCCGGCGGTGCTCGAGGACGTGCCGCCGCTGCCCGGCGAGGAACCGCTCTACGCGAAATTCCGTGGCCTTCTCGCGGCCGCCGCCGCGGATCCGGCCGTCGCCGCGGAGATCCGGCAGGCCGCCGCGGAGGCGGATCGCGACGAGGTGGCGCCGCTCTTCGAGTTTCGCAATATCGGCCGGCCGCTGCCGTCCCACTGGACGACGCTCGTCAACGGCGCCGCGTTCGGCACCGATTACCGGACCCGCACGGCGGTGGCGGCTTCGAACATCTTCGTGAATCGGCATCGCGAGACGAAGTATTACTTTCAGGATCTCGATATGCACGGCAAACGTCTGGACGGCAGTCGCGAGTATCGCATCACGTTTTCCGCAGGCTCCTTGCCCCCCGCGAAGGGATTCTGGTCGCTGACGCTTTACGACGAGCGTCACGCCCTGCCCGTCGCAACAGGAGGCAGGGTCGCCGTCGGCTCCCGGGAAGCCGGACTGCGGTACGCAGCCGACGGCTCGCTCACGATCATCGTCAGCCGCGACGCCGTCGCCGCGGTCGCCGACGGCGAGGCGACGAGCAATCGACTCATGCCGCCGGACGGCGTCTTTTCGCTCTACCTGCGGATCTACGGGCCCGACGAGTCGGCGCTCGACGGTACGTGGACGCCACCGGCCGTCCACCCGATCGCCTCGTCCCTGCATCAGGCCGGCACCTGAGCCATTGCGTGTATGCGGGGGGAACATCGCCGGCGCGACGGGCTTTGATCTGGCTCGCCATATCGGAACGTTGGCCAATAAAAGCCCCGGGCGCGAGCCCGGGGATCTGGTTACACGAAAAACATCGCCTCGTGCGATTTTTTCTTGGCGGCCTCCGCCCGCTGGTGCTCACCCGGCCCTCCGGGCCTGGCACATCGGGGCGGGGCAACCATATCCCGTCGCTTACGCTCCGGGCTTTTATGGAGGCGGGTGTGGCCGACGGATGATCCCGGCGGTTCATAAAAGCCCCGGGCGTGAGCCCGGGGATCGTTCCTCGCCGCCGTCATGCGCGGGCGATGCGGGCGACCGCGTCGGCCAGGCGGTCGATCTCGTCGTGGGTGTTGTAGAAAGCCAGCGAGGGGCGGACGGTGGCCTCGAGGCCGAAGTGTCGCAGCGACGGCTGGGCGCAGTGGTGACCGGCGCGGACGGCGAACCCCTCGCGGTCGAGCGCCTTGCCGATCTCGAGCACGTCGCGGCCCGGCAGGACGAACGACAGCACGCCCACCTTCTCGGCGGCCGTGCCGATCAGCCGCAGGCCGTCGACGGCGGTCAGGCGACGGGTGGCGTGTTCGAGCAGTTCGTGCTCGTAGGCCGCGATTCGTTCGCGGCCCAGCCGCGTCACGTAGTCGAGCGCCGCCCCGAGGCCGATGGCGTCGGCGATGTTGGGCGTGCCGGCCTCGAACTTCGCCGGCGGGTCGGCATAGGTGGTCTTTTCGAACGTCACGTCGCGGATCATGTTGCCGCCCCCCTGCCACGGCGGCATCGCGGCTTGTGCCTCGGCCGTCGCGTAGACGGCCCCGATCCCGGTCGGACCGAAGATCTTGTGGCCAGAAAACACGAAGAAGTCGCAGCCAATCCGGCGGACGTCCACCGGGAAATGCGACACCGACTGGGCGCCGTCCACGAGCACGCGGGCGCCCCGCGCCTTCGCCATGCCGGTCATCAGCTCCACCGGCAGGATCGTGCCCAGGCTGTTGGAGGCGTGCGAGAGCGAGACGAACTTCGTCCGTGGGCCGAGGAGCGCGGCATAGGCGTCGAGGATCACCTCGCCGCGGTCGTCGATCGGTGCCACGCGGATGACGGCGCCGGTCCGCTCGGCCACCATCTGCCAGGGCACGATGTTGGCATGGTGCTCCAGTTCCGTGAGCACGATCTCGTCGCCGGCCGAAAGCAGCCCGCCGCAGGACTGGGCCACGAGGTTGATCCCCTCGGTCGTGCCGCGGACGAAGATGATCTCGTCGGGGCTCGAAGCACCCAGGAACGTCTGCACCGTCCGGCGGGCGTGCTCGTAGGCGTCGGTGGCCCGGGCGGCCAGGGTGTGCGCGCCGCGGTGGATGTTGGAATTGTCGTGCCGGTAAAAGCTCGCGATCGCGTCGATCACGGCCTGCGGCTTCTGCGTGGTTGCGGCATTGTCGAACCAGGCGAGCGGCCGGCCGTGCACGCGCTGGTGCAGCACCGGGAAATCGCGCCGCACGGCATCGACGTCGAAGAAGCCGAAGCCCGCGGCGCCGCCGGATGGGGCGGGGGCTGCAAACCGCGGCGACTGGGCCGCGAAGGCATCGGTCCCACGGATGCGGGCGACGAACGACTTGAGCCCGCCGAAGTCGTCGAGCGCTGCGCCGGCCGTGCGCGGCGGCACTGCGGGTGGTGCGGCTCGGTGCTCGAGCGATGGAGAAAACGACCGCGCGGGCAGCCCGCCCAAGGGCGCCGCGACGATCGTCGGGGCCGCGGGCATGACAAGCGGCACTGCGGGCATGGCAGGCGAGGCCGCGGGTGCGGCGGCGGCAGGGGCCGCGGCGGTGGCCTCGGCGATCAGCTGCGCGGCGATCCGCGAGAGCTGCTCGGACGACGGCTCGTGGGCGGAGAAGGAAGGGGTGGCGTCCATGGCCCATGGGGCTCCCGGTCGGTGGTTGGGGCGGAATGGCTGGTGCGGGCGGGCTTGCGCGTGCGTGCTGGTGCGGGCGTGGAGGGCTCGGGTCGGGGCCGATCGGCCGGGTTCACTTCGGTGTCGGCTTGCGATGGTCGTAGTCGTGGTAGTAGCCGACCTCGACGTTTTCGAGGATTCCGAGTGCGTCGTCGGTGAGGACGGCGAGCGAGAAGTAGAGGGTGAGGAGGTAGGAGGCGACGCCGAGGCTGTCGAGCCCCATGAGGCGGGCGGAGAGGCTGGGCATGATCTCACCGGGGATGCCCGTCTGGTGGAGTCCGACGACGCCCTGCTCGGCCTCGCCGGTGCGGACGAGGAGGATGCTGGTGGTGCCGAGCCACTGGTTGGACTGGTAGCGGCCCTTGATCTCGAGCTTGTCGCAGGGGACGAGCGGGATGCCGCGCCAGGTGATGACGGGGGTGCCGAAGAGGTCGGCGGTGACGGGTGGGACTCCGCGCCAGGTGCACTCGCGTTCGAAGGCGGCGATGGCCTTGGGGTGGGCGAGGAAGAAGGCGGGCTTTTTCCAGACCAGCGCGAGGAGTTCGTCGAGGTCGTCGGGGGTGGGCGCGCCGTAGCGGGTGCTGATCCGCATGGCGGGATCGACGGAGTGGATGAGCCCGAACTTGGTGTTGTTGACGAGCTCCCACTCCTGGCGTTCCTTGATGCCCTCGATGGTGAGCCGCATCTGCTCTTCGAGCTGGTCGTAGGGTCCGTTGTAGAGGTCGGAGACGCGGGTGTGGACGCGGACGACGGTCTGGACGGCGGAGAGGGAGTATTCGCGTGGGGTGGCGGAGTAATCGACGAAGGTCTCGGGGATCTCGACGTTTTCGGCGAAGCCGGAGACGAGGTCGATGTTGCGTTCGCCGTAGCGGTTGACGGTGGACTGGAGTTCGCGGTGCTCCTCGATGGCGCGGCGGAAGTCTTCCCCGAGGGAAGGCTGCTCGGCGAGGAGGGCGTCGAGGTCCTTGCGGGAGAGGGTGAGGAGGACGCAGGGGGTGATGGTGCGGATGGTGACGTCGGAGGGCTTGTCGGAGACGATGTCGGTCTCGCCGAAGAACTCGCCGTCGGAGAGGAGCGCGATGCGGAGGTTGGTGCCGTGGGCGCCCTTGCTCAGGACCTCGACCTGACCCTGGGCGAGGATGAAGAAGGTGTTGCCGTCCTCCCCCTCGCCGATGAGGGTGTTGCCGAGGGAGACCTGCTCGGTCTTGAAGCGGGCGGCCATGCGGCTGACGATGCCGTCGGGCAGGCGGGAGAAGAGCGGCACGCTGCGGAGGCTCTCGGGCGTGAAGACGGGGCTCGAGCCGGCCAGCCCGCCGGAGAGATCGACGCCGATCCGCCGGGCCCTCGGCAGCTCGACCTTGGTGCGGTTGACCCGGTAGGTGCCACCCGCGACCTGCACGAAGGGCAGCAGCCGCAGGAGCCACCGCGGCGTGATCGACATCATCATCGGCGACGTCTTCGTCGTCGTCGCCAGATTGCGGGCCACCGCCGTCGTCACGCTCCGTTGCAGAACGTTGTCGCCGAGGCCGCCTGCCGCGGCGGCTCGAGGGTCGGGGGAGCCGACCGTCGCGTCGTTGCCGGAGAAGGCGGGTGTGGAATGAGGCGAGGGCATCTGGACTCTGCTGGGCGAGTCGCGAATGCCTCCGGTGTTCCAGTCAGCCGCGGACGAACGGAAAATGTGGCGAGCCGGGCCTAGGATGCCTCCGCGGCTTACAAGCTGTCAAGGGTTGCCGGTTGCGCAAGCCGGGTTGCTGTCGCTCGCGAACATTCGCAGCTACTATATAAATGGAAAAACGTGGTTTGGATGGCGGATTTTCATCGGGTATGAGGTCGCGGATGGGCGAGGTCTTCGGCTCATGAGTCTGGCGAAAGCACCGCATCTTCCGGTGGGGGCATTCCTGGCTGTCGCAATCATGGTCGGCATGCCCGCCCTGGCCAGGCTCCACCCCAAGCCCTCCCAGGATCCGTGGACCAAGAACCGCCCTGCGCTGTTTCCGGTCGCTGGCACGCTGGTCTTCGAAGGCCAGCCGGTCGCCGGGGCGATCGTGACCTTCGTCGCGGCGGAGCCCGAGAAGGGCAGGCAGTATCTGGCCGTTTCTTCCACCGACAAAGACGGCCGCTTCTGGCTGCGGACGTTCAGTTCGTACGGCGACGGGGCGTTGCCGGGGCATCATCGCGTGAAGGTCGAGAAACAGGTGCCGACCGGCAGGATGATCCTCGGCCACGGCATGACGTCGATTCTGGACATCGGTTCGATTCCGCCGTGGCTGGATCCCGAGCGGGAAGGGGAGCCGCACGGCGGGTCCACGATGGATGCGATGATGATGGACCCGATGATGGGCCATCCCGCGTTTCCCGGCATGCCGGAGATGGTCAACATCCTTCCCGCGCGGTTCGCGGACGACATGACGTCCGGCCTGGTCGCCGAGGTGCTGCCCATCGAGACGAACGAGTTCCTCATCCGGCTGCGTGCCGATCCTCCGCCGGAGGTGGAGGCCGATGGGGATGACGCGGAACTCGGCGATGCCGCGGCGGATCATCCGCCTGCCTGAGAAAACTCCCGCGCGGAGGGCCGAAACGGCGGCTCCGCGCGGGAGTGGATCAGTGGAAGCGCCGTCGATGCACATCCGGCGTTGGTGAAGCGACGGCTTCAGGGCGGCAACAGTCTCGTCGCGTGGGCGAGGATACGCCCAATGCTCCTCGAGCTGTCGCCGACCCCTCAGCCTTCGTCTTACGGTTCACCGGGGCGTTCCTGCAATGTTCGCCGCCGGGCTTTCAGCGATTGAGCTTCGTCGGCGTCGCCTTGACGCTGCCGGCGATCGTCGGCTGCTCGGCCTGGGTCGGCTGCGCGGTCGCCACCGCCTCGGTCGGGGTCGTCGCGGTCGCGACGACCTGGTTGCAGCAGCTGCCGGACGGCACGATCACGGTCTCGCGGACGGTGCCGCAGCAGACGGTCTCCCGAACCGTTTCGCAGCAGGCCGTCCTGCAGACGGGCTCACAGCAGGCCGGCTCGTACACGACCCGTTCGCAGCAGGGGGATTCGTAGACGACACGTTCGCAGCAGACCGGCTCGCAGCACACCGTCTCGTAGCAGCAGGACGACCGCCGATGATGCCTTCTCCATCCAGCCTCGGCTTCCCAGCCCGATGCGACCACGGCCATGCACGTCGCCACGCCAACCAACCGAATCAGGAACTTGCCAGTCATGGGTAGGTACCTCTGTGAATCTCGGGATGGGATGAACAAGGGACTGCCCGGACGCGGGCCGGCCCTCCCGAGAGCCGCAAACGGTAGGAATGGGCCTTCGGACGGGGCAAGGAACCAGGCCGCCGCGGGCCCTTGGCTGCCGGCGGCTTGGCCGCCTGTGGCCGCTGTTTTCACGGGAGTTGCGCGGGTTTCGGGCGGTCGTCGGCCGGCCTGGGCTCGGCCGCCGGTCGAACAGGACAGGCGCTGTCGGTCACAGCAGCTCGCTGGCGAGGTCCGCGAGGGCGGATCGCTCCCCTTTTTCCAGCGTGACGTGGGCGTAGATCGACTGGCCCATCATCCGGTTGATGAGGTAGCTCAAGCCGTTGGAGAGCGAGTCGAGGTAGGGCTGGTCGATCTGCCGGATGTCGCCGGTGAAGACGATCTTCGTGCCTTCGCCCGCCCGCGTGATGATCGTCTTCACCTCGTGGGGCGTGAGGTTCTGCGCCTCGTCCACGATGAAGAAGATCCGCTGCAGGCTGCGGCCGCGGATGTAGGCCAGCGGCGTCACGAGGAGCTTCTCCGACTCCCGCATCTTCACGATCTGCTGGGCGGCCGTCGTTTCGTCCCCCAGCTGGTGGCGGATCACGGTGAGGTTGTCGTAGAGCGGCTGCATGTAGGGATCGAGCTTTTCCGAGATGTCTCCCGGTAGGAAGCCGAGGTCGCGGTTGGAGAGGGGCACGACGGGCCGCGCGAGCAGGATCTGCCGATACCGCTGCCGCATCTCGAGGGCCGCGGCCAGGGCCAGGAGCGTCTTGCCGGTGCCGGCGGTGCCGGCGAGCGTCACCAGCTTGATGTCGTCGTTCAAGAGGGCCCGCAGCGCGAACGACTGTTCGGCGTTGCGGGGCGAGATGCCATAGGCGGTCGGTTTCTCGACGCGCACGAACGACTTGTCGCCGGGGCGGTAGGTGGCCAGCACCGAACGGCTGCCGTCCCGCAGGATGAAGTTCTCGTGGGCCAGCGGCCGCTCGATAAAGCCCAGTTCGGCGGCGGGCACGACGCCGGTGTCGGCGTAGAATCGCGCGATGGCCTCGGCCGGAGCGTTGTCGATCACCCGCTTGCCGGTGTAGAGCTTGTCGAAGCTCTCCACCTTGTCGGACGTGTAGTCCTGGGCGGGCAGGCCGAACGACTTGGCCTTCATCCGCAGGTTCGTGTCCTTGGAGACGAGGATCACGGGCCGCGGGGCCCACTGGTCGCGCAGGGCCAGGGCCGTGCCGAGGATGCGGTGGTCGGGCGTGTTCTGCAGGAAGGCCTCCGCGAGGCGGTCGTCGTGTCGGCCGCCGAGGATCACGCGAATGGAGCCGAGTTCCGGTCCGAGCGGGCTGCCGGCCGCGGAGAGCACGTCGCCGGTGAGGGCGTCGAGCTGGCGAAGGAATTCCCGCGCCTGAAAATGGATGTCCTCGTTGCCCCGCTTGAAGCCGTCGAGTTCCTCGAGCACCGTGATCGGCACGGCGACGTCGTTGTCGGCGAAATTGCGGATGCAGTGGCAGTCGTGCAGGACGACGTTCGTGTCGAGCACGAAGAGCTTCGACTGCCCCGGGGCCGTCGCAGGGAGCCGGACGGATGCCGCCACCGGCGAGTCCACGGGCTCGAGACAGTTTTCCATGGTCGCGTTTCCTCCGGGGGTCGCGAGATGCAGCCGGGTGGGAGGGGATAGCAGGCCGGCGGCCGGCGGTCGATGCCAATTCCACGGGCGTCGGTTCGGTCGGCCCGCGGCGGCTTGCCGGTCGTGCCGCGGACGTCCTATGCTGCCTCGCGTGCGACGTGGCGTTCGTGTCGCGGCCGCACCGTGATTCACCTTCCAAACCATCAGGGAGTGCCGCCGTGATCGTTCGCTGCTTCTGCCTGCGGCTGATGTCGTTGCTCGTGGTCGCGGCGGGCGTCGCGGTTTCGGGTGAGGCCGTGGCCTCGCCCGCCCGGCGGCTGGCCCGCCGTGGTGTCGTCGTCGTGCCCGTGCCGGGCGCGGCCGTCGTCGTGCCACCCGTGGCGATCCCGGCGCCGATCGTGGTCGGGCCGGTGCCGCGACCACGGCGGTGGGGCGCCGTTCCCGCAGCGCCGCTGGCCGTGCCCGTGCCGGTGCGGGTGACCGTGCGCGAGAAGGTGCGTGTGGCGGGGCCGCAGCCGGCAGCCACATCGGCTGTCGCGGCGGCGGCGGCTGGAACAGCAACGCCCGCACCGGTGAGCCCAAAACCCACCCCGGCGGGTGCGGCCACGCCGGAAGCAATCGCGGCGCCGCTGCCTGCCCCCGCGGGCGAGCCCACGGCCGCGGAGCGTTCGTCGCCGGGCGATGAGCAGGCCGCATTCACACCCGCCTGGTATGCGAGTCATCCACAGGCCTGGCGTCCCGCCCGGTCGCCGGCCGACTGGTGGCGGGGGGCGGATCTGGCGACGGTCACGTCGTGGCTGGGCCGGCCGGTGAGCACGGCCGGAGCCGCGGCCGACGGCGCGGGGGCGATCACGACCGCCGGAGCCGACGAGGTCGGCGCGGATGGGCTCAAGAGCGTGCTGGTGCTGCCGGCCGGCCATGACAATGCCGCCGCTGCTGCCGGAGGAGACTGGCTTCCGCTCGGCGTGTTCGCCGTGGTGCCCCAGGGGGAGGCCACCGAGGGCCGGGCAGACGGCCAGCACCATAACTACCAGCAGTTGGCCGTCGATCGGCAGGGCACCATCCAGGGCAACTTCTACGATGCTATCTCCGACACGCTGCAGCCGATCGTGGGCACCGTCGATCGCGACACGCTCACGGCATCGTGGACGGTGGGCACCAACGGGAGCCGGTTCACCGCACCGGTCCGTGCGTTCACCGCTCCGCCGCGGACCGTCGGCGTGGCGTCCGGGGCAACGTCGCGGCAGCTGCAGATGCTGCCGTTGCAGCGGCCGCAGTGAAGGAGTCGACGGACCCTTCATGAAGAAAACGATCCTGTGCGATCAGGCGACGACCCCCGACGGCAGGCCCATGACGCTCCATGAACACGACGGCGCGTTCATGATCCGGATCGACGGCGTGGAACTGATGTCCACCCGGCAGCACCACTCCGAGGAGCTGCTCGCGGAGCTGGCGTGCGGCCACCTCCGCACCGGGACGCCGGGCGCGTGCGTGCTGATCGGTGGACTGGGCCTGGGGTTCACCCTGCGTGCCGCATTGCAGCACCTGCCCGCCGACGCAGCCGTCGTCGTCGTCGAGCTCATGCCGGCCGTCGTCGAGTGGAACCGCGATCCGGAATATGGCCTGGGTGCGGATGCAATGGCCGATCCGCGGGTGGATGTCGTCACCGGGGACGTGGCCGACGTCTTGCGGAAGAGTCGCCGCCGGTTCGACGCCGTCATCCTCGACGTCGACAACGGCGCGAGCGGCCTCACCACGGCCGCCAACGGCCGCCTCTATTCGGTCGCCGGCCTCGCGGCCGCGAAAGCCGCGCTCAAGCCCCGGGGCTGCCTGGCCGTCTGGTCCGCCGGAGACGATCCAGCGTTCGTGCAACGGATGGGGCAGTGCGGCTTCGACGTCGTCGTGGAGAGGGCACGCACCCATTCCGGCGGCGGCAGTCGGAACTCCCTGTTCATCGGGCGAACTGGGTAGCCGCCGTGGCCGGGCGGGTGCGATACTGTGGACTCGGCGTGGCGGGATACCACCGCGCTTTTTTCGTCGAGGGCGGCATGATGCTGAGGTCGATGCGGAACGTGATCGGGTTGATGGTGGCGCTCGCCGCCGCAGCCCCGCTGGCTGCCGAAGACGCGGCCCCGGCGACGGTGGCCGAGGCGGTGGCGCTCGCCGAGCGGTTGGCGAGGGCATCAGGGGCGGGTGAGCGGGGCGTGGGCCAGGCGGCGCTGGCCGCACAGGCCGATCGGATCGCGCGGGTGCCCGCCGACGGGATCGTTCCCTGCCTGGCGGCATACGCCGATGCCACGCCGGCCGGCGCGAACTGGCTGCGCAGCGGCCTCGAGCGGGCCGTCGAGCAGGTGGGCATCGGGCTCTCGGCCGATGCCCTCGCGGCGGTGGTGGCCGACGCGAAGCAGCCCGCCAGGGCGCGGGTGCTGGCGTTTCCCTGGCTCAGGGAGCGGGATCGGCAGCGGGCCGAGGAACTGCTTGACACGCTGCTCGACGACCCTGCGCTCGACCTCCGCCGCGAAGCTGTCGAGAGGCAACTGGCCATGGCGTCGGCGGGCGACGAGGCGGTCCGGAAGACGGTCTATCGAAGATGCCTTGCCGCCGCCCGTGACGTCGACCAGATCGAGCGCATCGCCGCCTGGCTGGCGGAGCACGGCGAGAAGGTGGATGTCGCCGAGGTGCTGGGATTCGTGCGGCGCTGGCGGGTGAGCGAGGCGTTCGACAACTCGAAAGGCGTGGGGTTCGGCAAGGCGTATCCGCCGGAGTCCGCGGGGGTCGGTGGCTCCGACGCCGCCGCCTGGAAGCCCGTCGAGTCGACCGACAAGCACGGGGCCATCGACCTCAATGCCGCCATCGCGACGAAGAAGGGGGTGCTTGCCTATGCGGGCGCCGAAGTCGTCATGCCGCGGGCCGGGCCCGCGGAGGTGCGGATCGGCAGCCCGTGCGCCGTGGCGGTCTGGGTGAACGGCGTGCCCGTCATGGCGCACGAGATCTACCACGCGTCGGAAGCGATCGATCAGTACGTGGCCGCCGCCGATTTTCGCGCGGGGGTCAACGCGGTGCTCGTGAAGTGCTGCCAGAACGAGCAGACCGAGCCGTGGGCGGCGGACTGGAAGTTTCAGCTGCGGATCTGCGACGCGGTGGGCACGCCGTTGGCCACGCAACCCGGACCGCTGCCGCGAAAGTGACCCCGTAAATCGAAGGAAAAACCCCATGCCGCACATGCGACGCCTGACCATGCTCGCCGGCGCGACGCTCTGGTGCTTCACGGCGGCCGCCGCCGATTGGCCGGAGTTTCGTGGGCCCGGCGGCCGTGGCGTGGCGCCGGCGCAGCCGCTTCGCCTGCGGTGGAGCGAGTCGGAGGGGATCGCGTGGAAGGTGGATCTGCCGGGGCGGGCCGCATCGAGCCCGATCGTCGTGGGCGATCTCGTGGTCGTCACCGCGTCGAGCGGCGCGCGGCAGGATCAGCTCCACCTCGTCGCGGTGGACAAGGCGTCGGGCCGCATGGCATGGCACCGCCGATTCTGGGCGACCGGCCGCACGCTCGTGCATCCCACGAGCGCCGTCGCCGCCGGCACGCCGGCGAGCGACGGGCACTGCATCGTCGCGCTCTATTCGTCGTGCGACCTCTTCGCCGTCGATCTCACCGGCCGGCTCCTCTGGCAGCGGAACCTCGCCGTGGAGCATCCGCGGAGCGGCAACGACGTGGGCATGGGATCGAGCCCGCGGATCATCGCCGGCACGGCGGTCGTGCAGATCGACTGCCAGGGCGACGCCTTCGCGCTGGGGATCGACGCGGCCACGGGGCAGGATCGCTGGATCGTGCCGCGGGAGAAGGTCGCCAGCTGGTCTTCACCGGCGGCGGTGACCATGCCGGAGCACGGGGCGTGCGTGTTGTTGCAGGGACCGCGCGGGCTCGACCTGCGACGGGCCGCCGACGGGAAGCCCGTCTGGTCGTGGCAGGGGGACTGCGCCGCGATTCCCACGGCCGTCGAATCGGCCGCGGTGTTCCACGTGCCGGGTGAAGGCATGGTGGCGGTCGCACCGGCCGCGGGCACCGCCCGGCTCGCGTGGCGCTCGAGCAAGCTTTCCTGCGGGATGGCGAGCCCGCTGGCCTGGGGCGACTCGATCGCCTGCATCAACCGGGCGGGCGTGCTCAGCATCGGCGACCTGGCCGACGGCCGCCTGCGCGGGCAGGTGCGGCTCGCGGGCTCGTTCTGGGGCAGCCCGATTCTCGTCGGCGAAACGATCGTCGCCGCCAACAAGGAGGGCAAGACCTTCCTCGTCGCCGCCACCGGCGAACCGAAGATCATCGCCGAGAACGAACTTCCGGGCACATTCACGGCCACGCCGGCGGTCGCCGATGGAAGCCTGTATCTGCGGAGCGAGACGACGCTCTGGAAGGTGGCGGCGCCGTAGCGGCGGAGTGATTGTTGAAACGGCTTCCGGCCGACGCACCCAGCGGAGAACCGATCATGAGCAATGCAGCCGATGCCGACGTGGCGGCCCTGATCGAGCGGCTCGCTTCGACCGATGCCAAGCAGCGGGCCGAGGCGGCGGAACTGCTGGCGCGGGCCGGCGAGGGGGCCGTGACGGCGGCGGTGCCGCTGGTGCGGGCCTGCGGCGATGCCGATGAACGGGTGCGCGAGTGGGCCGTGGCGGCGCTCGAAGACATGGGCCCGCCGTCGGGCGACGCGGTCGCCCCCCTGATGAAACTCGTCGCCGCCCCCGATCCGCTCGTGGCGTATTGGGCGACTACGCTCCTGGGGCGATCGGGGCAGGATGCGGCGAATGCGGTGGCCGTGCTGGCTGGCTGCCTCGAATCGCATGCCGAAGTTTCGGTGCGGCAGCGGGCAGCGTGGGCGCTCGGGCAGATCGGGCCCGCGGCACGGGCGGCCTGCGAGCCGCTCGAGCGGGCCACTGGGCAGGGGGATGAGCGGCTGGCCCGCCTCGCCACGGAGGCGCTCGCGGCCATCGGCAGCTGACCGGCCGCGGAAAAAGTGGTTCATTCGCACGATCGGAACCCAGAGCGACCGATAAGGACGCTATGGGGAGCCGGATCAGCACACGCCTGGCCGCGATCTGTCTGGGCGCGACGCTGGTCGTCGCGCCGCAGGGTGTCGTCCCGTGGAGCACGGCGGCGGCCGCACAGTTGCCGCGCGCGCCGCATGGGAGTCGGCTCGTGCGGATCGAGGCTGCGCCGCTGCCGCCGCTCGTGCCGATCACGGCGCCGGTGGCGCTGCCGACCGCGGCTGTGAACCAGGCCCCGGTGACGCTCCGTTCCTTGCCCATCGTCGCGCTGCCGCCGCTCGCGATTGCGACCGCTCCGCCCGCCGTCGCGCCGCTCGCGATCGCGTCCCTGCCGGTAGCGTTGGCTCCCCCGCCGTCTTCGCCGCTCCTTCCAACTCCGCTCCTGCCGCAGCCGCCCGTCCTCCCGCCGGTGCCCGTGCCCGCGATTCCCGTTGCGCTCGCGCCTCCGCTGCCCGTCGCGCCGCAGGCGTCGCTCGCGCCTCCGCTGCCCGTCTCGCTCGCGCCGCCGATCCCGCTGGCACCGCCGATCCCGCTGGCACCGCCGATCCCGCTGCCATCACCGGCGCCGCTCCCACCGGTGGCGACGACACTGCCGCCGCCGATCCCGCCGCTGCCGGCCATGGCAGCGGCCGCGCCGGTCACTCCGCCGGCGGTGCCGCAGCCTCAACTGGCCGCTTCACAGCCCGCGCCCGTGCCGGCCGTGCCGTCTCCGGAGGCTCCGCAGCCCGCCGCCATGCCGGCACCGCCGGTCCCCGCGTCGCCGGCGCCCGTCGCCGGTGCCGTCGGTGGCAAGCCCACCGACTCCATCACGATCGCGAGCTTCAACATCCAGGTCTTCGGCGAGTCGAAGATCGCCAAGCAGCACGTGGTCGACGTGCTCGCCCGCGTGGTCCGCGGCTTCGACATCGTCGCGGTTCAGGAGGTGCGGGCGAAGTCGGACTCCGTCATTCCGCAGTTCATCAGTGCGATCAACGGCGACGGCAGCCGCTACCAGTTCGTGATCGGCCCCCGCCTCGGCCGCACCGTGAGCAAGGAGCAATACACGTTCATCTACGACACCACCCGCATCGAGGTCGATCCGGCATCGGTGGGCACCTCGCCGAATCCCGGTGATCGGCTCCACCGCCCGCCGCTGCACGCCCGCTTCCGGGTTCGCGCGAACCCGCCGGAGAGCGGCTTCACCTTCTGGCTCGTGGACACGCACACCGATCCCGACGAGGTAAAGCAGGAGGTCGATGCGCTGGCCGGCGTGTTCATGGAGATGAAGGCGCTGCGGCCCGACGAGGACGACGTGATCCTGCTCGGCGACCTGAACGCCGGACCGCCCCAGTTCGGCAGGATCAAGCAGATCCCGAACGTCGGCTGGGCCGTGTCGGGCGTGACCACCAACACCCGCCGGACGAAGACCTACGACAACATCATCTTCGATCGCGTCGCCACCACGGAATACACCGGCCGGTGGGGCGTGCTCGACCTGCAGAACACGTTCGGGCTTTCGCTCGACAAGGCGCTCGAGGTCTCCGACCACAATCCCGTGTGGGCCGCGTTCCGGCCGTGGGAGACGCAGCGCACGGCGGCGGCGACGGCCGCTCCCGGCACGACGCGCTAGCGGCCGGCCGCAGGGTCGCCGAGGTGGAGCGTCACGGGCGCTCGGGCATCAAGAGGCCCCGGGCAGCGGCGGTATGCCTACTCGGGTCGGCTCAAGGCCGATGCGCTCATCCACTCGCTGACCGCCGACTGATGGCCCGGCGTCAATATTGGATCGCGATGCCGGCGTCGGAGAAGAAGGGGGCGGCCTCGGCGGCGAGGCCCCAGCCGACGCGGAGGCCGATCTCGACGTTGCGGGTGATGCTGTAGTGGGTGCCCGGGCTGAAGAAGGGCTGCTGCGTGTCGTGGATGCGACCCTGGGTATAGGAGCCGAACCACTCGGCGTGCACTTCAAACCGCTCGGTGACGGGCGCCCGCAGGACGACGGACGGGCTCCAGCGGCTGTACCATTGAACGGCGCCCTCGGTGTAGGCGTAGCGGATCGCACCGTCGAGCCGCCAGTCGTCGCCCAGGTCCCAGCCGGCGACGATCGTCGCCACCGGCACCGTGCCAAACACGTCGCCATACGTGGGCGTCGCCGCCTCCATGATGAAGCAGCTGTCGGGAACCCAGCCATCCTGGTGCGACGTGCCCACCTTGAAGCCGTAGAGGAGGCTTGACTCGTACGTCGTGCCGCCGTCGAGCCTGCCCTCGCCCACCTCGACGCTCGTCACGATGTTTCCCTGCGATCCGATGCCATAGTTCACGCCGAACCGCCACTCGAGCCACTCGTTGGCCCCCTGCCGGATGAGCAGCTCCGGGTAGTTGTTGGTAGGCAGACCGGTCGCGTTGTCGATGAACACGTACGATGCCTCCACGAGTCCGCGGCCGGCATCGACGCAGTAGGTGGAAGGCGTGAAGGCGTCGCGGTCGGCGTCGAGTTCGAACGCGGCTGCGTGCAAGGCATGAGCGGCCGCGAGCCAGACGGCGGCGAGCAGGGGAAACGGGGGCTGGAACTGGCGGCGCACGGCGGGCCTCGGCATCCACATCGGATGCACGGGAGGTCGACGTTCCCGGGGGGCGATGGGCAGAGTTTCGGGGCGAATCCTTACGGTTTGTGCGGACTGCCGGCCCGGCATGATCCGCCCGCGGTGTCTCGGGCTTCATGGTCGAGCGGCTTGGCGATGCGTGGGTAGTTTGGGTAGCCTCCGGTGGTCTCGGTCACTCCGGCCGGCATCTCTCTCCACACCCGACGAGGCCCCCGATGGCGAAGTCCGCAAAGAAGGCAGCCCGCAAGACCGCGAAACCGACTCCCGCCCACCAGAAGCAGAAGGCCAAGGCCATCGCTTCGGCGATCGCCAAGGCGCGAAAGGCCTCGGGCAAACGCGGCGACGACGACGCCGACATTCACGTGCACGTGGGCGATGTCGTGATGATGGGCTTCGACGAGGCGGTCGATGCCGAAGAGTGGGGCACGCGGGAAACCAACAACGAACTCGGTGGAGCGAAGGGACGCGGCGGCCGGGCCGGCCGCAACGCGGACCCGCAGGACGAGAAGAATCGCAAGGTCCACCGCACGATCACGCTCCGCAAGGGCGCGATGAAGCTCCGGGCAGTGGAGAAGTCGCAGCCAGCGAAAAAGAAGAAGGCTGCGAAGAAGGCCGCGAAGAAGAAGACTCGCCGCTAGGCCGGGGGAAGCTGGGCAAGCCCTGATGGTCGTGCTGAGAGGTGACGCCCTCCCCAAATCCTGAGCCAGGTCTTGTGAGAGAATCCTCTTGCCCCAGATGGGGCTGGAAAGGGTTCTCGGATGAAGAAGCGACGC
>JBIIYN010000276.1:0-5357 GCA_044346795.1 Pirellulales bacterium
CCATCGCCTGGCACGTCGAACTGGGGGAGGGCTACTGCGGCCCGGCGGTCGCCCACGGGCGGTGCGTGATCTGCGACCGCGTCGGGGGCGAAATAAGGATCCGCTGTCTCGCGGCCGAGACGGGGCGGGAACTCTGGCAGGCGCGGTATCCCACCGACTACACCGACACGTTCGGCTATGACGGCGGGCCGCGGGCGGCCGCCGTGATCGCGGGCGACGCCGTGCTCACGTTCGGCCCGGAGGGGCGGCTCGAATGCCGCAGCCTGCTCGACGGCCGCAGCCGCTGGCAGGTCGACACGTCCGCCGCCTACCACGTGGTGCGGAACTTCTTCGGGGTGAGCACCGCGCCGCTCGTGGTCGACGTCGGCTCGGACCGTCTCGTCGTCGTGCAGGTCGGCGGCAGCCGGCCGGGTTCGGCCCCGCCGTCACCGGAACGGCTCGACCTCGTGAAAGGCCTCGACAGCGGCCTGGTGGCCTTCGATCTCGCCAGCGGCAAGGAACGCTGGCGGTCGAGCGACCAGCTGGCAAGCTACAGCACGCCCGTGCTCGCCCGGGTCGGCGATCGCGAGCGGCTCTTGGCCTGGATGCGAGACCGCTTGCTCGTCGTCGATCCCGCCACGGGGGCCGTGCAGGCCGACTTTCATTGGCGGGCCGACGAACTCTTCAGTGTCGTCGCCGCCAGCCCGGTCGTGTCGGACAGCGAGATCCTGCTCTCGGAGACCTACGGGCCTGGGAGCGTGCTTCTGGCGCTCGCGAAGGACGGCCTCGAGGTGGTGCGGAAGGATCCGCCGGGAAGCCGCCCGCACCGGAGCCTCCGGTCGCACTGGTCGACTCCCGTGCTCCACGACGGGCATCTCTACGGGTCGAGCGGACGCAATGCCGGCGACGCCCTGCTCGTCTGCGCCGACTGGCGGACCGGGGCGATCCGCTGGAGCGAACCGGGGCTCGGCCGCTCGAGCGTGGTGCTCGCCGATGGCCACCTGATCGTGCTCGGCGAGTTCGGCGATCTGGCGCTCGCACGAGCCACCCCGAAGGCATACGAAGAAGTCTCGCGGGTGCGGCTCGTCGCCCCGGCAGGGGACGGTCCGGCCGCGGGGCGGGGCAGGGCGACGGAATTGCTCGTGGCTCCCTGCTGGGCGGCGCCGGTGATCGCGCATGGCTACCTCTACGTGCGCGGCCAAGGACGGCTCGTCTGCCTCGACCTGCTGGCCGCGCCGCCCAACTGATCACTGGAGAGGCCGGAACCCGACGCGCGGCGGCGGAGTTGTCAAGACCGAAACCAGGCGCGTGCCAGCAGGTCTTCGCCGACGGTTCGAGCCGCGTTCTTTCGGCATGCGGACGCGGCCGTGATCTTCTCTGGACAGTCCGAGAAGGGCCGCTCCATACTTTCGCCCTCCAGTCCAGGCGGACGGTGCCCAGGAGAAGACCCGCAGCATGTTCCACGTGGCCATCAGCCAGTTGACGACGTCCCGTTGGGACCTTCCCGAGGAAATCACGCGGCTGGCCCATCACGGCTTCGACTGCCTCTCGCTCTGGCGGGCCAAACTCTCCGACCTCGACCGCACGGCGGCTGCGTCCCTCTTGACCAGGGCCGGCATGCGCGTGTCGAGCCTGCAGTGGGCCGGCGGCTTCACCGGCGGCGACGGCCGCACCTTCGCGGAGAGCATCGACGACGCCGCCGAGGCCATCGACGCCGCGGCCGTCCTCGGGGCCCCGGTGCTCGTGGTGCACAGCGGCTGCCGCGGGGGACACACACGGGCCCATGCCCGTCGCCTGATGCTCCATGCCCTGGCCACGCTCGCTCCGCTCGCGGAAGCCGCCGGCGTGACGTTGGCCGTCAAGCCGCTGCACGCCGCGGCGGCCACGGGCTGCAGCTTCCTCGACCGCCTGCCGGAGGCACTGGCCGTGGTCGAGGACTTTTCCGATCCCGCCGTCCGGCTGGCGCTCGATCTGTGGCATTTCGGAGACGACCCGGAACTGCCCCGGCTCCTGCCCCGGCTGGCCGCCGCCACCGCGGTCGTGCAGGTGGCCGACCGGTCCGGCCCGCCCACCGTCGACATGGAGCGGCTGCCGGTGGGGCAGGGCACGCTGCCACTCGAGCCCCTGTCGCTCGATCTGCTGGATCATGGCTACTGCGCGGATTTCGAGTTCGATCCCGTCGGCGCCACCGCGGCCGCCCTCGGCTACGAGGAGGTACTGGCCGCAACCCGCCGCGTGGCCGACTCCTGGGCTCACGCCGCGGCGGAAAGACTGCTCTGGAACCGCGCGGCGGCGGCCGTCTGGCAGGCGGCAGGACACCGCTTCCCGGACGCGACGGGCCTCGATCCCGAACGGCCCGGATGGTCGCCGTCGCGAGGCTCTCTTCAGTTGCGATCGGCCGGATCCCGCAGGTCCCAGGCCTCGAGCCAGACCGTCTCTCGCGGCTGCAACTGAAAATCCCGCCTCAGTTTCTGGTCGAAGTCATCCATGTGGGCGGCGCCGTAAAAGATGGCGATCTTCCGGCGGCCCTTGCCGATCTGCTCCCCGAGCACGGCCAGTGCGGCCGCATTGCGGTCGGTGATCAGCGACGAGCCCTCCTCGCCGCCGAAGGCCGCCGTCAGCACCTCCATGTCGGTGAACTGCTCGGCCATGAGCCGACGCAGCCGTAGTTCCCGGTTGTCGCCGAAGAGGATGCCGAACAGGTCGCCGATCCCCACGTCGGCCGCCGGTTTTTTCCCCCCGCGATCGGCCCGGGCCATGCTCTCCTGCATCACGCGGGAAAACATCGTCCACCAGGATTCCCCGCGCTTGGCCATCGCGGCATCGAACTCCTTGGGTGACAGGTCGGCGTGCACGAAATTTCGGGCCGTGTAGTCGATCTGGTCGAGTTGGAACTCGAGCCCGAGCATCTTCGTGAGCCCCTGCTGGGCGGAGCCGATGGCCCCCGAGGGCTTGCGGCCCGGCTTGGGCACCCGGGCATTGGCTGGGGCGACGAGTTCATAGAGCACGGCGTCGTAATCGGTGAAGAGGCGGTCGAGCGTGTCGTAATACTGCCTGCTGCCGAGATGGACGGCCCCCACGAGATCGACCTGGAGCGGCTCCGTCCGGCCGGCGGCCGCCGCTGCCGCCGCGGGTTCGACGTAGGTCACGATCGAGGTCTCCAGCGCGATCGGCCCGCGGACCGGGTCGCGGGTGATCCGCAGGAAGCCGTGCTCCTCCGCGACCGGTTCGGCAGCGGGCGGAGCCGCGGCCCTGCCTGCCCGCGGCTCCGCCGCCGCAGCGGCCGACGGCCAGGGAAGACAGGCAAGCAGCGTGGCCACGGCAATCAGCCCGGCATGCGCCTTCGAAGGGACGACGGGAACGTCACGGGGAGTCCTCGACATCGGCTCGGCCTCCAGCACTGGTTTTCCGTCCCGGGTGTGGCTCCGGGCACCGCCTGCAACATACCCGAGTCTGCCCCGCCTGCCACTCTTTTCCGCGCCGCCTTCCCCGGCACGACAAAAAGCCCGCTCATCCGGCAGAGTCTGCCAACTTTCGTCAACTCGGCCCACCGGCACGACCGATACCGAAGGAGCAATCCGCATCGGCGGAAAACCGGCTCCTGCTCTCCAGGACACACTTCGATGGTCACGAACGAGCGGTTCAAGCGTCTGGCGGCCCTGATCCTCGTGCTGGCGCACTGTATCCCGGCCGGCTCCGCGGCCCATGCCGGGGACTGGATGCCCATGCTGCCGAGCCAGGACTTCTATGATTTCCAGCTCTTCGCCCCGCCGGACCTGCAGGAATACGAGATCTACCCCGAGCCGAGCGAGGGGATCTTCTTCAACTACGACCGGATCTACTGGGGCATCACCCCGCCACGGGTGAACGGGGTCGGCACGACCCAGACGGGCAACTACCTCATCCCCACCAATCCGATCTCGCCCCAGACGATCGTGCAGCTCAACAATGCCAACCTCATCGCCTCGGGCACCGCGGCGGGCGCGGGCTCGAGCATCATCGGCGGTCTTTACACCTTCGGCAGTGACCCGCTCCAGCTCGACCTCAACACCAGCTGGATGCGGACGAAAATGGCCTGGGGCAACCGCTACGAGGGCGGCTGGATCTACGACAACAACGGCGTGAACATCAGCTACTTCACCATCGGCCAGTCGCAGAGCTTCCAGACGAACAGCGAGTTCGCGGCCTCGTCGCCGACCCAGGAGTTCACGCAGGACACGACGTCCGGCGGTGGCACCGGGATCGGGGGGACGACCGGCGGCGGCGGCGTCGGCAACGTGAACCAGGCGCTCGTGACCACGACGATCACGGCGACGAGCCCGCCCCCCGACCACCTGATCGCCCAGAAGCTCACGCAGGAGAACCGCACCGAAATCCAGAGTGCCGGCGTCGCGGCGATCATCCGCCGAGAACTGGGCAAGCGGGGCAGCGGCTCGACCGTGCGATTCGGCCTGGGCCCGAGGTTCCTGCAGTTCGCGGAGCGGTACAAGCTCGGCTACGAGAGCAACCAGTACGCCTTCAACGTGGGCGGTGGCCCGGGTGGCACGGGTGGCGGCGGCACGACCGGCGGCACGACCGGCGGCGGCGCTGGCGGCGCTGGCGGCCTGGCCTCCTCCACCGGCCTGACCGGCGGCGGCAACATCGACGAGGTCTTCGGCACGGGCCCGGCGGGGGACGTGCTCGGCATCACCGGCGTCGACTCGCTGACCGGCGTCGGGGCGGGCACGCCGCTCCAGGCCGGCGCGTGGGAGACCTACACGAGCAACAACATGGTCGGGCCGGAGTTCTCGCTGCTGTTCGAGTCGCAGAAGGGCCGCTGGCTCTTTTCGAGCGAGCTCAAGTTCACCGCCGGCATGAACTGGCAGAACAACCTCTACCGCGGCACGAATTTCCCCGAAACCCTCGGGGCCGACTACCTCCGGGCCACGTTCACGCCGTCCACCACCTTCACGGCCGGCGGCACGACGGGTGGGACGGCCAATTCCCCCACCACGCTCAACGCACCGCCGCTCTTCCTGCAGCTCTACGGCGTGGCCCAGAACAACGCGACCAACTCGGCGGAGCATCGGTTCGTCTTCACGCCGATCGGCGAGTGGCGGTTCGGAACGCAGTTCCGCGTGAGCGAGGCGATCCGCCTGCACGCCGGCTACACCGGCATGTGGCTCGGCAGCATCGCCCGGGCCTCGACGAATACGGGGTATATCACCAGGGAAAAGCGTACGCAGTTCGCGTCCCCGCTCGATCCCACCCAGCCGGCCAGCCAGACGAACCCCTGGGTCGTCAAGCAGACGGGTCCCAGTCCCAACAACCAGCCGCTCCAGCCGGATGGCACGCCCAATCCCTACTACGTGCCGAATCCCCGCTTCAACTCGGTCGGC
>JBIIYN010000277.1:0-5343 GCA_044346795.1 Pirellulales bacterium
CCACGCTGGAGGCGTCGACCGTCACGCCCTTGCCGAGGTTCGCGAACAGGTTGTTGAGCAACGTGGGACCGGCGTTCTCGTTCACCACGATGCCGACGGTATCGGCCTTCGACGTGCCCACGATCGTGTTGTTGACGATCCGGCCGAACGGCACGGCGGCCGTCGGGACGGTGCCCGCGTTCGCCTCGCCGCTGAAGAGGATGCCGGCGGTGCCGCTGCCGGCGACGACGTTGTTGGTGACCACGACGCCCGGCACGAGCCGGGCCGAATTCGGGGCGGCCGTGTTTTGCACGACGCCGGGATTCGGAGCGTTGGTGCCGCCGTCGCGGGCCGCGTCGATGCTGATCCCGTAGGTCTTGGCATTCGAAACCAGGTTGCCCTCGATGATGAACTGCCCCTGCTCGCGGGGGTGGTTCGAGTCGCCACGCAGGCCGTTGGCCACCGTCAGGTGCGCGTTCGTGTCGAAGGTCTGGTAGATCAGGACGTCGCTCTTGATCTTCGACGGCGTCAAACCGTATTCGGTGCCGCGGCGGATTTCGAGCTGGTACTGTCCCTGGAGGTTCTGGGACGGCACGCTGTTGGACACGGGGGCCGACGGCGTAGTGTAGAAACCGGTCTGGCCCGTCGCCGCGCCGGTCACCATCTCGCCCCGTTCGGCGAAGCCGACGATGAAGTCATCGACGTAGAAGCCCTCGTATTTGTTGTCCTGGCCACCGGCCGCGCTGCCGCCCTCACCGGCCACACCATTGATCTGATTGATCAAATCACCGTTGGCATTGCGCGCGGTGTCGTCGAACCTGCCGGCGGTGCTGAAATCGATCCGCAGCCGCAGGTCGGCCTCCCCGGCCCACTTGCCGAGATCGACGCGGGCCTGCCGCCAGATGCTGTCGCGGTAGAGCGGCTGCACGTGCTGGTTGTCGTACAAGGTGGCGTCGGACGAGGCGGAATAGATGTTGGGCCGTTCAGCGTCGGTCGTCGTCGGCTCCTCTAGGGTCAGCTGGTTCGTCGCCAGGACGTCCCACGTGACGCCGCCGTCCGAGGAGATGAACACGCGGGCGCTGTCGCCGCCGGACGGGTCGGACTGCAGGAAGTAGTTGAAGTAGAGCGTGGGCTTGTCGGCATAGGTGCGGCCCGCCAGGCTGAACGGGTTGCTCGTCAGGCTGCCGTAGGCGCCGCCTGGCAGGTTGTAGGTGTTCGCGATGGCCGGGTTCGACCCGAGAGCGGCCCCCCAGTCGTCGCTGACAACGCCATGCTGCACCCCCTCGAAGCCGAAGTACATGCTCTGACCACCCTCGGATTCCAGCGAACCGCTGTCAGGGGTCAGTCCTCCGCCCCACTTCCCCTCGCCGTCGCGGGTGTTGTCACCCATGCCGAGCGTCGGGTTCACGCCGTGCCCGGCATCGGTGCCGCGGGAGCCCGTCGGATGCCAGAGGTTGATGTCGAGCGGCGAGAAGGCGAGGCCCGTGGCGTCTGTCGCCCCGGTGCTGATGCTCCTGGCATCGGCCGTACCGTTGTCGTCGGAATCGAAGAGCCGCTGCAGCACGCCTTGCGTGTCGAGCGCCCGCAGGGTGCCAGAGGTGTCGATGGCGAAGAGCGTGCTCGCGAGCGAGCCGTCGTAGAGGTTTTGCGGACCGAGGGCGAGCCCGGCGAAAGACACACCCGCCCCCGCCGGTTGGTTGATGAGCGTCGCGGCGCCGGTCCCCGTGTTGATCGTGAAGAAGTAGCCCCGCGTGTCGACACCGTAGAGCGTGCCGCCCACGAATGCCATGCCCGTGACGATGCCGAGACTGTTGCCGCCGTCCTGGATCCGCCCACGGAAGCCCCACGCCCCCTCCACGAAAGCAGCGCTGCCGCTCAGCGGATTCGCCCGGTACAGCCGCGACTGCGACCCCTCGCGAACCGAATAGAAGAGATTGCTCTGGTTCGCGTTTGCGAGCGACCAGTCCCAGGCCATCGCATTGACATCGTCGGTCGTCAGCTCTCCCGGCACGGCGGTGATCCCGTAGGTGACGGTGGTGATGACGGCGCTCGTGCTCACGACGGGCGCGGACCAGGTGACCGTGATCTGGCTCGGCCCGCTGACGACTCCCGCCACCGGCGCCGGGAAAGGGGCACCGGGATAGCTCACCGCGTTGAAGCTGAGGTTGCCCGCGGCATCACTCGAGAAAGACCATGTGCCCGTGGCCGGATTGGGACCGACGAAACCGGAGTAGCTCATCTGACCGGTGAGGCTCGACCGATTGGCGGCCACGGCCTTCGTGAGGGTGAACGTGCTGGTGGCACCGGTTCCCGTACCTGCGAGATTGGTGTCGGTCTGCTTCGTCGCCGAGGCATCGGGGATCGAGTCGTTCCCCACGACCGTCAGGCTGCCGTCGCCGGCATTCACGAGGCTCAGCACCCCGGCGGTGTTGGCGCCGCCCGGCACCCCGCGGTAGCTGTAGAGCTTGCCGTCCGGTCGCATGAAGAGGTCGTCGGCACTGCCGCCGAGGCCGGTCTCGATCCCGCCCCGCATCGCGTCGACCGTGACGATCGAATCTCCTTCTGGAGTCTTCTGCGAGACGAAGAGCGTGACGTCGGAGAGCGTGAACGGCGTGATGTGGGTGGAGAGCTTCGTGAGATCGAAGAGCGGGGTGGTGGTCGAAGGGAGGACTTTGACCCCCCCACCGGTCGCGGCCGGCCCCGACGTGTAGCCCGTGAAGCCGATGTGGTCCTCCACCACGCGGGTTACCGAGTTGATCGGTTCGAGCCGCACGAGCGCATTGGCCGTACCGCCGTCGAACGCCGCGCTCAGCGGCGCCGGCAGCTGACCGTTGCTGGAAACGGCCACGTAGAATCGCAGCTGCTTCGAGGGGTCGGGCGGCACGGCTTCGGTGCCCGACTCGATGTCGCCCGAGCCGGTCGGATTGCCGGCCGGCAACTGCACCGAGCCGATGAACGGATCGCGGGTGCCGAAGGAACCGCGGGAGAGGTCGTCGGCGTCGAGCCCCTGGCCAGCGCCGGACCGGTCGGCGGCGACGTTCGAATCGCGGCCGATGTAGAGCAGCCGGCCGCTGGCGTCGTAGACCGAGATCGTGAGATCGCCGCGGATCCCGTCCCCGTAGTCGAGGTCGAAGACCGTCGCCCAGGTCTTCTGGCCGCCGTTCACGCCGCCGATCGACTGGATCTGCTCGTAGTTGAGCGCGAAGCTGTACCAGTCGACGTCACCCGGATTCGAGATCGTTCCGGCGATGCTGATCGTGTTGCGGTCGGTCTGCAGCAGGTTGCCCACGTACTGGGCGCCCGCGAACGCGCCGTTCGCGCCGTCGGCAGCCTCGCCGGTCTCGCCGACGAGCGGCGTGTTCCGGGGCAACCCCAGCACGTCGATGCCGATCGTCGGGTAGCGGATGTCGGCGTAGCGGACGGTCGAGCCCGGCTTCTCGTCGAGCTGCCGCAGCCGCACGCGGAGTTCGTAGGCGCCGCTCGTCGCCCCGCTCTTGACGTTGGCCGGATCGGCGAGGCCGACCTCGTAGGCCACCGCCGAGGTCGCCGTCACGCCGCCGTTGTCGACGCCGGTGGCCGTGGGCTCATACCGCGGCTGGCTCCGCACCCGGATGAAATACTGCACCGCCGTGCCGTTGGGCACGCCGTCCCCAGGCAGCACGACCCGCATGCCGGCATCCTTGGGATTGATCGAGTAGTGATCACCGGCCCGCACGGCATCGCGGGCCAGCGGCTGGGCCAGCCCCTTCGTGCCCCCGCCGAACACCGCCGCGGTGTAGGCGTATTGGAAGGAGAAACTGGGGGCCGTCGCCTGCGGCCTGTCGTAGGTGAGCGTCAGGAGGCCCGTCGCCGGATTGAACGTGCCCGACGTGACAAGCGGCCCCGAAAAGACGAATCGGCCCACGGTCGAGAGGACGACATTGCCGGCGGCGTCGATCGACAGCCGCTGGTCGAAGGTGAAGCCCAAGAGGCTCTCCCCGCGGACGCCCGGCTGCGAGAGCTGGAACGTGTAGACGAGCGGGTTGGCGGTGGCGGTGCCGTCGACCGAGTCGTAGGCGATTCCCCCCTCGAGCTGCGAATCGACGGACCGGGCCCGCACGTTGCCGGCGGCGTCGAGCAGCTCGACCATCGTGTCGAGAGACGGGCTCGTCTTGTCGATGTCGATCCAGACCTCCGAGCCGACGTAGCCCGTGAAGGAGTAGACGTCGACATCGGTGGGATCGTCGGTGGCGATGTGGCCGTGCACCTCGAACCCGAGCCGGCGGACGTCGTCGCCGCTCTTTTCCTGGGCCGAGTCGAACGTGTTCGTGCCGGTGGCGAAGTTGGGCGCGAGCACCCCGAGCCCCTGGGCCGTCCCGGGAGTCGCGTTGACATCGATCCCCTGCGTCGCCGGTTTTTCCACCTCCTTGACGATCGAGACGTTGCGGTCGTTCGACATCGGCAGGAATTGGAGGCTCCGCCAGTCGCCGGCCGTGGGCGTCGAGGCCGAAGCGTCGTTGTTCGTGTCGTTGACGAGCCGCCCGAGCGGATCGAGGCTGGCCCCGACCGTGTCATCCGCGAGCGACGTGAGCACGACCGGGTATCCCGGCTGGCCCACCACCTGCACCGTGCCGCCGATCCGGTCGTCGATGTCGAGGCCGTAGCCCGCCGCGGTGAAGCCGGCGTTGGCGCCGAGCAGTTTCACCACGAGGCTCGCGTTCACCTGGCTCAAGAGCCGCACGCCGGTGTAGGTGTGCAGATTCTGGACGATGATCTCCGACTTGAGCACGTGGACGATGTCGACGTCGTCCCAGACGCTCTCGATGTCGAGTTCCTCGCCCCGCACCTCCATGCCGCCGGTCGCCCCGCCGGCCGGCAGGCCGGGGTTCGCGTCGATCGTGTAGGAGATCCGATTGTCGCGGACGAGCGGACCGCGGTTGTCGTCGAAGCGGGTGTCGCGATCGATCGGTCCGCTCGACCGGCCCGGATCGGGCGCTTGGGCGTCGGTGAGCGAATTGGCGTTGATGCTGACGACCGCCCCGAGGTTGTCGCGAAAGTCGTTGCCGAGGATCACCGGCTGCGCCCCGCGGACGAACACGGTGGCGGGCCCGTTGCCGCCCCGGGCGTTGCGGGTTCCCGTCGCCGTTCCAGCCGCGTTGTTCTCGATCCGGCTGTGGGCCAGCCGCAGGTCGCCCTGATGGACCTCGATCACGTTGAAGCGGTCGAAGCCGCCCTCGATCGGCGTCAGTCCGCCGCCGTAGCCCAGGGAGGCATGGTCGATGCTGGCCTTGGCGCCGGCATTGATCACGATCCCGCCCCAGTCCCCGGCGGTTCGCACGTCGGGCAGGTTGCCGTTGGTGTCGAACGTGCCGCCGGCACCGAAGC
>JBIIYN010000044.1:0-16899 GCA_044346795.1 Pirellulales bacterium
CGCATTTGTTGGCCCGGTGGGACGCCATTACACTCCCGGAATTCCGGCGGGTTTGCGACGATGACGCGGATTCCGATTCCGCGGTGAAGCTTGGAGGCTGCCTGACATGGTACACGACACACTTCTCCGGTCCGCCACCGTCGACGAGCCTTCGCCGACCGTCACCCGGCGGCGGTTCCTCGGGGCGGGGGCGGTGATCGCCGCCCCGTATGTGATCACCTCCACGGCGCTCGGCAACGCCACGACGCCGCCGGCCAGCGACCGGATCGTGATGGGGGGCATCGGCATCGGCAACATGGGCTCGGGCGACCAGAACGCCTTCCTCGGCCGGTCCGACGTCCAGTACGTGGCTCTCTGCGACGTCCGCAAGAAATGGCGGGACGAAGGCAAGGCCCGCGCAGATGCGAAGTATGGCAACGGCGACTGCGCGGCCTACGTGGATTTTCGCGAACTGCTCGCCCGCGACGACATCGATGCCGTCCACATCGCCACCCCCGACCACTGGCACGCGATCATGACAATCGCCGCCTGCCGCGCGGGGAAGGACGTCTATCTGCAGAAGCCTGAGACGCTCACGCTGCGCGAGGGCCCGCTGATGATCGCCGCGGCCCGCCGCTACGGCCGCGTGGTCTCCGGGGGCAGCCAGCGGGTGCTCGAAGACTACAAGGAGATCGTCCATCCCTGCTGGGCCGGGGAGATCGGCGCGATCAAGTCGGCCGACATCAGCGTGGGGGGCCCCTCCCAACTCTGCTATCTGCCCGCCCAGGACACGCCCCCCGACATCGACTGGGATCTCTGGCTCGGGCCGGCGCCATGGGAGCCGTTCCATTCCGGCCGCTGCGACGGCAACTACGGCACCGCGGGCAACAGTTGGCGGTCGTACGTCGACTATTCCGGCGGCAGCCTCACCGACTGGGGCGCGCACCACTTCGGCGGCACGATCTTCGCGACCGACCTCCGGGAGCTGCAGCCGGCGAAGGCGACCTACCACGTGGCCTCACCCGACGGGAAGGAGGCCGCCTACGTGAGCGTGACCTACCCCAACGGCGTCGAACTGCACCACAACCGGCCCCAGCATCTCCGCCCGACAAACCTGCTCGTCGGCGGCCGCGGCGCGATCCAGATCGCGGGCGACGGCCAGTCCCGTGCCGCCAAGCCAGTGCCCGTCTACAAGGGCACCGGCGGCATCTACGGCGACTTCATCGAGTGCGTGAAGACCCGCGAGCGTCCCTTCCGCGACATCGAACTGGCCGTCAACACGATGACCGCACCGCACCTGATCGGCATCGCCTACCGCCTCCGCAGGTCGCTCGACTGGGACGCCGCCGCGCAGCAGTTCGTCGGCGACGAAGAGGCCAACCGCCTCTGCGACCGCGCCCGCCGCGAGCCCTGGACACTTTAGATCGCACATGCCCTTCCGCCATCGGAGCGGCGGACGAAACTACGTGCCGCCCTGTAGCCTTGGAAAACCAAAAGACAGAGTCGAAGAGGTCGGCGACAGCTCGAGGAGCATTGGGCTATCCTGCCCACGCGACGCCCTTCCGCCGTCGGAGCGGCGGACGCAACAATGCGTTGCCGCCCCGAAGCCGGTGCTCCACGAAAGATGGATGTGGACAATCTAGAACGCGTCACGCCTGCTCCTGCCGTTCCTGCGAACCTCTTCTTTCCCCTTCCGCGAGCCAACCATGGCCTACGATCCCACCAGCCTCGACAAGCCGCTTGAAGTCTTGAAAGCCTTCGACTGGGGCGGCGACACCTCCGCCTTCCAGCCGATCGACGACGCCGTCATCGCCTGCCATGGCGACTCGGCCGCGCGGTCTGACCTCGAAACACGCCTGGCCGCGCTCCTGGCCGCATCCACCTCCCGGGCCACGAAGGAATACGTCTGCCGCAAGCTGTCGCTGATCGGCACGGCCGCCTCCGTGCCGAGCCTGGCGGCGCTCTTGCCCGCGAAGGATCACTCGCACATGGCCCGGTACGCCCTCGAGCGGATCCCCGCGCCCGAGGCGGTCGAGGCCTTGCGGAAGGCGGTCGGCAGCCTGCAGGGGGACCTGAAGATCGGCATGATCTCGTCGCTCGGGGGCCGCGGCGACGCCGCCGCCGTGCCGCTGCTCGCGGCCCTTCTCGCAGGCGAATCCCGCACGGCTGTCGCCGCGGCCGACGCGCTCGGCAGGATCCAGTCTCCCGAGGCGCTGCAGGCCCTGGCCGCCGCCGGCGACGTGGCCGATGCGGCCGCTGCGGCGGCGATCGTCGATGCCCGCCTGGCCGGCGCCGAGCGGCTCCTGCGGCAGGGCAAACGGTCCGAGGCGAAGGCGATCTACCAGGCGCTCGCCGGCGGCTCTGCGGCGGCAGCCACACCGACGGCAAAGGCGGCACGGCTGGCCGCCTCCCGCGGCCTTCTCGCCTGCCTCGACACGACCACGGCGTACTGACCGCCGTCGCTCGTTCACTTCTCGTTCCGTTCCACATGCCTTCAGGAATTTTGGCCATGCTTTCGCTGATCGCCCGTTTGCCCGGTGGGATCGCCGTCGTCGGCTCAGCGCTGACGTTCGCCGCGCTCTCGAGTGGCGTGCCGCTGGCCGCCGAGCCCGCCCCGCCGGATGCGGTGCAGATGACGATCGACTTTCTCGCCCGCGACGACGCCGACTTTCGCGCGATCGGACTCGACCGCGTGCGCTACGGCGTGAAAGGCGAGGCGACGACCCGACAATTGGCCGGCCTGCTCTCGAAGTTGGCGCCGCCGCGTCAGCTGGAACTGACCGCCGCGCTCGCCGACCGCGGCGATGCGGTCGCCCTCCCCGCCGTGCTCGCCTTGCTCGAAGCCTCTCAGGAGCCGACCGTGCGGGCCGCGGCGGTCCGCGCCATCGGCACGCTCGGTGGCGGCGGGCAAGTCGCGACGCTCACGCGGTCGCTGGCCGCGGGCGATCCGGAGCGGGCGGCGGCACGCCGGGCGCTCACGGTGATCCGCGGCAACGAGGCCACGGCGGCGATCGTCGCCGCTTCCAAGCAGGCCGATGCCGGCCTGCGGCCCGCGCTGATCGACATCCTCGCCGACCGCCGGGCAGTCTCCGCCTTGCCCGACTTCCTCGCCGCCGCCGTCGGCGACGACGCCGCGATCCGCACCGCGGCGATGCGGGCGCTCGCCAAATTCGGCGGTGCCGATCAGGTCGCCGGCATGGTGCAGGGCATACTCAAGGCGGTTGCCGGCGGCGAGCGTGACGAAGCCGAGCGGGCGGTCGTGACGGTCTGCACGCAGAACCCCGGCAAGGAAAAATCCGCCGCGGTGCTCCTCGAACAGTTCAAGGCGGCCGACGACGGGACCCGCGAAGCGCTGCTGAGCGTGCTGGCCCGCGTCGGCGGCGACGCCGCGATCGCCATCGTCGACGGGCTCGTCGCCGACCCCGACGCGTCCAAGCGAAAGCTCGGCCTCGCGGCCCTGTCGAAGTGGCCCGACGCCACGGTGTCGCAGCGGCTCCTCGACCAGCTCGGGAAGACGGAGGATCCCGCCGAACGCGACCTGCTGCTCGGGGCGCTCATCCGCATCGCTCCGCTCCCCGACAACAAGCTCGACGACCGGCAGAAGCTCGACTTGCTGCAGAAGACGATGACGCTCTGCCGGCGCGACGAAGACCGCCGGCGCGTCCTGGAACGGGCCAACGCCATCCGCACGATCGAGACGCTGCGGTATGTCGTGCCCTACCTCGACGACCCGAACCTCGCCGAGCCCGCCTGCCTGAGCGTGGTCGAACTCGCCCACCACCGCAGCCTTCGCGATGCCAACAAGGACGAGTTCACCGCCGCGCTCGACAAGGTGCTGGCGACGACGAAGAACGAGGAGCTCGTGGAGCGGGCGGAGCGCTACAAGCAGGGGCAGACATGGGAGCGGAAGAAGCCGGCGAAGGGCTGACCGGCGGCCCGAGCCACAGCAGGTAAGAGGCGGTGATGAGCCACTGAAAGAGCTGCACGTTCATCACCCAGTCGAGTCCCGCGTGGAACGCGAGGCCTGCGAGCAGCACCGGCAGCCGCAGCCTGGGAAACCAGACGAGCAGCGGAAAGCCGAATTCGAAGGCGAGCGTGCCGTACGTCATCACCCGCGACGCCTCCTGAGTCAGCAGGAAGTCCGGAATCGGAAACCGCTGGAACTCGCCGAGCTGCAAGACGATCCCGACGGCGGTGCCGTTGCGCCAGGTCGGCCCCAGGGCCTTCCACACCGCCGCCGTGAGGTAGACGACGCAGAGTTGCAGCTGCAGCACACGCTGCGGCCAGGCGGGCACAAGACGGCGAGAATCTTCCGGCGGCTGCCCTGCCGGGGTCGAAACATATCGCCGCACGGCCCGGGGCAACGACAGCGCTCCGTCGGATCTGGCGAAGATGAGGAAAAAGGTCCCGATCCGGATGAGCGTGTCGCCGGAATGCAGGATCTCCATGTTTCGCCAGGAGTAGCTGGTCGCGGCCAGCCAGGCGCACGCCGCGGCGCACCGCGGGAAAATCCCCAGCCAGAGCCCGAGGCCGCCGACGAGGCCGAGCAGGCGGATCAGGCCGACCGCGGCGACGCTGTAGCCGGTGACGAGGTAGATGCTCAGGCGGTCGCCGCCGACCATGCCGCGATGCACGTCCGGGGGGATCACGCCGTCGTTGCCGAGCCACATCGGCATGTCGGACCAGAGCAGCCAGAGATTCACCAGGCTGAGCAGCCCGAGCCAGGAGCGAAACCAGGCCAGCGGCCGGGGATCGACCGGATCACGCACCCAGTGGTCGAAGGCGGAGGCGGCCCGCGCGATCATGGTGAGCGGCGGCTTCATCGTTCCCACTCCGTGGGCACGGCCCAGCGGTGAAACGCATGGCTCTGCCAGGGCGTGCGGCGGACGTCGGCGCGGAGCTCCGGCCGCAAGGCCGGCTCACAGGGCCGCCACCAGCGCACCAGGTCGACCACGGCCGGATCGTGCCCTTCCTCACGCAGCCGGCGCACGGCGAATTCGGCGAACGGCTGCCACAGCGCCCGCGCGGCGTCCAGCCGCAGGTGGTCGTTGCAGTATTTCCGCCATCGATCCTTCCGCCACCGCTCGAGATAGCCCATCGCGACCATGTCGGTGAGCATCCTCCGATCGGTGGTGCCGTCGCGATCGACGAATCGCACCTCGACGCAGATGTCCTCGCCGCGCGGATCGGGTGAGAACATGTCCCACGCCTGCCAGAGGCCGAAGAGAAGCATCGGCCCGGCCGCGACCCGGTCGATCACGGCCTTCGCCGGAAACCACCCGTCGGGCATCGACCAGCTGAAGGCCGCGATGGCATAGGCGGCGACGAGGATCGTCGGCCAGCGGCGGGCGAGGCTCGGCGGCGGGCCGGGCGGTGGGGCTGCGGCGGCGCTGGCGGAGCGAACGGGCTTCATGCGATCGCCGTCACTTCCGAAACGTGCCGCCGTCGAGGCCATGAGCCTTCATGAGCCGGTAGAGCGTGCCCCGCGGCAGCCGCGCATCGCGGGCCGCCGCCGACACGTCGCCGGCGTGCCTCGACAGGAGGTCGTGCAGGTACTGTTTCTCGAACCTCGCCACATGTTCGGCCCGTTGGGCGAAGTAGCCGACCGCGTGAACCGCGCCGGCCACGCGACCAGCCGCCGTCACCAGGTCGTCGGGGAGGTCGTCCACGCCGGCGACGGAAGACTGCGTCATGGCGATCGCCCGCCGCACCACGTTCTGCAGTTCCCGGACGTTGCCCGGCCAGTGGTAGCTCTTCAGCACCTGGTAGACGTCGGCCGACAGGCCGTTCACCCGGCGGCCCATCTCCTGGACGGCCCGGTTGGCGAAGAACTCGGCCAGGAGGCCGATGTCGTCGCCGCGGGTGCGCAGCGGCGGCAGGTCGATCCGCACCACGTTGATCCGGTAGAGCAGATCGCGGCGGAACTCCCCTCGCTCCACCATCTGGTCGATGGCCCGCGACGTGGCCGCCACGACCCGCACGTCGACCGCGTTCTCCAGCCGCGCTCCAACACGCCGCACCCGCCGTTCCTGCAGCACGCGCAGGAGCTTGGCCTGCGACGGCAGCGGCAGTTCGCCGACCTCGTCCAGGAAGAGCGTGCCTCCGTCCGCGAATTCGACAAGCCCCATCCGCTTCGTGTCGGCCCCGGTGAAGGCGCCCCGTTCGTGGCCGAAGAGTTCGCTCTCGATCAGGGCGTCGGGGATGGCGCCACAGTCCACGGGCACGAACGGGCCGGCGCTGCGGCGGCTGCGGGCATGGATCGCCCGGGCCACGAGTTCCTTGCCCGTGCCGGTCTCACCGGTCACGAGCACGTCCACGGAACTCGGCGCGATCCGGTCGATGATCGAATAGACCTGCCGCATCCCCGGGCTCTCCCCGAGAAAATCGTCGCCGGAATACGGACGCTCCACCGCCCGCCGCAGCACCTCCTCCGCCGCCCGCCGCCGCGACTCCGCCAGCAGCCGCACGAGCGCATCCTCGAGTTCCTGCTCCGCCCGATCGATGTCGAGATAATCCCCGGCCCCCGCCCGCAGGCAGGTTCGCGCCATCTCGATGTTCGGCTGTTGGTCGATCACCACCACCGGCAGCTGGGGATCGGCCTGCCTGATCGCGGCATGGAGCGCGTCGGCAGGTGTCCCCGGGCGAGAGGTCACGACCCCGAGATCCCAGGAGTCGCGGGAGATCGTGGCGATCGCCGCGTCGAGCGACTTTTCCACCCGCACTTCGAAGGGCTGCAGGCGGGCGCTGAGCCGGGCGTAGGGCAGGCCGCTGCTGCCCTGGGAATCGACGATCAGGATGCGGGGCTGCTGCACGGGACGGCTCGGGTGGGCGAGGCAGGCAACGGGAAAAGATCGAACACGTCCACCGCCATAGCATCCGGCAGATACAATTGGCCGCCGCCGGATAAGGCGGCTGTCGACCCAGGAAACCCTCGGCGTTGTCTGCGGTCGACATCGTGACAAAAGGTCATGGAGGGCTTTTGTCACAGACACTTGCAGGCTGCCTGCCCACGGCTGCGAGATGGAGGGAAGTATGCAGGGGGACCGGCCGGGCGGCAACTCGCCGGGCGGATGGGCCGGTGGTACATTGCCGGTTTCTCTCATGCCACCGCTTCCGGAAGAAGCCCCCGGAAGAAGCCCCCAGAAGCAGCTTCCCGCAGAAGCTGTCAGGAGAACACGCCAGCATGCCCCTCGACCCCTATTCCCCCTGCCCGGGCGGCACCGGCAAGAAGATCAAGTTCTGCTGCCCCGAACTCGTGGGCGAACTGGAACAGCTCGACCGCCTCACCGAGGGCCAGCAATACGCGGCGGCGCTCGCGGAGGTGGAGAAATTGACGCAGCGTCATCCGGGCAAGCCCTGCCTCATGGCCCACCGCACCCGCCTGCAACTGGCCACCAAGCAGTTCGCAGAGGCCGCGGCCGGCAGCATGGCGTTTCTGGAGGCCTGCCCGGACAACCCCGTGGCGCTCGGACAGGCCGCGGTGACGGAGGCGATGGTCGGCCGTGTTCAGGAGGCGATGGCGCTGTTCGACCAGGCGCGGGAAAAGGCAGGCGAGACGGAGGCCGCTGAGGTGCCGCAGGAGCTGGTGCGGACCGGACAGACCCTCGTGCAGGTGGCCGCCCAGACGGGCCATCCCGGCTGCGCCCAGGGCATCGTCGAGTGGCTGATCGACCGATCGCTCGGCAGCGAGGAGGAGCGGCAGGTGCTGGCGTCGGTCGTGGGTGCGGGGGGCGTGCCGCCCGCGCTTCGCACCAAGGTTCCGTTCGCGGCCGCGGCCGCCGACTCCCCCTACCGCTTCGAATTCGATGCGGCGTTGAAAGCGGCCGCCGACTGGCGGCTTTCGAAGGCGCTCACCACGTTCCGCAGCCTGAAGGGGGTCGCGGGAGAGAGCCCGGAGCTCTTCACGAACATCGCCGTGCTCTGCGAATTGCTCGCCCGTCCCTACGAGGCATCGGAGGCATGGCTCGCCGTCGCCCGGCTGCGGGCCGGCAGCCCCGATGATGCCGTCGAGGCCACGGGCCGCGCCATCGCGATGGAGACGGAGGCCGACCCGGACCGGTCGCCAGTGGTGACCATCACGAGCATCATCGCTCCGTTGCCCGCCGCCGGGACGATCGAACTGCTCGAGGACAAACTCCGCCACGAAGGCCGCTTCGAAGTGTCCACGTTCGATCGCTCGGCCTGGGTGTCGCGGGGTGCCGCGCCGCCCCACTCGGTGTGGCGGGTCTATGCACCGTCAACCGGGGCCGATCGGCCGGATCGCCTGCTGGCGTCGCTGATGATCTTCGGCCGGCAGACCGACCGCGAGCCCGAGGCCGTGCTGCAGGGTTTCGAGCCCGACGTCGCCGAGGCCAAGTCGGGTGTGGAACAGGCCCTCGGCTGCACGTTCGCCGCGGCCGTCGACACCGGCCGTGGCCGCCTGCCCACGACGTCGCCCACCGCGTGGCTGCAAAACACGCAGTTTCGGGTGAAGCCGGCGGAGCTGGCGAAGGAGGCCACGGTCGAGGGCGGGCTCTCGCCGATCGATCGGCTGCTGGCCCGGCAGCGACAGTCCGTCTGGGATCGCTTCCTCGCGGTCTGGCCCGACACGCCGCTGCCCGAACTGCTCGGCAAGACGCCCCGACAGGCCGCCGCCGAGACCGGCAAGGAACCGGCCCGCCGGGTGGAGGCGATGATCGGTGAAGGGGAGGCGGCCTCCCGACAGGCCGATGCCTCCGCGGCCTGGACCGCCGCGCGGCAGACACTGGGGTTGTCCGCCCCGGCACCGATCCGCTCGGTCCGCCCGCTCGAAGAGGTGCCACCGCTGCGGTGGCACCGCGTCGTGCTCGACGGACTGCCGATCGACGAACTCCGCGCGCTCTTCCTCACGTCGCTCGACGCCGGCTTCGACCTCTCGGCCGCGCGGGCCGCGGAGGCGCTCGTGTCGCGTGCCGACGCCACGCCGGCCGACCGCTGGGAGGCCTACGGCCTGCTCGAGGACCGTGCGGCGACGAGCCTTGAAAAGCTCGAGATCATCGGCAAGCTCCGCGAGCTCGCCAAGACGCTCAATGCCAACGACGGCATGCTCGACGTCGCCGAGTTGCGGGTCCGCCTGTCGCGGGCCGACGAGGCCGGCATCATGCGGCTGCTCAACCACCTGCAGCGGGATCACTCCCGCGACCAGAAGGTGCTGGCCGCGTTGGCCGAGGTGCTCGGCGAGGCCGGCGTGGATCTGGCCGCGCTGGCGGCCCAGTCGGCGGCGGCGGGGCAGATGCCCGGCGGCCCGGCCGGGCGGCCGATCGGCGGCGGCCAGCCGGCTGCCGAAACCGGACGCCTCTGGACCCCGGGCGGCGACCAGCCCGGTCCGTCCGGCGAGAAGAAATCGATCTGGACCCCCGGTTGACACCAGATGAATGAGGGCAGTTCAGCCACCGGGTTGATGCGGCGGGCCCTCGAACTGGCCCGCCGCGGCGAGGGACGCGTCGAACCCAACCCCATGGTGGGCGCGGTCGTCGTGGCGGCATCGGGCGGTGATCAGGCCGCCCGGATCGTCGGCGAGGGCTGGCATGCGGCGTTCGGCGGGCCTCACGCGGAGGTCATCGCACTCGCCGCTGCCGGAGCGGCGGCGCGGGGGGCCACGCTCGCGGTCACGCTCGAGCCCTGCTGCCACCACGGAAAGACACCGCCGTGCACGGATGCCATCGTCGCCGCCGGCATCGCCCGGGTGATCGTGGCCACATCCGATCCTTTTCCCGCCGTCGATGGAGGCGGCCTCGACAGCCTGCGGCGGGCCGGCATCGAGGTGGAGACGGGCGTCTGCGCGGCGGAAGCCCGGCGGCTCATCGCACCGTTCCGCACGCTTGTCGCGCGGCGGCGTCCTTGGCTGATCGCGAAGTGGGCGATGAGCCTCGACGGCCGCGTGGCGACCGCCACGGGGGAGAGCCGCTGGATCTCCTCGGAGGCATCCCGTGCCATCGTGCATGCGCTTCGCGGACGGATGGACGGCATCCTCTGCGGCATCGGCACGGCCTTGGCCGACGATCCGCTGCTCACGGCGCGGCCGCCGGGGCCGCGGCTGCCGATTCGCATCGTACTCGACAGCGGCGCCCGCCTGCCGCTCGAAAGTCGCCTCGTGCGCACCGCCCGCGAGGTGCCGGTGCTGGTGGCAGCCGGTCCCGACGCCCCGGCCGACCGGCTGCGGGGACTGGACGCGGCTGGCTGCGAGATCTGGCAGAGCCAGGCGGCTGAGCCACGGGAACGACTCGCGGCGCTGCTCGCCGAACTGGGATCGCGACGGCTCACGAACGTGCTCGTCGAGGGCGGCACGACGGTGCTCGGCAGCCTGGCCGACGCGCAGGTCATCGACGAAGTCTGGGCGTTCCTCGCCCCGACGCTGATCGGCGGCGCGGCCTCCCCGGCACCGATCGCCGGCACCGGCATCGCCGCTCTTGCCACAGCCACCGCGCTCGAGATCGAGCAGGTGGACCGCCCCGGCGGCGATCTGCTCGTCCGCGGGCTCGTCCGCCGGGCGTGAGCCCCGCCCTACTTCGCGGGCATGTCGCGGATCACGTTCCGCCAGTGCGTGACCATGGCGTCGGACTGCGCGGCCGTCTCGGCGACCGCGACCCGCAGCGACTTGATCACTTCGAAGACGATCTTCGCCTGCGCCAGCGCATCCTTCGCCTGCTCGTTCTCGTCGTCGGCACCAAGCTCCCCCTCGGGATCCACGCTGCCGTCCCGCTGCTGGGCGCAGCCATACCGCGTGAGATAGACGACCCAGGGCTGGATCGCATCGACCAGTCCCGCGAAGTCGAGGGCCGCGGCGGCCACGAGGGGCTCCTCGAACTTCGAGAGCTGGGAGCCGGTTTCGAGGCGGGTCTGCAGCAGCAGCCGGCCCGCCTGCTTCGGCACGAGCGAGAGCACGGCGGCATCGTCGCCGACGCCGATCGACGGCTGCACCTTGTCGTCGAGTCCGCTGGAGGCGATGGGGAACGACCAGAGCGTGCCCCCCTCCACCTTGGCCTTCACCGGCTCGGGCACGCGGTAGCCGGCCGGCACGGCGTCGGGATTCATCTCCCGCACCGCGTCGACCAGTTCGTCGGCGAGTTCGAACACGTCGCTCATCCCCTCGCGGAACAGCTTGGGATCGTCGAGCCCCAGCACGATGGCCGGCTCGAGCAGCGGCAGCGGCTCCGCGGCGGAGGGCAGGCTCGCGTGCGGCCGCTTCGTGGTGCTCTTGCCGTCGATGACGAACCCGATCTGCCCGTCGGCGAGCGCCGGGAGAATCTTGGTCCGCAGGATGCCGGCCAGCTTGGCGGCGAGCGGCGCGAGGTGCTCGTCGACCTCGGCGATCTTCTCACCGGCATCGGCGCCGGCCTTCGGCGCGAGGTACTCGCGGAAGAACGACCAGCTCATGTCGGCCCACGACGCGAAGTCCTCGAACTGCCCCGGGTCGCTCTTCACCCGGAAGGCGAGGGCTCCGAGCGGCGCGCCGCCGGCGTGCTCGAGCAGCTCCAGCCGCTTCGAGCCGTCGAACGGCAGGTTCTTCGACCAATCCCAGACGTAGCCCTCGTAGCCCTGCTCCGCGAAGAACGAGAACGACATCCACGCACCGGGCACGGGCAGCCGGCGCTTGTAACCCTCGGCGACCTTGCCGAGGATTCGCCGGGCCTCGTCGGCGGCCCCGTCCGGCAGCTCGGCGAGGTCGGCGACCGAGTCGCTCAGTTCGGCCAGCTGTTCGATGTCGGCGGCCGACGGCGCCAGCGCCCGCTGCATCGCCTCGCTGAGGTAGGAGATGCCGGTGAACGGCTTGGCAGCCTGGGCCCGCAGTGGCTCGAACGGCTTGCTCTCGAGGAGCGACTTCCGGCTGCTCCCCGCCACGACCAGCTTTTCGAGGTGATCGATCGAGTCTCCGAACGAGAGGATCACGCGATCGCCGATCACGCCGATTCCGATCACGATCTGCAGCCGCTCCAGCTTCTCGAGCACCTTCTCGAGCCGCTGGCCCTCATCCTCGACGCCCGGGATGCCCGCGCGGATCAGGTCGATATCGGGCTTGATCGTGAACGTGAGCACCTCGCCACCCGCCACCTTGCGGCGTTCGAGCGACTCGGCGAGCTCGGGATTGGCCTGGGTGATCAGCTTGGTGAGCACCTCGATCCGCTTGAGCTGGGAGGCGGCCGCGTCGAGCTTCGTGATCTTGAACCCCCAGACGACGTCGGGCACGACGATCAGGTCGGTGTTCGCCGCCAGAGTCTTCACCACGAGTTTGGTGGCGAGATCCTGGGCGGAAGTCGGCTCGGCATCCTCGACCGCCTGGAACCGCGCCGGCCTGACGCGGACGCCGCGATGCACATCGGTGGCTCCTTCCTCTTCCACGTCCTCGTCGTCCTCGTCCTCGTCGTCTCCATCCTCCAGTTCGATGCCTTCGAGCATGTCGACCTCGACACCGCCGACCGATGCGTCTCCACTGGCCAGTTGGAGCACGGTTGCGGCATTCTGCGCCTGCTGGATCTTCTTGAGCAGTTCCACGAACTTGATGCACGAAGGCTCGCCATAGACGAACGTGTCGGTCGCGACCATGTCCTTGACCAGTTCGAGCGCCTGCTCGTTCTCCGGCAGTTCCATGAACGTGGAGAGCATCGAGAGCGGACTGCCGGGTTGGAGTTTCTGCTCCTCGATCGAGTCGACGGCACGGGAGAAGGCGGGCAGTTTCCTGAGGGCGGCGAAGGCGTTGCTCTTCTCGAGACGATCGTACTGCTCCCGCGCCCGCAGGGTCGACGAGACGAACGCGGCATCCTCGGGGATGACCGCGATGCCGCTCGTCGCGAGGGCATCCGCGGCCCATGCACCGCACGCCTGCACGGCGACGACCGCGGCGATGGCGGCGGGAAACAGCGGCCCGGGGATCGCGCGGATCGAAAACAGCATCGTCGTCTTCCTTTGGCTGAGGGCGGGGCTTCGAGACGTGCTCCGACTGTGGGACGGGGCGCGCACCATTCAGCCCCGGGAGACCGCACAACGCCGTGGAGGGCAGCCTGCGGCACGTGTTAGGATATGCGAAACAGGTCGGTGGAGAGAACACGGAATCTCCCGGCTGCCGGCCCGGAGGCAGCCCGGTGGATCGCGGCTGGCCGCCATCCGGCGCGAAACCCGTCTCGACGCCCGTCTCAACGCCAGGGGAGTTCGTGTTTTGCTCATCGGATCGACCCAGATCATCGACACGTTCGCCGAGGCCTTCCGCCTGCGGCACGCGCGGCTCGTCGTCACGGCGGCCGACGCCCACTGGCTCGACGCCGCGACCCGGGCGGCCTGCGGCTACGGCACGAGCGTCATCGGCTGCGATGCCGAGATCGGCGTCGAGCGGTGGCTCCCGGCGGAGGAGACGCCCGATGGCCGGCCTGGAGCGGCCATTCTCGCCTGCGGTTTTTCCGCTGATGGCGTAGGCAAGGCGGTGGCCAACCGCACCTCGCAATGCCTGCTCACCTGCCCCACGGCCAGCGTGTTCGACGGCCTGCCGGCCGCAGAGGAGCGGCGGCCACTCGGGGCTCATGTGCGGTTTTTCGGTGACGGTTTCGAGAAGACGAAGGTCGTGGACGGACGCCGCTTCTGGCGGGTGCCCGTGATGGACGGCGAATTTCTCGTCGAGGAATCGGTGGGCATCGACAAGGGGGTCGGAGGCGGCAATTTCATCCTGCAGGGCGGGTCGCTGGCCGCCACGCTCGCCGCGGCCAGACGGGCGGTCGATGCGATCGCCGCCATCCCGGGCACGATCACCCCCTTTCCGGGAGGCGTCGTCAGGTCGGGCAGCAAGGTCGGCTCCCGCTACGAGGCGCTCCGCGCCTCGACGAACGAGGCCTTCTGCCCGGCGCTCGTCGGCCGCGTGGAGACCAGCCTGGTCGCCGGGGCGGCCTGCAGCCTGGAAATCGTCATCGACGGCATCGACGAATCGTCCGTAGCCGCGGCGATGGCGGGCGGCATCCGGGCGGCGGTCGGCCCGGAGATTCTCGCCGTCTCGGCGGGCAACTACGGAGGAAAGCTCGGCAAGTTCCACTTTCATCTTCGCCAGCTTCTCCGCCCCGCCTGACCTACGACCTCCGTTCAAATGGGCTTTTCTGCAGCCGGTCGACTGTGGTACTTCCCCGCGATCAATCCTCCGGGGACCCGCCGATGCAAGAACCCGAACGCACCTCCCGACAAGATCTCGTCGTGCCTCCACGGCCATCGAACCTGCCGTTGATGCTGGGGGCGATCCTCTGCGCCGGTTGCGGCTTCGGGATCGTGTGGGCGTTCGGCATCGGCCGTGCGCCGGCAGGCGGCGAGTCCCCCGCACAGGCATACGCCGGCACGACGGATGACGCGTCGGCGGAAGGACTCACACCGCCGCCCGCCCACGCTGGTCACGAAAACGGCGATCCCCGCGAGGCCGGCACTGCCACGTGGGAGCCACGTCCATTGCCCGCCGCCGACACCGACGCTCCGCGAGCCATGAACGAACGCGACTGGCGGCCGCCCGCGTCGCCCGCCACCGGCACCGACGATCGCGAACGCTATCCCACCCGACCGGCCACGCTGGAAACGCCCGCGGAACTCGAGCCCACGCCGACGATCCCAGACGGTAGGACGTCCCGTTTCACGGCTCCCGGACGTTTTCCGGGAACGGGCGACGAGCCGATCCGCCTGGCCTCGGCCGAAGTGGCCGCGGCCGACGCCCAACCTCCCGCCGACTCGGCCGATAGTGGCCCCCCTGAGGCAGTCGACGGCGAAGACGATCTTCTGCCACCGCCCGCCGAAAATAGCGACCCGTCGCCCGCGGCTCCCGTTCCGCCCCCGACGTTCACCGGGTCGGAGGCGGCGGCCCAGTCGCCCCCCCTGCCGCCGACGCCGGATGGAGGCGGCGACCTGCTCCAGGAGCCATCCCCACCGTTTTCCTCTGCGGCTCCCGCAGCCCCGGCCCCCACGCCGGCCCGCCGCTTCACGTCACCGGATTTCGACGCACCACCCGGCAGCTTCAGGCCGGCAGCGGCCGCCCCGCCCTCGCCCACACCACCTTCGCCGGTCGTCGGCGTCGCGGCCACGAATCCTTTCGCCAGCGCTCCGCCGATGGGCCCAACGCCCCAGCAGCGAACGGTGACAGGCGTGGTGGGTGGCGGACCTCTTCAGCCCGGGGCGACCAACGGCACACCGCAGGAAGTGACGGGGCAGGGCCGCCCGGGCGGCATGCAGCTCGAGGGCCTGCAGACCCCGCAGTTGGCGGTGGAAAAGCGGGGCCCTCGTGAAATCCAGGTGGGCAAGCCGGTGCGGTACGAGATCTTGGTCCGCAACGTCGGCACGGCGACGGCCCAGGACGTCACGCTGCGGGATGCCGTTCCCTACGGCACGACGCTCATCACCACGACGCCGCCAGCCAGTCCGGCAACCGCCGGCCCCTTGGCCGGTGGCGGCCAGGGCGGCGGCCCCGCGGCGGAACTGGTCTGGCCGCTCGGCCCCCTGCCACCGGGCGGGGAGGCCCGCGTATCGATGGAGGTGATGCCGCAGATCGAGGGCGAAATCGGCAGCGTGGCCAGCGTCACCTTCCGCACGGAGGCATCGGCGCGGTCCCGCGCCACGAAGCCCGCGCTGAAACTGGAGGCGTCCGAGACCAAGGCGGTGCGGATCGGCGGCGAGGTGAAACTCTCGCTCAGGGTCAGCAACCCGGGCACGGGCGTGGCCACCGGCGTGGTGCTCGAGGGCGAACTTCCCGAGGCCGTCTCACACAGCGCCGGCCGCGAACTGGAATTCGACGTCGGGCAGCTGCGACCCGGCGAATCGCGCACGATCGACCTCGTCGTTGGCTCGAGGGGCCCCGGGGTGCACGTCGCCCGCTTCGCCGCCCGGGCCGACGGGCGACTGGAAGTCGAACAGCCGGTGCGGATCGAAATCACGGCGCCCACGCTCGAACTTCGGGCCGAGATGCCCTCGCGCCGGTATCTGCAGCGGCCCGCGACGTGCGTGCTTTCGATGGTGAACGCCGGCACGGCCCCGGCGCGGTCGGTGGAACTGGCCGCCCAGTTGCCGCCGGGCATGAAGTTCGTGCGGGCCAATCACGCCGGCTGGTACGAGGAGCGTTCGCATCGCGTGCTGTGGAACCTCGAGGAACTGCCTCCGGGCGAGGTGGGGACAGTGGAGATGGTGCTCATGCCGGTCGATCTCGGGCCGCAGAAGATCGTCGCGGCGGCCCGGAGCAGCGATGGTCCTTCGGACCAATCCACACACACCGTCGAGGTCGAGGGCCTCGCTGCGCTCTTCTTCGAGGTCACGGACAGCGAGGACCCGATCGAGGTGGGGGGCATGACGGAATACATCGTCCGCATCGGCAACCAGGGCACGAAGGCGGCTGGCGGCGTGCGGCTGACGGCGACCCTGCTCGGCGATCTCGAGCCGGTCGACGCCAAGGGGCCGGCGGCGCATCGCATCGAGAACCTCGCGGTGGTGTTCGAGCCGCTGGCGAAGCTCGCCCCGTCGGAGGAGGCCGTGTTCCGCGTCCGTGTCCGCGGCCGTCGGGAAGGCGACCAGCGGATGCAGGTGCAACTCGTGAGCGACGACCACCCCGCCCCGATCACGAAGGAAGAGATCACCAGAGTCTACGCCGATCGCTGACGCGTCTCGACCCCGGCGCCAGGGCCGGAGGCCCGGGTGAGTACCAGCGGGCGGAGGTCGGCCGCGGCGAAGTGGTGGGCGTTCATGTGCCCCGTCCCGTCGCTTCCGCTCCGGGCTTTTATTCGAGCGTTGCGCAACCTTCGGTGAGAGCGCCACCTGCGCCGAGAAGCCAAGGGTGGAAACCCGGGGACGGGTCCAAAATCGATTCACCACTGCTTGCGAATGCATCCTCCCGGACGCCAGGGCCGGAGGCCCGGGTGAGAACCAGCCGACGGAGGTCGGCCAAGGCAAGCTCGGCACGAT
>JBIIYN010000045.1:0-16895 GCA_044346795.1 Pirellulales bacterium
CAACTATTGGTTGCTCCCGTTAGTAAGTCCCCATAGCACCAGTGCGAGCCGAAAGCCAGTGAGCGTAGCTGGTCGGGGGTCGCGCGCAGCCGCCGGTGAACTTTGACTGGAAGAGACGGCTCACCATTTCCATCGAGGATGAAACGTCAAAGTCCGCCGGCGGCGAGCACGTGCCCCCGACCGGCGGTGCGGACGAACGCGGCGGCGTCTCACGCCAGCATCAGCCGCATGAGATCGCCCGTGCACGGAATCCGGCTCGATGCCAGCACCTCGCCCGCCTCGCATCCCCCCATCATGCCGGCCGTGGCCGCGATCGCCCGCACCCGCGGAAACACGTGGGCCTTCTCCACGGGAAACTGCGACTTGTAGCAGGCGATCGATTCGAGCTTGCATTCGAGCTGGTTCGTGATGTCGACCACCAGCGGCCAGTGGCCGTGCGGCACGTCGGGCAGGCCGGCGAAAAGGAAGTAGGTGAGGAAGTTCGGCACGGTGTGCACGGGGAGACCGTCGAACCGGTCGTCCCACTTCGTGAGCCGGGAGTAGAAGACGGCGGCCTCCGTGATCGCCACGGCCTGCGCGTGGTCCGGAGACGCCAGCGGGGTCTTGTCCCCCAAGCCGAGCACGAGCCGCGGCCGCCACCGCCGAAACACCTTCGCCAGCGCGACCCGGACCTCGAAGTCGTCGAACAGCCGCCGGTTCGTGAACCCGAGTTGCTCGCGGTGCACGACGCCGAGCACCCGCGCCGCCGCCGCCGCCTCGGCCAGCCGCTCCTCGGGTCCGCTCGATCGCGGCGTGGGCTCGCCGTCGGTGAGGTCGACGATGCCCACCCGGTGCCCCTGCGCGGCCAGCACCGCGAGCGTGCCCCCGCAGCCGATCTCGACGTCGTCGGGATGGGCGCCGACGGCGATCACGTCCAGCGGCGGGGGCAGGTCGTTCATGGGCTCGCATGCCGCGACGGAGAGGCTACGTCGCCGGCTTCGTGGCCGCGATGAGGAAGATCGGATTGAGCGACTCGAAGCGGATGCGATCCATCTGCTCGATGCCGCGGGCGATGTTCACCATCCAGTAGGCGGCGTCGCCCGAGCGGGCCCGCAGCATCGCGTGCACGGCGGCCAGGTTTTCGATGCTGTTGCAGGCCGTCACCAGCCGGCCGCCCGACTTGAGTCGCTTCCACGCCTCCTCCACGAGCATGGAGACGTCGCGGCCGCTGCCCCCCACGTAGATCGCGTCGGGATCGGCCAGCTTCGCCCAGGCCTCGGGCGCCTTGCCGAGCACGGCCCGGAGGTTGGTCACGCCGAACCGCTGGGCATTTTCGATGATCAGATGATGGTCGTCGGGATCCATCTCGATGGCGTGCACGGTGCCGTCGCGGGCGATCCGCGCCGCCTCCAGTCCCACCGAACCGCTGCCCGCGCCGACGTCCCAGACCAGGCTGTCGGACCGCAGTTCCAGTTCCGACAACGCCAGCGCCCGCACCTCCGCCGGCGTGAGCAGGCCGCGTTTCGGCCGCGACTGCAGGAAGCAGTCGTCGTGATTGCCGAACAGCCGCGTGCCCACCTGCCCCGGCTTGTCGGCCACCGGGGCCTTCCGCACCAGGATCATCACGTTGAGCCCGCCGAACGACTCCTTGGCGATTTCGGCCAAGCTGCCCTGCGTGACCCGCTCGTCGGGAGAGCCGAGGTTTTCGCAGACATACGCCTGGAAATAATCGATGCCCTCCTCCAGCAGTGTTTTGGCCACGGCGGAGGGGGGCCATTGCTCGCTGGTGAACAGGCCCACCGTCTCGCTCGTGCGGATCTTGTCGATCACCCGTTCGATCGACTGGCCGGAGAGGTTGGCGAGGAACGCCTCTTCCCACGACTCCTTCACGCGGGCGAACGCCAGCTGCATGCTGCTGACGTGCGGCACGACCTCGAAACGATCCTTGCCGAGCTTCGAGCAGACGTAGCGGGCGGTGCCGTAAAAGAGCGGATCACCCGAGGCGAGCACCACGGCCCGCCTCTCCCCCGCCGCCTCGATCCGCACGACGAGTTCCTCGAGGTTCGCCGCGGTGCCGAGCTTGCCGGCGAGGCCGGCCGGCAGCATCGCCGCGCACGACTCCGGGCCGAGCAGCACCTCGGCCGCCTCGACGAGCCGCCGCGCGTGCGCGGTCATTCCGTCCACACCGTCGTCGCCGATGCCGACGATATGGACCTTCTCCGTCCGCGGCCTCTCGCTGCCCACCACGCCCTCCCCGGACTGAACGCCCGGCTGCTCGAAAAGGAAACTCGGGGCTCAGGCCTGGAACGAGCTGCCACAGCCGCAGCTCTTCTTGGCGTTGGGGTTGTTGAAGGTGAATCCCCGCTTCTCGATGCTGTCATGGAAATCGAGGGTCGTGCCGTCGAGGAACAGGTCGCTCTTCTTGTCCACCACGACCGCAACGCCGTGCTGCTCGCTCTTCGAATCGGCCTTGGGATCCCAGGCTGTATCGAATCCGAGCGAATACTGGAAGCCGCTGCAGCCGCCGCCGGCCACGCCCACCCGGAGCACCGTGGCAGGATCGAGCTTCTGTTCGGCGATGATTTTCTTCACTTCACCGGCGGCTTTTTCCGTGAGCATGACCGACATGGCGTGAAAACTCCTGCGACTACGTTTGGTGAGAGCAGAACCCTGTGCGAAAAATTGTATCCCATCGGGCGGGGAAGGCAAAGCCGGAGGGCGATCCCCCGGCTCGCGCCGGGGGCTTTTATGCGGCACTCACGCAAACGATTTCAACCGGGCCACGCCGACGGCGATCCGGCCGGTTGCGGCGTCGATCTCCGCCGCGGTCGTGAACCGGGAGAGGCCGAACCGCAGGCTGGCCCGGGCCTGATCCTCGTCGAGCCCGAGCGCCAGGAGCACGTGGCTGGGCCGCGGCTGTTCCGAGGAACAGGCGCTGCCGGAACTCACGGCCAGCCCCTCGGCCGAGAGCAGGCTCAAGAGCGACTGGCCGTCGACGCCGGGCACGCGGACATTCAGATTGTTGACGAGTCGCACCGGCTGGCCGGCGACTTCCGCGTCGAGCGGCGGCCCGTTGAGTTCGAGGCCGGCGATGGCGGCCTCGAGCCCTCGCCAGAGCCGATCCCGCAGGCTCCGCATCCGGGCCTTTTCCTCGGCCAGCCCCGCGGCCGCCAGCCGCGCCGCCTCGGCCATGCCCACGATGCCGGGCACGTCGAGCGTGCCGCTCCGCATCCCCCGCTCCTGGCCGCCACCGTAGACGAGCGGCTCGACCCGCACCACGCGGCCGCGCCGCCTGAGCCAGAGCGCCCCCATCCCCTTGGGACCGTGAAACTTGTGGGCGGAGAAGCTCGCAAGGTCGACCCCGAGGGCGTCCACGTCCACGGGCATCCGGCCGATCGCCTGCGCGCAGTCCACGTGCAGGAGCGTGCCTTGGCCGCCGGCATGCACGACCGCCGCGATCGCGGGGATGTCGTGCACGACGCCGATCTCGTTGTTGGCAAGCATCACGGACACGAGAAACGTATCGGGACGCAGCGCGGCCGCGAGTTCGTCGAGCCGGATGCGGCCGGCAATCCCGCCGGCCGCCCCCGTCGACGCCTGCGGTTCGACCGACAGCCGCGTCACGGCCACGCCCTGTCGCTCGAGGTGGTCGCAGGGATCGAGGACGGCGTCGTGCTCGGTCGCCACGGTGACGATGTGGCCGTGACCAACGCCGGCCCGCGCGAGGCTCTTCCAGCGGCGCGCCGCACCGAGCAGCGCCAGGTTGTTGCTCTCGGTGGCGCCGCCTGTGAACACGATCTCCGCGGCGGCGGCCCCGATCGCCTCGGCAAACGTCCCGCGGGCCGCGTCCACCGCCCCCCGCGCCTCACGGCCCGGTTCGTGCGTCACGCTCCCGGCGTTGCCATAGTGGTCGGTCAGCCACGGCAGCATCGCCTCGAGCACCCGCGGGTCGAGCCGAGTGGTGGCGTGGTTGTCGAGGTAGATCGGCACGGAGGACGCGGCCATGGCTCAAGAATACCCTGCCGGCCACGTGCCCCGCACGCGGCTACGCCACGGCTCCCGAGGCGATCGCGTCGAGGGCGATCTGCGACCAGGTCTCGAACCGCTCCCGGTCGGCCAGCAGTTGCTCCATCGTCTCGAAGCCGCACTCGACCAGTTCGCTCTCGCGCGACGCGACCTCGGGCCGCTCCAGTTCCAGGAGATGCACGATGCCCAGGTGCACGCTGCCCACCGGCGTGGCGTCGTCGTTGATCAGCCCGACGCACCGCGCGGTCCAGGGGCCGCCGATCGCCACCTCCTCGGCGAGTTCGCGTCTCATGCCCGACTCGTACGAGACGTCGTCGCCATGCTCGCCGTCGGTGCTGGCGATGTGACCGCCGATGCCGACCGACCGCTTCGCCCGCAGCCGCGCCTCGCTCTGGCCGCCCCCACGGGTGTAGGCGAAGTAGCGTGGCGAGCCGTCCGCGGCCCGCCACGAGAGCACGCAGTAGGGGATCAATTGCTTGAACGACGGATCCTCCTCCACGCTCGCCCGGGGCCGCCACGACGTGTGCCTGGGGTCGAGCAGCAGCGGCAGATAGCCGGCCGTGTCGCCGCAGAACCCCTGGAAGATGCCGGCCCGCTCCAGGAGCGATCGCGGCACGACGAGGACATCTTCCTGGGGAATCGGGCTCATGACGTTTCTCCGTGTAACTGGTCGCCTTGTTGTATGGCGCGAGGCAGGAATCGGAAAGCCGGCCGCCCCCCTACTCGATCAGCATCGCGTCGCCGTAGCTCAAAAACCGATACCGCTCCCGCACCGCCGCCTCGTAGGCGGTCGCGATGAGCCCGCGGGAGGCGAACGTGCTCACGAGCACCATCAGCGTCGTCCGCGGCATGTGAAAATTCGTCATCAGGCAGTCGACCACGCGAAACCGGAAGCCGGGCTTGATGAACAGGCCGGTCGTGCCGCTCCAGGCGCACAGCGACCCGGCCAGCGGAGCGGACTGCGCCGCCGTTTCCAGGGTCCGCACCGCCGTCGTGCCCACCGCGACCACCCGGCCGCCACGCGCCTTCGCCTCCTGAACGGCCGCCACCGTCTCCGGCGGACACTCGCACCACTCGGTGTGCATCGGATGATCGTCGATGCGTTCCGCCGAGATCGGCCGGAAGGTATCGAGCCCCACGTGGAGGGTGACGCTCGCGCGACCGATGCCGGCGGCCGCGAGTTGCTCGAGCAGCGATTCCGTGAAGTGCAGTCCCGCCGTGGGGGCCGCGGCCGAGCCGGCGGCGCGGGCGAAGACGGTCTGATAGCGTTCGACATCGCCAGCCTGCTCCGCACCGCCGCGGATGTAGCCGGGGAGCGGCACGCGGCCTACGCGGCCGAGGATCGTCGCGAACGGCTCGGTCGAGTCGGGCACGGCCAGCCACGTGCCCCCCTCGGCGCGGCCCACGAGCGTGATGGCCACCGCATCGGCTCCTTCGCGATCGGTGAGCATGACCCGTTCGCCGAAGTCCGGCCGCCCGCGCGACTGGGCCAGCAGCACCCACGCTCCGGGATGCTCGCCTCCCACCGCGATGCGGAGGAAGAGCCCTTCCCACCTCCCGCCCGTCTTCATTCGGCGGCCGAAGAGCCGGGCGGGAACGACCCGCGTATCGTTGACGACGAGCAGATCGCCGCCCTTAAGGACCTGCGGCAGATCACGAACCTGCCGGTGCACGATCGCTCCATCAGACCGCCGCACGTGCAGCAGCCGCGCCGCCGAACGATCGACGAGCGGTTCCTGCGCGATCAGCTCCCGCGGAAGGTCGTAGTCGTAGAGATCAGCTTCGGCCACGCCACCATGGTAGCGACTGCCCGAAAAACGGCGCATCGCGTGATTTTTCTTGGAGGCCGCAGGTCGGTGGTTCTCACCCGGCCCTTCGGGCCTGGCGTCTCCTGGCGGTCACGGAAAAAGAAATTGGTTCATCGGTCTTGAACCCGTCCCCGGGTTTCCACCCGGGGCTTCTTGCCAACGGCAGCGCAACCATCGACGCTCGCGTCACGATCGAATAAAAGCCCGGAGCGGGAGCGACGGGACGGGGCCACAAATGCCCACCACTTCGCCAGCCCCGACCGACGCACCACAACGCCCGGCTGCTAGAATCTATCGCATGTCGTCGAGCATCCATACGAGCGTCCTGCCCGCCGAGGTGATGTCGTTCCTCGCCGTGAAACCCGGCATGCGCGTGGTGGACGGCACGCTCGGCGGCGGCGGCCACACGCGGCTCCTCGCCGAGGCGGTGGGCCCCGAGGGGCTTGTCGTCGCGATCGACCGCGACCCCGAGGCGATCGACCGCGGAGCACGGGAACTGGCAGGCCTGCCGGTGCGGTTCGCCCAGGCCAACTTCTGCGACATCCCCGAGGTGCTCGACGCCCTCTCCATCGACGCGGTCGACGGGGTGCTGCTCGACATCGGCCTCTCGAGCGACCAGCTGGCCGACGATTCGCGCGGATTTTCCTTCGACTCGGAGGGGCCGCTCGACCTGCGTTTCGATCCGACGGAGGGCGAGCCCGCCTGGAAGCTCGTCAACCGCATGAAGCCCGACAACCTCGCCGACATCATCTTCGAATACGGCGAGGAACGGTACAGCCGGCGGATCGCGCGGCGGATCGCCGCCGTGCGGGAAAAGCAGCCGATCCGATCGGCGGCCGAGTTCGCGGCGGTGGTCCGGTCGGCGATTCCACGGCAGACGCCGCCGCCCCGCATCCACCCGGCCACGCGCACGTTCCAGGCGCTGCGGATCGCCGTCAACCAGGAGCTCAAGAGCCTGCGGATCGCGTTGGAACGCGTCCCGAAGCGGCTCGCACCGGCAGGCCGGCTGGTGGTGATCTCGTTTCACTCGCTCGAAGACCGGCTCGTGAAGCAGGCGTTTCGCAGCCCGCAGATCTGGGAATGCCTGACGCGTTCGCCGGTCGAGGCCTCCGCCGACGAGCTGCTGCGAAACCCCCGCAGCAGGTCGGCCAAGCTGCGGGCCGCCCAGCTTGCCCCGCCCGCCACAGCCGACTGAATCGGCCAAGCGACCGCAAGCGATGCCAAGCCGGCGGGATCGATCTGGCGTCGGCTCGGGGGATTGGCCATTCTCCCACCCCACTGCCCGCTGGCCGACGAACGATCCATGGGACGCGAAACCAAGCTTCTGCTGGCACTGCTCGCCACGCTCGCCGGCGTGTTTTTCGGCGTGCTTTCGATGAAGCTGCTCTTGCCCCGGCCTCCGGCGGGCGCCGGGCCCGACGTCACGATCGACGGTGCCGACACCGCGGCCATCGACCTCGTGGAGCCCCCCTCCCTCTCGTCTCCCGCTCCCGGCCCCTCGATCGAAGGGCCTGAGTCCATCGCCGAGGCCGTCCCCGCCTTCGAATTCCCACGGATCACGAGCCGATTTCAGGGAGACGCAGAGGCCGACGTGCAGGCCGCCTCACAGGCCGACGTGCAGCCCGACGACGCCCTTCTCGCCCCGCCCGCGGTTGCGACGGTCGCACCGACCACGCCGGCGGATCCTCGCGGATCTCTCCCGCCGGCCCAGCCCACGGACCCGTTCCCGGCCCGGCGGGATCCGTTCGTGGCTCCGGCGGGCTTCGACATGCCGGTGCAGCAGCCCGCTCCGCCCGCGGAACCGGCTCCGTCCGGCGCGGCCCACGTGGCCGGCGTTGGCGATTCGTGGTGGGGCCTGGCGGAACGTGCCTACGGAGATGGGCGGCTGTATCGCGCCTTGTTCGCCTGGAACCGCTCGATCGATCCGCGGATCTCGCTGGCACCCGGCACGCGGCTCGAAATTCCGCCGCGGTCGAAGCTCGAGGCCGCCTGGCCGAAGCTCATGCCGGCGGAATGATCACGGCTGTGTTCACGCGAAACACGGCCATCCTGGCCGTTTTCGCTTGCCCTGGCGCCGGGGGATGATTCATTCGCACGAAATGGCGTGTCGGTTTTGGCCCCGTCCCCGGGTTTCCACCCGGGGCTTCCCGCCAACGCCAGCGCAACCATCAACGGGCGCATCACCATCGAATCAAAGCCCGGAGCGGAAGCGACGGGACTGTCTACACGCCGGGCTCGGGCATCCTGCCCGCCCCGGCTTCGCGGGCCTCCGCCCGCTGGTGATAACCCGGCCCTCCGGGCCTGACGCCGGGGGGTAATTCATTCGCACGAAATGGCGTGTCGGTCTTGGCCCCGTCCCCGGGTTTCCACCCGGGGCTTCCCGCCAACGCCAGCGCAACCATCAACGGGCGCATCACCATCGAATCAAAGCCCGGAGCGGAAGCGACGGGACGGGACGGGACGGGACGGGACGGGGCCTTTATCCCGCGGCAGACCAATCCCTGTTCCTGTCCCCTACTTCGCGCCGAACTTGTAGGCGGTGTTCTTCGGATCGAAGTCGGCGTCCGTGAAGCCGTTGTTGATCTTCACGTTCATGTAGGTGTACTCCTCGAGGAGCACCGGCTGGCCACCCGCTTCCTGGGGCCAATCATAGGCCTCGTAGCGGATCGGGATCGTCAGCTCGTCGTCGATGAAGACGCGGGCGAGATGGAAGCGGAAGTTGCGGCGGGGCACAGGATGCGACACCTGCACGCAGGTGCAGACGCGGCCGTTGACCTTGGCGTTGGGATAGAAGTTGACGTCGCATTCGCCGAACTGCTTGTCGTGTTCGGCCACCTCCACCAGTCGCTTGGCGAGGTTCTCCACGCCGATTTCGGTGACGGGATAGCGGTTGCCCTGCATCGCGAGCATGCTCTGCGGCTTGAGCGACACGGTGCCCACCATGGCCCTCACGCCGCTACCGGCATGGGCCAGCATGTTGCCGTCGTTGTGGCCGGCGACGTAGATGACCTCCTGCCCCTTCACGCTGTCGGGGCCGAGGAAGTAGAGATACACGCTGAACGGCTGCTGCTTGATCTTGGCGAACATGTATTCATGCTCGCCCAGCTTGCCGTCGATCCGCTCCCGCTTCACGATCGTGCAGGAATAGTCGCGGATGTTGGCGTTGATCTTGGCCAGACCCTGCTGCGCCAGGTCGAGCGCCGGCTGCAGCGGGTGTACCCCCTGGGCGGCCGCGGCCACGCCTGCGTTGGCGCTGGTCGCGGGAAGTCCCCCGTTTGGCACGAGGCCCGGGACCGCGCCGGCGGGCTGCTGCCCGTGCGCGGCGGAACCGGCTGTCAGCGGCAGGACGACGGCCGCGGCGAAGGCGACACCGCGGGCAACCGCGGCTGCGAACCGCCGGGCGTCGGACATCCGCGATCCGGTGTGTGCAGGCATGGCGACGAATCGGGACATCTCACCCTCCAGCGATCTGACACTCGCAACGTGAACTCGGAACCTGGGGCTTGGAACCTGAACTCTGAAATCGACGCACCGGAAAACCTGCCGGAACCGCACGGACGCGGGGTGAAGCGGGAAGGGACTCCGGGAGACGCGGCGGGAGTCTAACGGCCGCCGGAGGCCGTCGCCATGCCACTTCCCGCCGCTTTTTGGCCATGGCGGCGAAAACCAGTTCCACCCTCTTGCCCAGGGGGGGCGGGGCCAATCATGCTCACAAGGCGCGGTCGCGAGCATGGCCGCCGCCCTCCCTTCCCTGCCCCCCCTCCTTCACTCCCCCGATCGCGTGCCATGGCTTTTTCGGAACTGCTTTCCCCCTGCCCCGACGTCGTCGTGGCCCGCATCGAGTCGGCCCCGTTTGGCGAGAACACCTACGTGCTCAGCCGTCGCGGTGGGAGCGACTGCCTCGTCTTCGATCCCGGCTTCGAGCCCGACGCGGTGATCGACTCGATCGTGGAGCATGGGCTCGCGCCCGTCGCGATCCTGCTCACGCACGGCCATTCCGACCACATCGCCGGCAACGCGGCACTCCGTGCACGGTGGCCCGCGCTGCCGATCCTGATCGGTCGCGACGACGCTCCCAAGCTGACCGACCCCGCCGGCAACCTCTCCGGGGCTTTCGGGCTCGCGCTGGTGAGCCCACCGGCCGACCACGTGCTCGCCGACGGCGACACGCTCGCACTGGCCGGCTTCGCCATCACCGTGGTCGCCATCCCGGGCCATTCCTGCGGACACGTTGTCTTCCGGCTCGACGACACGAGCCCGCGGCTCGTGTTCGGCGGCGACGTGCTGTTTCAGGAGGGGATCGGGCGAACCGACTTTCCAGACGGGGATTTCGCCGCGCTCGCCGCGGGCATCCGCGCGGGACTCTATTCGCTCCCCGACGACACGGTGGTGTTTCCCGGCCACGGCGACACGACCACCGTCGGCCATGAGCGCCGCCACAACCCGTTCGTCGCCGATTCGCCGCGGGGCTGAGCGGTCGCTCATTGACCGGATGCCTGCCGCCCGGGGAAACTGCCCCCATGCTGTCGCCTGCCGATCTGCCGGAACCCGTCGCCTCGGCGCCGCCGCCCGACCTGCGGAACGGTCCGAAATCCGGCCGCTCCGCGTTCTGCCGCGCCGCCGGGCTGTCGCTCGCCGCACTCGCCCGGTTGTTGGCGGGCTCGAGCGTGCGTTGGATCGCCAGCCAACCCGACACCTGCCAGCGGATTTACTTCGCCAACCACACCAGCCACCTCGACGCGCTCGTGATCTGGGCGTCGTTGCCGCAGCCGGTCCGCGAGGTGACCCGGCCCGTGGCCGCCAAGGACTACTGGTCGCGCGGGATCGTCCGCCGCTGGCTCGCGCAGGAGGTCTTCGACGCGATCCTCATCGACCGCACCGCCATCAAGGTGCACCAGAGCCCGGTCGACCTGATGCTCCGGGAGGCGGGCACGAGTCATTCGCTGATCGTGTTCCCCGAGGGCAGCCGCAGCGTCAGCGGCGAGATCGGCGAGTTCAAGAGCGGGCTCTACTACCTCGCCAAGAAACGGCCCGACATCGAACTGGTGCCCGTGCACATCGACAACCTGAATCGCGTGCTGCCGCGCGGCGAATTCCTGCCGGTGCCCATGCTCTCCTGCATCAGTTTCGGCCCGCCCTTGTGGCTCGAGCGGGGGGAGGCGAAGCTCGACTTCCTGTCGCGCGCCCGCCGGGCCGTTCTGACGCTGAAGGATTAGCGTCCGCGCCGGCCCGCCCCGCACCGCATCGCCCGCCCATGAACGACATCCGCACCATCGCGCTGATCACCGGCGTGCTCGCGCTGCTCACGGCCGCCACGGCCGTGGGGCAATTCCTCAAGCGGCACCCCGACCGCGGCCTCGACCCGGCCGCCGTCCGCACGTTCAACCTGCGGATTCGCGGCTGGTGGGTGCTCTGCACGGTGCTGGCCGCGGCCTTCTGGCTGGGGACGACGGCCACGGTCGTGCTGTTCGGGCTGGTGTCGTTCTGGGCGTTGCGGGAGTTCATCACGCTCACCCCCACCCGCAAGGGCGACCACCGCGCGCTCTTCTGGGTGTTCTTCGCGTTCACCCCGCTCCACTACCTCCTGGTGGGCCTGAATCGCTACGACATCTTCAGCGTGTTCCTGCCGGTCTACGCGACCCTGTTCGTGCTGGCCCGCGTGGCCTTCGCCGGCGACTACAAGCGGTTCCTCGAACGCACCGCCAAGATCCAGGCCGGACTGGTGGTCTGCGTCTACTGCCTGTCGTTCGCCCCCGCGCTGCTGCAGATACCGATCGAAGGGGCGGCCGCGGGCGGCCGTGGCACGAACTTCCGGCTGCTCTTCTTTCTCATCCTGCTCGTGCAGTTCGCCGACTGCATGCAATACGTGTGGAGCCGGATGCTCGGCCGGCGGCTCGTCGCCACGTCGGTCAGTTCCAACCGCACCTGGGAGGGACTGCTGGGCAGTGCGACGAGCACGGCGCTGCTGGCTGCGGTGCTCTGGTGGGCGGCGCCCCCCTTCCAACCCTGGCAGGCGGCGCTGGCCGGACTGGTCGTGGCGACGATGGGCTTCGCCGGGGGCATGACCATGTCGGCCATCAAGCGCGACCGCGGCGTGAAGGACTACGGCACGCTGGTGGTGGGCCACGGCGGCGTGCTCGACCGGATCGATTCGATCTGCTTCGCCGCACCGGTCTTCTACCACATCACGCTCTTGGTATCGCGGTCTTGGTGACGGGGGGCGTCACCTGACCGGCTGGCCGGTGCCCGACGCATCGGTGCGACGGCTCTGCGCCGCATAGATCGACCGGCGGCCGGCGGTGGTGGCCAGCGACGCGGGGGCGGCGGCCACGGGCGCGGACGGTGCCGGGTCGGGGCTCTGCCCGCGCGGCAGCCGCGTCCAATCGGCAGGCCGCGGCTGGGCCACGGCGATCGATGCCGGCGGGGCCGGGCAGCCGAGCTTCACCCATTCGAGCCACTGATGCTGCAGCTGCGGCACGCTCGACACGCCGTAATGCCGCGTGAGCGCGCCGGCCCAGTCGTCGGCCACGAGGCCGTCGCCGACGAACGCCACGTACCTGTGCCGACCGCCCCGCTCGATCAGGTATCGGGCCAGCGAATACCCCTGCGAATAGAGTGGGAGCACGTCGGCGGGATATTCCCGCATGGCGAACATCTGGGGAAACGCGATCCCGCGTCCGGTCGTGAGAAATTCGATCAGCAGCCGATGCTGGCGGGCCCGCTCCACCGGATGCTCCACGGTGGTGCAGGCGCCCTCGTCGGCCCACCGCGGCAGCGGCCGGCGGAAATGGCTCGCGAACACGGTGTGCGTGATCTCGTGCGGCAGGACGGAATCGAGGATCCGCTGTTCGCTGCCCTGGATCGTCATCGTCCAGTTGAAGACCTCGCCGTTGTCGAAGACGAAGCTGGTCGCGCCCCCGGCGCCGAGGTGGGGGGCCACCTGCGCCTGGATCGGACAGGGCCGGCTCCAGCGCGGCAGCGGGCTACCCGTCCATTCGATCGCCAGGTCGTGGCGGTACTGCTCGGCGGCTTCGCCGATCCGGCGGGCGAGCGTCTCCGTCGGGGCGTCGACGACGAAATTGGCGGTGCGATGGCCGGCGGCCGCGGCGGCCGCAGCCTGCCAGATGCCGCAAACAGCGACCACCACCATGCTCCACGCCATCCGGCGACTTCGCGTGCGCTCATCGACACTGCGTCCGACCTGCATAGCCATCCGTCTCCCTGCGCGTACCACGTGCCCGCTGTTTCCGTCCGGCCGGTCTTTCCGGGCCGTTTCTTTCGGGCGGGAGGGCGGACACTAGCGGCGGCCGGTCTTCGGGAGCCAGACCGCTTTTCCGCCAGCCTGTCTCGAGCCAGCCTGGACTCCCTCTCTTGCCGCCGCGCGGCATGTGCATGCCGGCGCGCGGTCTAGCTGCGGCGCCGGGCCAGCATCCAGGCGAGGCTGCCGCACGCGAGCAGCGACAGCGTGGCGAGGGCCCGTCCCCGCACGGTCGGATCGCGTTGCCGCACGGCGCGGATCGTCAGCCGTCCGGCATCGGGTGCCGCCGCCTCGTCCTCCGCCACGATGGCCAGCGCGGCCGACGACGGCACGGCAACTCCCATCGCCTCGATTGCCCTGTTCCACACCCGATCGGCGGCGGGCATCGCGCCGTCGCGTCGCGCGTCGAAAAACCCGCGCAGGCGTTGCTGCTGCCAGCCGACGCCGCGGGCGATGGCCCGCTGGAAATCCTCATCGAACCGCCGCCGGGCCGCCTGCCGCTGGGCTTCGATGTCGGTGGCCGTGACGAGCCTGGCGGGCGCCGCCACGCGGAGGGTGATCCCGGCCGGAACCTGCACCGTCCAGAGCACCTGCCGACAGGGCAGTCCCACGATGGCCGGCGGCGACAGCGCGAGCGGCTCGCCATCCAGCAGCCGCCGCGTCCGTTCCCCCGGGAACAGTTCGCCGGCGAACAGCACCACGACACTCCGCGGCCAGCCCGCGTCGAGCAGCGGGATCTCCCAGACATTGTCGGCGGTCGTCGCGAGGGGCACCGCGGAATCCACCGGACGACCGTCGACCACCGTGTCGAACAGCCGCCACGAGCGCGGCAGTCGGATGCGCACCACGCGATCCGACGGTACCAGTTCGAAACAGGCGAGTCCCCACATGCGGCCCCGCTCGTCCGCCACCAGCCGGATATCGGCCAATTCGACCCTGCCGTTTCCGGCCGCGCCACCCTCGACGGGCATGGCCCCCGGTTCGTCGGGGGCCGCGGTCGACGGGGCCGGCTCCGTCGGGATCGGTTCGAGCAGGTAGGACGGCGGCGCGTCGCCGGTGACGAGTTCGAAGGGCGCGGAGTCGACGGGCATCTCGCCGGTCGCAGCCCGCTGCCCCGCCCCCCTGTCGAGCGTCGCCCGCAGGCCATCCTCCGCCCGCCATGCGATCAGCGTACGCGACCCGTCGGCGAGGCCGACCCGCAGGCATGGCATGCGTCCCCGGGCTGGCGGTCGTCCGGGGATCCGGGCATCGACCTCGAGACGGAAACGGCCGGCCCGCGGCCGCTGCACGATCACGTCCACGCCGGTCTCGCTGGAGCGGCTCCACCGCACGTCGATGGACCCGCGCTCGGCCGTCTCGGGGTGGAGCACCTCGTCCTCGACCAGTTCGATGCGATCGACGACGCATCGCTCCGGCACCTCGAGCGGTATGGAAACCAACGCCGAGGAACTGGCGTCGAGCCGGGCGTCGAGCCGGATCAGCACCTGATCGCCCGCGAACGTGATCGTTTCGCGTTGCGAACCGCGGAGGTCCTGCCGCCGCCGCTCGCTCGTCAGGCGGGCGCGTGGCGACGGCACGAAGGCGGCCGCTCGGGGCACCTGCAACGCGACGGAGCCGGCCCGGGCATCGAATGCGAAGGAACGCGACACCTGCCCCTGCCAGAACCGGGTTTCGAACGACGCCTCCCCTTCCGGGACGGCCATGTGCATCGCGCCGGGCGGCAGGTCGATCCGCACCGAGAGGCTGGGGCTGGCCACGAACCGCACCGTGCGGCTGTCGACCAGCACGTCCTCGAGCCACGCCTCCGGCACGTCGAACACGCCCACCGGATCGGCGACGGGCATCCGAAAGGGAATCTCGAACCGGAAGCGGCCCGGCTCGGGACGACGCCGTTCCACGAGATACCGGCGGCCGCCGAGCGGCCGGATCGACACGCCCGATTCGAGCGACGCGTCGTCGATCCGCGTGTCCTCCTGCCGCGGCGGCGGCGGGATCCACTCGAGACCGCGATCGGCGGTCACCACGCACGACCTCAGGATCGCATCGTGCGCCTCGATCTCGTAGACACCCGTCAGGCGGCACTCGTCGAGATTCCAGAAGATATCGTTGCGGCTCACCGCGTTCGGCGGGAGCAGGGCGAGTTCGCGGCCCGTCTTCACCGGTCGCGTCAGCCTGACCTCGACCGACCGGGCCACGTCGAAGACGACGCCGCCGGCACCGGCCGGCAGCCGCGGCGCCGCCACGAACGCCCCCGGCGAGGATGCGCGTTCACAGATGACGCCCCCGGGACCGCCTGCCCCGGCCCGCTCTGCCACGCACTCGAGGCTGGCGCCGGGCGCGAAAGGCACCGCGATCGTCGCCGTCTCCACGTCGCCGCGACGCTCGCTGGCCGGATCGACGCCCAGCGTGACGGTGTGGCGGCCCGCCGCCGGCATGACGACCCGCAGCAGGCCACCGTCGGCATCGAGGCGGGCCGCGGCGGCGACGCCGTCGATCTCGAGCGTGTCGGCGAGATGGCGGCCGCCGCCCCCGGTCTGATCAAGCGGCAGGATGCCGCCCGTGTCGGCATCGACATCGATCGCCAACCGCCATGCCGGCCACGCATCGTCCCCTTCGGGCACCCGCGCGGTCACGCGCACCTCCAGCACCCGCACCCCGGCCCCGCCGCGGCCGGCCTCGCCGCGGATGATCGCACGAAAGAGTTCCTCCGGCACGAGCACGGTGGATTCGCCCCGCCGTTCGCCCTCATGGCCGGCGGCGATCGGCGTGATGAAGACCTGCAGCGGCCGGCCGGGGGCCGCCGTCGCAGGCTCGGCGTCCGCCGCCCGTGCGGGCTCGACCGCCAGACACAGTCCGAACACGAGCAGGGCCTGCGCCGCCCGCGTGGTCCCCTTCCGCAGGGCGTGCCACGACCGCCACCATGCCAGCGCGGCCCACGCCACGGCGGCGAGCGACGCCCACCAGGCGGCCCGCGCGATGGCATCGAAGGGCGCGACGAGCCACAGCGCGGCGACTCCCGCCACCAGGGAGACGAGCACCGCAGCCCGCATGTTCGCCCGCGCCACCACGAGCGTTCCGCAGCCCGCGATCAAGGCGACGATGATGGTCGCCGCCGACAGCACGCGGGCCCGCACGACGAGCACGTCCGCGACATCGCCTCCCGGCACGAGCACGAAGTCGCGAACCCCTTGTCCACCGCCGCCCACGCGCGGCTCCGGCGGCGTGATCGTGCCGCGGATCGCCCAGAGACGCCTCGCCCAGTCGCCGTTCTCCGCCGCGCCGCCGACGAGCCGGGCCGACCCGCCCACCAGCGCGACCTCCAGTTCCGGCGGCATGAGCAGCCGCCACTGCCGCTCGAGCACCGGAATGTCGAGCGTCACCCCCGCGGGATCGACTCGCCACGCCAGCGACCAGCCGCCGCCCGGAATGCCGTCCACGCGACCGCCGGCCACGGTTTGCACCAACACGTTGACCCGCGCACGGCCCGCCGGCAGTTCGATCGGCACGACCCCTCCCACGGGAGCCCGGTCGCCGAGCGGCAACCGCAGGCCGTCGAGCAGGATGCCCTGCACGCGATGCCCCCGGGGAATGGCGAGTGCGAGGCTCGTTCGACCCTGGTTGTCGATCTCGAAGAGCGTCTCGTGCTCCGTCGCGCCGGAGGCATGACACCACGAGACCACCGTCTCGCGCCAGGCCCAGGCCCGCGCGTCGTCACCGCCGGGGAGTAATTCGGCTGCCGCATCGTCCGCGGTGTCTCCGGCGACCGTGGGATCAAACGCAAACTCCGCCAGCGTGACGGAGCCGGGCTCGAAGACGGCGGATTC
>JBIIYN010000046.1:0-16882 GCA_044346795.1 Pirellulales bacterium
GAAACCCGCTCCGGACGCCCGGGCCGCTCCTCCCGAGGCTCACGAGTCGCTCATCGGCCGGAAGACCGTTGAGGAAGTGCCATTGACCGGGCTATCCTTTCATTCGTAGCGGAGCGCCCGGATCGGATCGAGCCGGGCGGCCTTCCAAGCCGGATAGAAGCCGAAGAGCACGCCTACGACGGCCGACACGCTCACGCTCGCCACGATCGCCCAGACCGAGACCCGCGTGGGCCAGGCGAGCAGCAGTCGCACCAACTCCGCACAGCCGCGGCCGACGACGATGCCGAGCGTGCCACCAAGGAGGCAGAGCACGACGGCCTCCACGAGAAACTGCTCGAGGATGTCACGCGGGCGGGCCCCGACCGCCATCCGCAGCCCGATCTCGCGGGTCCGCTCCGTCACGGACACGAGCATGATGTTCATGATCCCCACGCCTCCCACGGCCAGCGAGATGGCCGCCACGCTGAGGAGCAGCCCCGCCATGAGGCCCGCCGTCGAGCCGAGCATCCTGCTCTGCTCCGTGAGGTCGCGGACCACGAAGTCGTCGGTCTCCTCCGGGGAGATCCGATGCTCCCGCCGGAGCGTCGACTCGATCTGCGCCTTCGCGGCGGCGAGGTCGGAGGCGGTCCGCGCCCGGGCCCAGATCAGGCTCAGGCTGGGGATGCGGTCGACCCTCGGGTTGTTGGCCAACTGGGCCGGGGACGGCGTGGGGTAGAGCATGGGCCCAAGGCTCGGGTACCGCTGGCTCAGCGTGTTGAGCTTCGTGAGCGTGGCCGCTTCGGCCGAAACGACCGGGGGCACCGGCCGGCCGGCCACGCGGTATTTGATCGCCGTCCACGGCGCCAGGAGGATGTCGTCTTGGTCGGTGCCCGTCATGTTGGCCCCCTTCGACGCGAGGACGCCGATCACCCGAAAGGGCTGCTGGTTGATCCGCAGGATGCTCCCGACCGGTGAATGATCATCGAAGAGCGCGGTCGCCAGGGTGCTCCCGATCACGCAGACCTGCGCCCCGCGGCGGACGTCGGCCGCCGTGAACATCTGACCTTCCTCGAAATCCTGCCACTCGCGCACGTCCACGTACTCCGGCGTGGTGCCGTAGAGGTAGGTCGGGATCCAGTTGCGGTTGCCGTAGACGACCTGCGTCCGGGTGCTGACGACGGGGGCGATGCCCGCCAGAAGTTCGCCGCACTCGGCCGCGAGGATCTCGAAATCCTCGATGGTGAGCGTCTGCCGCGAGCCCGTGCCGTAGTTCACCGCACCGGTGGTGACCGACCCGGGAAGCACCATGAGGTTGTTGGTGCCCATCCGGGCGATGGTCTCCTCGATGGCGGCGGCCGAGCCGTGGCCGATCTCCATCATCGTGATCACCGCCGACACGCCGATCACGATGCCCAGCGTGGTGAGAGCGGAGCGGAGTGCGTTGCGCCGCAGCGCCCGCAGGGCGGTGGACACGGTCTTGAACGGCCCCTTCATCCGCCCACCCCCGCCGGATCAACGAATGCACCGTCGATGACGAGCCCGTCGTGCACGCGGATGGCCCGGTCGGCGTGTCGGGCCACGCCGGCGTCGTGGGTGACGAGAATCACGGTGACGCCCTGCTCCCGGTTGATCTCGCGGAAAAGATCGAGCACCTCGCGGCTGGTCCGGGAATCGAGGTTGCCGGTCGGCTCGTCCGCCAGGAGCATCGGGGGCGCGGCGATCATCGCCCGGGCGATCGCCACCCGCTGCTGCTGGCCGCCCGACATCTGCGCCGGCTCGTGGTCGAGCCGGTTTCCGAGGCCGACCCGGGTGAGCAGTTGCACGGCCCGCTCGCGGGCCCGACGGCCGGTCGCCGGGGAGGCCGCGTAGTCGAGCGGCATGAGCACGTTCTGCAGGGCGCTGGTGCGGGCCAGCAGGTTGAAGTTCTGGAAGACGAAGCCGATCGTGCGGCCGCGGATCACCGCCCGGCGGTCGGCCGACGCCCGCGAGATCTCCTCCCCGTCGAGCCAATACCTGCCGGAGGTGGGCCGATCGAGGCAGCCGAGCAGGTTCATCAGCGTGCTCTTGCCGGAGCCGCTGGGCCCCATGAGGGCGACGAATTCACCGCGGCCGACGGCCAGCGAGACGCCGCGGAGCACGGGCACCTCCTCCTCGCCGAGCCGGTAGCTCTTGGTGACGTCCTCGAGGCGGATGAGCGGGTCGGCGGTCATGCGACAGGATCCCGGTTCGGCGCGGCCCGCGGCTTCACTTGGCCGCCGCCTTTGGCAGGGTGAGCTTCGGCGTGAACGGATTGACCGTCTCCGCGGGGGCGGCGGCCTTCCGAACCTCCCCCACGACGACCTTCATTCCCGGCTCGAGTCCGGGCGCCGCCACCTCCGTCCGCGTCCAGTCGCTCGGACCGACGACGACCGACAGTGGCCGCACATAGCCGTCGTCGGCCGTCCAGAGCGTGCCCTGCGACCGCGGCCTCGGCTCGCCGCCGGCCTCGGCCTCCTGTTCCTCAAGCCACGCTTCCCGGACGTCCGGGTGGACCATGGCGGGCTGCGGCTTCCAGCGCAGGGCCGCCACCGGCACGAGGAGGACGCCGTCGTGGACGTCGACCTCGAACTGCAGGCTGGTGGTCATGTAGGGGAGCAGCACACCGTCGGCGTTGTCGACCGCGATCACGACGGTGTAGGTGACGACGTTCTGGATCATCGAGGCATTGAGCCTGATCTGGCTCACGCTGCCGACGAACTCGCGGTCGACGAGGGCATCGACGGTAAACAGCACGCGTTGGCCGACCCGCACGCTGCCGATGTCGGCCTCGTTGACGCTCGCCCAGATCTGCAGCCGGTGAAGGTCCTTCGCGATGAGAAACAGGCTCGGCGCGTTGAGGCTGGCCACCACCGTCTGGCCGATGTTGACCCGCCGGTCGATGATCACACCGCGGATGGGCGAGGTGATCGTGGTGTAGCCGAGGTTCGTCTCCGCCTTGCGGAGAACTGCCTGGGCACGCTGCGCGGCGGCGTCGGCTCCGACGACGGCCCCGCGGGCGGTTTCCACGGCCGCCTCGGCCTGCCGGATGGCGGCCTCACCGATCGAGACCGCGGCCGCCGCCTCCACCATGGCCAGTTGGGCGGCCTCGACGTCCTGGCCCACCGCGGAATTGCGGGCGAAGAGCTGTTCCGTTCGGTGCCCGTCGCGTTCCGCCTGGTCGGCCCTGGCCTTCAGCTGCTGGAGGTCGGCATGGGCACGCTGCAGGTTGGCCTGGGCCTGCAGCACGCCCGATTCCGCCTGCCTCTTGCCCGCCTGGGCCCGGATCAGGTCGGCCTTGGCCAGTTCCACCTCCTCCAGGTAGAGCCCGTCGTCGATCCGCGCCAGCACGCTTCCCGGCTCGACGGCCGAGCCGTAGTCGATGTGCTTTTCCGTGCCGGGAACACGGCCGAACTCGCGGACGATTCCGGCGACCTGGGCACCCACGTCGACGACCTCCTCCGGTTCGAGCGTGCCGCTGCCGGCCATCGAGATCCGGAAGTCCTCCCGCGTGACGGACGCCTCGCGAAACGTCGGCTCGGCAGTGCCCGGAGAAACGGCACACCAGCGGAATGCCGCCACGCCGCCGGCCGCCACGGTGGCGGCGAGCAGCAGGGTGCGGACGAGCCTGCCGAGGAGGGGCCGCATGCGGGAGACTCGCGGGAGGGAGGCGGGCTGGAAAGGGCCCCGGCGATGCTCAGAATAGCCCGGTCTCCAGGGGCTTCGCAAGAGCCGACCAGGTCGGTTTTCGCGGCACGTCCGCGAAGCCTCGCCGGAGTGCCGCCGAATCCGGCCGCCCAACCCGCGGCCTCATTGCGACCCATTTCGAAAGGTTTCTGCGGTGGGATGCCGCCGCTCTGGCGCGTTGCCGGCCATGCGCCGGCACAAACCCACCGAAGGCGATCACCTGGCCCCGTTCGCGGGTGCCGGGAAATCGCCGGCGGCGATCGGACGGATTTCGACGTCGCGGCCCCGCAGGTGCTTGTCGAAGAAGGCGGCGGTCAATTCCCCGAGTTTCGGTGTCGAAAAAGCGGGACCGCCGTGGCCCGCGCCGGGGATGCGCTGGAGTGTCACCGCGACGCCGGCCTTCTCCAGCCGATCGGCCAGTTCGACGCTCTGGGCGTAGGGCACGAGCTCGTCGCGATCGCCGTGCAGAATCAGGAAGGGCGGATTGTCCCCGGCAACGTACGTGACCGGACTGACCGCGTCGCATGCCTCCCTGTCCACCCCGAGCCTTGCGCCGATCAGCATGGAATAGGGATCGTTCTCGTTCCACGCCAAGGTGTTCCTGACCGCCTTGTCCTCCTCGGCCTGCCTGACCACGGTCCAGAAGTCGGTCGGCCCGAAGATGTCGCAGACCGCCTGCACGCGATCCGACTGCTCGTGGTGGCCGCCGATCTTCGGGAACCTGCCTTGGCCGCCACTCGTGCCGATCAGGGCCGCAAGATGGCCGCCGGCCGACGCGCCACCGACCCCGATGCGGGCCGGATCGATGTGGTACCTGCTCGCCTGCGCGCGAAGCCAGCGGATGGCCGCCTGGCAGTCCTGGATCTGCGCCGGGAATTTCGCCTGCTGGCTGAAGCGATACTCGATGCTCGCCGTGACGTAGCCTCGCGTCAGGTGCCTCATGTACGGGTTTTCGTCCTTGCTGCCAGCCCTCCAGCCGCCGCCGTGGATCCAGACCAGGAGCGGCAGCGGCTTGTCCGGGACCTGCTCGGGATAGTAGACGTCGAGCGTCTGCGCGGGCTCGCCGCCCGGAACGTACGCCACGTCGTAGTCGGCGCGGAAACCCCGCGGTGGCGTGCCGCGCTCGGCCACGGCGGTTCGCGCGACCGACCCGACCCCGACGAGCCCGCAGAGCAACACGAGGCCCCAACGAATGCATGGATGATTCTTGCGCATGGAAAGTCTCCAAAACTTTGTCTGCAGGATAGGACGTTCGACGGCCGTTCCGCAAGCATCTGCGGGGCGATCTTTGCCAGGACGACGAACGCCTGCTAGCTTCGATGCTCGGCAGGCAGCAATCTTGACGGGCGGCACGCGCCCCGGAACACCGCCGAGACCCGCGCCGATGCATCGCCCCACGCAGTCCGCTCGAGACCGCCTCCGTCCGGCGCTGACGGTCGCCGTGGCGGTGCTCGGCATCGTGCTCTCGGCGATCGCGTCGGCGGCCGACCCGCAGGTGCTGCTGGAAGGCGCGTCGTTCGTGCGTTTCGCCGCCGAGCCCGACATCGTCACGCCCATCGGTGCTGCGTGCGACTCGCGGGGCCGGCTCGTCGTCATCGAGTCGCACACCCACTTCCGTCCCGAAGGCCACGTCGGTCCACGGCACGACCGGCTGCGGATCGTCGAAGACACCGACGGCGACGGCCGGGCCGACCGGTTCCGCACGTTGCTCGACGGCCTCACGTTCGCGATGGGAATCCGCCGCGGCCCCGACGATTGGCTCTACGTGGTGACCCGCGGTGGCGTGGAGCGGGTCCGCGACGCCGATGGCGACGACGTGGCCGAGGTCCGCGAGCCGCTCGTGCGGCTCGAGACCGCCGGCAACTACCCGCACAACGGCCTCGGCGGTCTGGCGTTCGACGCCGCGGGCCGGATGTGGTTCGGCCTCGGCGAGAACCTCGGCGCCGACTATCGGCTCGTGGCGGCCGACGGCTCGGCATGCACGGGCGGCGGCGAGGGGGGCGGGGTCTTTCGCTGCACCGCCGCCGGCGGGCGGCTCGAGCGGGTGGCCACCGGGTTCTGGAACCCGTTCGGGCTGTGCTGCGATCCGGCCGGCCGCACGTTCGCGGTCGACAACGATCCCGACAGCCGGCCGCCCTGCCGCCTGATCGACGTGGTGGCCACCGGCGACTACGGCTACCAGTTTCGGTTCGGCCGCGGCGGCCGGCATCCGCTGCAGGCATGGGACGGCGAACTCCCCGGCACGTTGCCGATGGCCGCGGGCACGGGCGAGGCGCCCTGCGCGGTCGTCCCTTTTGCGGGCAGCCTGTGGGTGACGAGTTGGGGCGGCAACCGCGTGGAGCGGTTCACGCTCACACCGCGGGGAGCGACCGTGAGCGCCGCGGGGACTGTCGCCATTCAGGGCGACCACCGCTTCCGGCCGGTCGACGTGGCCGTGGCCCCGGACGCATCGCTCTTCATCACCGACTGGGTCGATCGCAGTTATCCAGTGCACGGGTCCGGCCGGATCTGGCGGCTGCGACTGCCGCAGCAGGCCGTCGCGGCCGGCGCCGCCTGGCCGCCGCTCTCGGCCGAGGAGAGGCGGGCGCGGCAGATCGCCGCCGCGGCTCCCTCCGCGTCGCCGCCGGTGGACGTGCTGGCCGACGCCGATCCCTTCCTGCGACAGACTGCCGTCGCAGCGCTCGTGGCCCGGGGTGCGAAAACGCTTCCTGCCCTCGACTCGCTGCCCGAACCGCTCGCGCGGCAGAGCGTGGTGCTCGCCTGCCGCTGGCTCGCCGAAGCCGGCGATGCGGCCGCGGCAGCGGCGGCCGAATCGATTGCCCGTCGGGCCCTGGCCGATCGCGATGACCGGGTGCGGATCCCGGCGCTCCGCTGGACCGCCGCAGCGCGGATGGAGCGCCTGCGGACCGACGTCGAGCGGATCGTGGCCGACAAGGCAACCTCCGTGACCACCGTTCGGGCGGCGCTCGCCGCACTCGCCTGGTTGGACGGCACGGCCGACTTCGCCGACGGCAGGCGGCTCGCGGCGATCTGGCAGGACGCGGCCCGTCCCGACGCGGTGCGGGCGACGGCCCTGGCGATGCTGGCTCCCGGCTCGCCGCTGGCCACGCCCGCCGGCCTGACGACGCTCGTCCGCAACGGCGGCCCGGCACTCGCCCGTGAGGCGGCCCGCACGCTGGCGATAGGCTGCGGCAGCGACAGGGCGGCGCTCGCCGACCTCGCCGCAGACCCGCTGCTCCCGGCAGAACGGCGGGCCGACGCCGTCTTGGGACTCGCGAGGTCGCCCGTCGACAACCGCGACCTGCTCGAGCGACTGGCGGACGACTCCGAGCCCGCCGTCGCCCGCGAGGCGCGGCGTGGCACCGCCGCGCCGGGCGTCGCGGGCGACCGCCCTTCACCCGCCGACATCGACGCCTGGCTCAGGCGGCTCGGGAGCGGCGGCTCGGCGGACGCCGGCTGGCGGACGTTCTTCGCCGTCACGGGCGGCCGCTGCGGCGGCTGCCACCTGCTCGGCGGCCGCGGCGGCGCCGTGGGCCCGGAACTCACCGGCATCGTCACGCGGATGGGCCGCCGCCGCGTGCTCGAATCGATCCTCCAGCCGAACAAGGAGGTGGGGCCGGGCTACCAGGTCTACGCCGTCGCGCTGGCTGACGGCCGCGTCGTGACCGGCATCCCGGCGGGTCTCGCCGACGGCGACCGGCAGGAACGGTTTCTCACGGCCGATGGGAGCACCGCGCTGGTGCCCGTGGCGGAGATCGAGAGCCGCACGCCGCTGGCCGCCTCGATCATGCCCCACGGCCTCGAGCAGGCGCTCACCGACGACGACCTCCGCGACCTCCTCGCCGTGCTCGCGGACTGAACGAGAAAGGTGCCAGCCACCAAATCTGGGCTGTCTGCGCAAGGTGATCTCCCGGCGCCGAGCACGGCTCAGCACGTTGATCGGTTGCTGATCGAGCGGCAGTGGGCAGGAGTTATCGTCGCTCCTCGCGGGGGCGGATTTCCCGCTCGTCCGGCGGATTCTCCGTCACGCTCTCGATCCGCCCGTCCCGCAGCCGCACCACGCGGCGGGCCCGGGCGGCGATGTCGGGCTCGTGGGTCACGAGCACGATCGTGCGGCCGGCGCGATTCAGGGCGGCGAGCATGTCCATGATCTCGTGGCTGGTGGCGGTGTCGAGATTGCCCGTCGGCTCGTCGGCGAGGATGAGCGCGGGGTTGTTGACCAGCGCCCGCGCGATCGCCACCCGCTGCTGCTGACCGCCGGAAAGCTGGGTCGGCCGGTGGCCGAGCCGATCGGCCAGCCCGACGAGCCGCGCCAGCGCCAGGCAGCGGCCGTGGTCGCCCGGCTGCTTCGGTCGGTAGGCCAATGGCAGCGCGATATTCTCCACCACGCTCAGCTGGGGGATCAGGTTGTATGACTGGAAGACAAAGCCGAGCGTGCGGCCACGGACCCGCGAGAGCGCCGCGTCGTCGAGACGCGCCACATCCCGCCCAGCCAGCACGTAGCTTCCGGCGGTGGGCCGGTCGAGGCAGCCGAGCACGTTCAAGAGCGTGCTCTTGCCCGAGCCCGACGACCCCATGATGGCCACGAAGTCGCCCCGCCGCAGGTCGAGCGACACGCCGTCGAGGGCCCGCACCTCCTGCCCGCCGAGCCGGTAGACCTTCGACACGTCGCGGATGCTGGCCACGACGTCCGCCTGCTTCGTGACGGGAGGTGCGAAAATGGTTGGCTCACTCATGGCGAAGCGCCTCGATCGGATCCAGGGCGGCCGCCCGCCGGGCGGGATAGAGGCCGAACACGATCCCCACGCCGACCGAGATCGCGAACGCGACCGCGATCGACCAGGGCACGAGCGGCGGGTCGAGGCCGCGGATGTCGGCCGGCAGCGCGGCCCAGACCCGCGGCAGGAACGACTCAATGCCCCGGCGGGCGAGCGCGACGGCCGGCCGGCAGAGAAACCCCGCCGCCACGCCCAACAGACCGCCGGCGCCGGAGAGCACGACCGTCTCGCAGAGAAACTGCCGGATGATCTCCCCCCGCGTGGCCCCCAGGGCCCGCCGGATGCCGATCTCCCGCGTCCGCTCGGTGACCGTGGCGAGCATGATGTTCATGATCCCGATGCCTCCCACGAGCAGCGAGATGCCGGCGATGATCATGAGCAGCACGTTGAACATCATCCGCACCGTCTTCGCCTGCTCGAGCAGCTCCTGCGGCACGACGACGGCGTAGTCCTCGGTCTTGTGATACCGCTCGAGCAGGTCGCGGATCATGTCGGCGGTCGCCGGCACCCGCGCCAGGTCGTCGAGGACGACCGTGATCTGGTCGAGCTCCACCGTCTCGACGCTGAAGGAGCCCTGCTGCTCGGTTCCGATCCGATCTCCGATCCGGGCCCGGAACGTGGAGAGCGGGAGGTAGACATCGCGGTCGAACTGCTTCGCCGCGAGGCTGCCGCCGATCGCCGCCGAGGCGGTCCGCGGGGCGGCCACGCCGACCACCACGTAGAACTCCTGTCCCACCAGCACCGCCGCGCCGAGCGGGTCGGCGATGGGAAACAGCCGCTCGGCCACCTCGTGGGCCAGCACGGCCACGTTGTCGCGACGGTCGAGGTCGTGGTCGGAAAGCCCGCGGCCGCGTGCGATCGCGAGCTTGTTGGCCGCGAAGTAGTCGGGCGTGCAGCCGATGACGACGCCGTCGAGGGCCCGCTCGCCGCACCGCACCTCCCGGCTGATCTGCCGCATCGGCACCGCCCGCACGAGGCCCGGCACGTTGGTGCGGATGCGGTCGTAATCAGCCCGCAGCAGGCCGTAGCTGATGCCGAAGCCATCGCCGGCTTTCTCGTTCGGGTCGGAGGGCGGCTTGATGCTCCGCACGATGATGCTCGTGGCGCCGAGCGCCTCGATCTGCCGCTGGGCCTGGATCGCGACCCCCTCCCCCATCGCCACGAGCCAGATCACGGCCGTGACGCCGATCAGGATGCCGAGCACCGCGAGCGCCGAACGGAGCTTGTGCAACAGCAGGCTGCGAAACCCGGCTCGCAGTTGCTGCCAGATGCTCACGATCGCGTGGCGGCCGCCGCCCGCGGGCCGGGCTTCGCCCCTCCGTCTTCAGTCCGGTCGCCATCGCCTTCGGGCAGCGAGTCGCCGAGCACCGCCCGGGGATTGAGGAGCACCACCTCCCCGGGCTCCAGGCCCGCCGTGACCTCGACGAACGCCTCATTGCCCTGCCCCAGCTTCACCGTCCGCCGCTCGACCGCCCCGGCCTTGCGAACGGCACAGACATGGCTGCCCCCCTGCTCGGCGACCGCCGCCACGGGCACCGCGATCACGTTCTCGAGTTCGGCGACCACGATCTCCACCTCGGCCGTCAGGCCCGGCCGCAAGAGCGGCGACTGGCCGTCGACCTTGACCCTGACCTCATAACGCTTGGCGGTGTCCATATAGCTGTTGGTGTTGGGCCGGGTGGCGACCTTCGTCACACGGCCGGCGAACTCGCTGCCTTGCACGTCGATCCGGGCCCGCATGCCCGGGCGGATCTTCTCGACTCTCGATTCATGCACGCCGACATCCGCTCGCATGCTGCTCAAGTCGGGCATCTGCAGGATGACCGCCGCCTCGTTCACCTTGGCGCCGATCTTCATGCCGGCTTCACGATCCCAGCGTGGCGTCGGCGGATAGATGACGATCCCGTCCTTGGGGGCCGTGATCGTGCACTTCGCGAGCTGCTGTTCGAGCCGCTCGAGCTTCAGCGTCTCGAGCGCGAGCGCCGCCGTCTCGCTCTCCTTCTTGGCGGCGTTGGCATCCCGCTTGCTCTCCAACTCCGTCATCATCTTCGGCTTCGTGAACCGCTCGAGCACGTCGAGGGCGATCGTGGCCGTGTCTTCGTCGAGCTTCGCCCGCTCCGCCGCCGACTTGTGCTTCTCGAGCTCCTGTGGCGTGATGTAGCCCTTGCGAAACATCTTCTCGAAGTGGGTCACGAGGTTGCGGTTCGCCTGGAGCCGCTCGCGGGCCCCGGTGAGATCCGATTTCAGCTTGTGCTGCTCCTTGCGAAAGGTGCCCTCGGCATACTCCTCGACGGCGATGACCGCCGCCGCATGGTCCTTCTCGGCTTGGATCTGCGCGGCCCGCGCCTTTTCCAGCGCGATCTTCTGAGCGGTGAGATCCTCCGAAATCTTCGCCGAGTCGAGCACGGCGAGCGTGTCGCCGGCCTTCACCTGGGAACCGTCGGCCACGAGTTCGATGACCGTCGAGCCCCCCCTGACCTCGCAGCGGATGTCGATGTTTTCGTCGCTGGAGAGCGTCGCGCTCTCGGTGACGGAGATCGTCAGGTTTTGGCGGGCGACGGTGTGGGATGGCTGGTTGGCAAACGGGTCGCGGACGGCGCCGGAATCGAGGCGGGCCAGGATCGCGGGCGCGGCTGCCGCCAGTCCGCCGGCCGCGGCGAGGATCGCGAACAGCCGCCACGGCATCTTCCGGCCCGCCGCCGGCTCGGCCACGGGCGGGCCGTCGAGGATCGCGGCGATCGCATCGGCGCGGATCGCCACGGCGGGCCGCGACTGCACGCTCGATTCCGCGATCGCATCTGCCATGGGGTCGGGCTTTCGGAGGCGTTGCGAGGACGCTGTCATTCTACCGTGTCGGCGGCCGGGGCCGGGAGCGGCGCGGCGGCGGGCTTGCCTTCCGCCGCGGGTTTTCCGTCTGCCGCGGGCTTGCCGTCTGCCGCGGCCCCGAGCGGTGGCGGCGACTTCACCTCTTCCAGATGGTCGAGCCACTCCTGCGGCACCGGCGGCGGGAGTTCCAGGTCGTCATCCGTCGCCTTGTCGGCGAGGCACAGCGGCTTGTCGATCCAGAGCCCGTCGTCGGCCAGCTCCATCACGCCCAGTTCCCGCGCCAGGAGCGCCCGTGTCTGGTAATACCGCAGCCACACGCTCGTCAGGGCGTCCTGACTTGAACGCAGGGCGTTGGTGGCGGTGACGTAATTGATGATCGTCGTGGGCCCGAGGCGGTCGGTGGCCGCTCCGGCGGCGAACGTGCCGTCGGGGCCGGGCGCGGGCGGCGGCGCCGCCGGCTGACCGAGCGTGAGCCTCGTCTCGTCGACCCGACGGACGGCGATGACGACCGCCCGCCGCTGCTCTTCCAGATTCAGGCGATCGAGATCCAGCTGCCGCAGCAACTGCCGGATTTTGAGTTTGACATCATCCTCGAACCGGATCTGCCGGCGCCGCTGCTGCTGGTATTGCAGGATCGCCTGCCGCCAGCTGTTGCGTTCCTGCAGGCGGGTGAGCGGCGGGTCGAACTGCACGCCCGCCGAGAGCGAGCCGGTGGGCGCCCGGAAGCGGGCCGCGTTGTTGCCCGTCGTCGAGATGTCTCCCTCCAGCTTGAGATCGAGGTCGGCGAGCAGCTTGACGGCGTTGTATTGGATGAGCCGCCACTGGTCGACGAGCGCGGCACGGGCGTTCATCCAGTCGAGCCGGTTGGCCCGGGCGATCTCGAACGCCACGTCGGGGTCGAGCTGCTCTGGGGTTACGCCAATCGCTTCGACGCGGGCCCGGGCCTGGATCAACGACATCTCGTCGACGGCCCCCGAGATCTCGGACACGAGCGAGACGACCTTGTCGGCCGTGTCGCGGAGCGCGGTCTCGGTCGGCTGCCCCTGAAGCCTTGCGACCTCCTCATCGGCCCTGCGGATTCGGGCCAGCAGCTCCGCGAGGTCGTCGGCCAGGATTCGCATCTCGCGGTCGAACGCCTTCCGCTCCGCGGGCTGCATGCCGGCCAGCCGGCCAGCCGCCTGCGTGGCCGCGCGGTCGAGGTCGCCGTCCACGACGGCCGCCTGGGCCTCGACGCGGGCCCGCAGCTCGCCAAGCCTGGCGATGCCCGTGCGGACCAGTTCCCGGTCGGCCTCGTCTTCGCGGGCGTCGAGGGCCGTGGCTGCATCGGGATCATCGTCGGTCGCATCGGCCGGCGCGGGCAGTTCAAGCGGCTCGGGAGGATCGTCGGTCCGCGGATCGTCCGTCGCCGCCAGCGGCTCGTTTTCGCCGGCGGTTTCGGCGGCGAGCAGGGTGCCGAGGTCTCTCTGCAGGGCCAGCATCTGCGGGCTGACGAACTGGAACGGCGCGAGGAACGATTCGTCGAGGGCCACGGGCGTGTCGGAGGGAATGGAGAGCGTGGCGACCTTGTAGGCCTCCAGCCGATCGGTGAACCCGGTCTTCGCCGTCGCGAGGTTCACCCGGTTCGTCTGCACGTCCTGCCGGAGCTGGTCGACCTGCACGAGGTCGATCTGGCCGGCATCGAGCTGGGCCTGCATTTTCGCGAGCGACCGCTCCTGGTCGGCGAGCAGCTGCTCCTGGTTGCGGATCCGCTGCCGCGACTGCAGCAGTCCGAAGAAGCCGCTCAGGTTGCCGACGTCCCCGCCGGCCACGCCCACGCCCCCGCCGCCTCCGCCCGCTCCGGGAAACCCGAGCGTGCCCCCGCCGAAGAGCGTGCCGCCCACGTTGCCGAACCCCCCGATGCCGGTGCCGGAGAATCCCTCGAAACCCGTGCCGCCGAAGAAGCCGCCGCGGCGCTGCACGCCCGCGCCCGGCGCGATGCCGAAGGCGACGTTCAGGAAGAATCCCTGCCGGTAGAACTGCAGCGACCGCAGGTTGTAGAGGAGCGTCCGCTCGACGATGGTGAGCGGCTCCAGGGCCCAGGCGCGGCCAGCCCGGCGGAGCAGCGGCTGCACGAGGTTGAAGTTCACGAGCGACACGTTGCGTTCGCGGTCCGGCCCCGCGAACTGCCACATGATCGAGTTGGCGACCCCGACGACGAGCTGGCCGGCGGTCGCAAAATATTTTCGGGCCCGCAGGTTCGTGTCGGTGCTCCAGGTCGTGGACGGCCCGCCGACCCCGAGGGGGCCAATGTTCTTGTAGCCCGTTTGGTTCCCGCCGTAGAACTGCACGTCGAACGCGAAGCGTTCGGTGCTCACGTCGAGGGCCGAGAGGTAGAGTTCCTCCTGTTCGTTCTGCCAGTCGATCGAGTTCAGGTAGGCGAGCCGGAGGGCCGAGTCGAGCGTGAGCTTGATGGCTCCCGACTCCGTCAGCTCGACCACTTCGGAGAGCCGCGATCGCCAGTCGGGATTGTCGAGCGTGGTGCGGTCGCCGTTGGCGTGCCACTTCGGCCAGCCCTTCTTGCCGTCCACGCAGTGCATGTATCGATGCGCGGTGGGATCGTCCGGCGGCATCGGCGGCTTGATCTGGCTGTAGACGTCGTAGAACCGGCTCCGCTCGTCCTGCCGGACGTTGTAGTTGGCAGGCAGGTTCCACCGCGGGTCGCAGGATTTTTCCGCGAGCAGCGTGCTCACCTCGCGGTCGGCCTGGGCATAGAAGCGACCGCGGGTGCAGCCGGAAGCCGCGCAGGCGGCCACGGCCGCGAGTGCGGCGGCCATATGCAGCGGGAAGGAAACACGCGGTCGCATCCGGGCTGGTTCCAGGCCCCCCTGGAAGTGCAGCGATCACACGGCAGAGCCCGGGCCCTGGGGTCGGGGCGGCCGTTCTCATAAGGATCGGCCAAAAGAGGGGCGCAACTTTACCGGATATGCAGGCTGGGTGGCGGGGGTAGTGCGGGGGGTTTGCGCAGGTCGGCCGCAGGCTTTTCTCAGGCCGCACAGGCTTCCCAACCGATATTTCCGGCATGGTGTGTGTGGCCGACTCCGTCCGGGGTCCATGCGCACGAACGCCCGGGACACGCCCCGATGGCCCGCTTGGCCAAGCTGCTCGCGCTCTTCGCGCCGCGATCGATCGCGGTTGCGCATGCGCTCGTGGTCGCGGCGGCCTGCGGCGGGCAGCCCGATCCGCTCGGGTATCCCGAATCGGTGGGCGATCCGCCGCGGACGGGAGTGCCGGTGCGGCGGGCCGACGACCCACAGGTGCCGGGGGGCCTCGACCCGTTTCGCGCGCCGGCGGAAGCCACGACGCCGGAGGGACTGCTCGCCTGGTTTCAGGAGCCGGTGCCGGCGTCTCCCTGCGATCGCACGCTCGTCGATCCCGCGTGGATGGGCCCCGGTGAACTGGCCTATCGGCTCTCCGACACCCGCTGCGACTGCTCCCGCGACCACACGCGGGCGTTTCGCTCGGAGATCCTCGAACGGCTCTGGTTGTCGGCCGACTATCTCCTCTGGGCGACATCATCGCAGGCGCTGCCGCCCTTGGTGACGTCGAGCCCGGCGGGCACGCCGCCGGCCGACATCGGCGTTCTCGGCAGGCCGGGCACGCAGATTCTCTTCGGCAACGAGTCGGCCGATGGCCCGATGCGGTCCGGCGGCCGGATCGCCATGGGCTACTGGTGGAACCCGAGGCAGCTCGGCGGCGTGCGGGCGGAATACTTCGGGCTCACCAATGCCAGCGAGCGCGGGAATTTTGCATCGGCGGCGGGCAGCCCGTGGCTCGCGCGGCCGTACGTCGACGCCACCACCGGCCTGCCGGCGGCCGTCGTGGCGCCGCCGCCGGCCGCGATCCCCGCCGACGTGTCGCTCTTGTCACAGGAGATCTCGGCCGCACAGGTGGCGCGGTTCAGCGGCTTCGACCTGCTGCTCATGCACGCGCTGGCCTGCGAAAAGTTCCATCGCCGCTACCTCGTCGGCGGCTACCGCTACCTGCTGCTCGACGACTCGCTCACGATCCGCGACACGGCGACCATCGCCACCGGCACCCCCGGCGGCCTGCCTGTCGAGACGGTCGTGGCCAGCGACTCGTTCCGGTCCATTTCGCAGTTCAACGGCGGCGAGATCGGCATCATGGAACGGTGGTGGCGGCAGCGGATGTCGCTGGCGGTGACGGGCAAGGTGGCCCTCGGGGCCAGCGGGATCGGCACGACGATCGGCGGCCAGACGCAGACCTCGCAGACCACGGCCGCGGGCACGTCGCTCGTGTCCAACACGCCCGGCGGCCTGCTCGCCCAGCCGAGCAACATCGGCGGCTACGGCTCGACGCTGTTTGCGGCGGTGGGCGAGGCGGGGGTGAATGCCGACTACGCCCTCTGGTCGCAGTGCCGCCTCTCGCTGGGCTTCACGTTCCTCTTCTGGACGACCGTCGGCCGCGCGGCGGGCCAGATCGACCAGGCGGTGAATCCCACGCAGCTCGGCCCGGGACCGGTCGTCGGCCCCGCGGCCCCCGCGTTCAATCTCCGCACGACCGACTTCTGGGCCACGGGTGTCAACATCGGGCTCGAGTACCAGTTCTGAACATCAAACCCGGGCAAGTCCTCGACGGCGAAAAATAGCCTCCGGGACGGAGCGCTCGAGTGCCGCTTCCGACGTCACTCCTCCGCGACCACGACCGTGGCGGTGACCGTCGTGCCGCCGCCCGGCGCCGAGTCGATCGCGAGCCGCCCTCCCATCCCCTCCATCCGCTCCCGCATCACGAGCAGGCCGAAGTGGCCCTGCGTCGTGCCCGCCGCAGCCGCCGGATCGAAGCCGCGGCCGTCGTCGTGCACCGTCAGTGTCACCGTGTGCGTGGCCGCGTCACTCTCGAGCCCCACGTCCACCGTCTCGCACGCCGCATGATGCGCCGCGTTGCGGATCGCCTCCTGGGCGACGAGCAGCAGGTTGCCCGCCACGAATTCCGGGAGCGGGAAGGACGGCTCGGCCGCGTGCACGACGATCCGCGGCGTGTCGCCGTCGGCGAGGTGGTCGGCCATCGTCGCGAGCGATTCGCCGAAGGTGCGGCCTTCGAGCGGCGCCACCCGCAGCGCCCAGACCGAATTCCGCAGGTCGTTGGCCGCCCGCTGCACCATCCGCTTCGACTTCTCGATCTGCACCTCGGCCGTGTCGAGCCGGCCCCCCTGGAGCGCGAAGCGGCTCGAATCGATCTGCAGCACCGCGCCCGCCAGACCCTGCAGGAGCGTGTCGTGGAGGTTGTTGGCCAGGCGATTGCGCTCGGCGAGCGCCGCCCGAAACCCGATCGCGGCTCCCCGCCGCCTCTCGATCTCGTCGGCGAGCCGGGCCACCTGCCGGGCCACCTGCCGCCGCAGGATCACGCCCCAGGCCACCGCGCCTGCGAGCACGGCTCCCACCGCGGCGAGCGCCACGGACAGCCGCCGCGGCGTCCACCACGGCGGCGGCCGCACGAGCTTCACGTCGCCCGCCGACCGCACGAGCAGCCCGATACGGTCGGGCGGCTCGGCGGGATTCCTGCCCCAGCCGGCCGTCACGATCCCCGTGACGTCGATCTCG
>JBIIYN010000047.1:0-16846 GCA_044346795.1 Pirellulales bacterium
GGGCCCGGGCCACCCCCGACGATCTACGCGCGAGCCGTCTCAACTCACGGCCAGCATCCGCTCGAGCGCCGTCACGGCCCACTCCGCCGTCTCGTCGTCGACGCGGATCACGTTCACGGCCGTTCCCGCTTCGAGGTGCTCGAGGCTCCAGCAGAGGTGGGCCAGGTCGATCCGATACATCGTGGCGCACATGCAGACCACCGGGGACAGAAACCGGATCGTCTGCTCCGGGTGCTGCTGCTCGAGCCGCTTGACGAGGTGCAGCTCCGTGCCGATCGCCCAGACCGTGCCGGGCGGCGCCGCCTCCACCTGCCTGATGATGTAGCTCGTCGAGCCGGCGAGGTCGGCCTTGTCGACCACCTCCATCGAGCACTCCGGGTGCACGAGCACCTTCACGCCCGGCAGGTTCGCCCGCATCGCATCGACGTGCTCCGGCCGAAACATCGCGTGCACGCTGCAGTGGCCCTGCCAGAGGATCACGCGGCTCTTCTCGAGCTGCCCGGCGTCGTTGCCGCCGAGCCGGGGCTCGTGCGGATTCCAGACGCACATCTCGTCGAGCGGGATGCCCATCTTCCGCGCGGTGTTGCGGCCGAGATGCTGGTCGGGAAAGAAGAGCACCCGCTTCGTCTTCGCGAAGGCCCAGTCGAGCACGGCCCGGGCGTTGCTCGAGGTGCAGACGATGCCGCCGTGCCGGCCGCAGAAGGCCTTCAGGCTGGCCGCGGAGTTGATGTAGGTGACGGGCGTGATGTCGGAGGTGTCGATCACGCTGCCGAGGTCGTCCCAGGCATCCTCGACCTGCTCGATGGCGGCCATGTCGGCCATCGAGCAGCCGGCGGCCATGTCGGGCAGGACGACCGTCACGCGGCGGCCGCCCCGCGCGGCCACCTTCTCGGGCCGGTTGACGAGGATGTCGGCCGTCTCGGCCATGAAGTGCACCCCGCAGAACGCGATCGCCTCGCACGCCTGCCGCTCGGCGGCCGACTTCGAGAGCTGATAGCTGTCCCCCTGGAGGTCGGCGTGGGCGATCACGCCATCCTGCTGGTAGTGGTGGCCGAGAATCACCAGCCGCGGGCCCATCCGGCGGCGAACCGCCTCGATCCGCCCGCCAAGCGTGGCGTCGTCGAGGCCGCGGTAGTCCGCGAGCGGCGCGGCTCGGTCGGTGGTGTCGAGCAGGGTCGTCATGCTGCCGGACAGTATACGGGCCGCCGCCGAACGCATGCCTTGGTGAACCGGGAGATCCAGGCGAAGGGGTCGGCGAAAGCTCGAGGAGCTTTGGGCTATCCTGCCCACGCGACGAGCACCTCCGCCGTCGGAGCGGCGGACGGAGCACTTTTGCCGCCCCGAAGCCGGTGCTACACCAATCCCGGATGTGCCTTATACTATCCGGCCGACCGCCCGGGCGGCTCTCCCTGCAACCGGCAGGTGCTCCGGTCTCCCTTTTATTCGAAGGACGGCAAAGGCGTTATGGCGCGAAAAGTGGTGAATCGGAAGGAACTAAGGGCCCAGAGCGACGCGGCCGAAGCCCGCGAGAAGACGGGCAAGAAGGCGGCCAAGGAGAAGCCCGCCAAGGCCAAGAAGGAAAAGGCCCCGAAGGATCCCACCAAGCCCGCCAAGAAGCCCAGCCGCAAGAAGGCGGCGAAGGAGTCGCGGATGAAGGCCTACTGGGGCGTCTACAATCAGGCGATGAAGCGGCTGGCGCTCTTCGAATACTCCGACCGCAAGGCGGCCGAGAAGAAGGCGGCCGATCTGGTCGCTTCGTCCCGCACGAGCCACTTCATCCAGCTCGTGAAGGAAGCCATCACCGAGTGAGGCGTCGTCCATGCCAGCGACGAATTGCCGGAAGCCCGTCGGCGGGATGATGCGGGCGTCGATTCCCGCCGCCTGGATGCTGCCGTGGGCGGTGTGCCTGCTGCTCGTGGCCGCCGGCGGCTGCTCGAAGGCGGCCGCCAAGAAGGCCAAGACCACCGCGGCTGCGGCCCCGGCCGCGGAGACCGAGGACGACGCCGAGGTCGCCGACGAGGAAGAATCGGCGGTGGAGGGGCTCGACCCCGACACCGCGATCGCGGTCGACGGGGGACGCATCGAGGCCTGTTCCCCGACCGGCTGGACCCGCGCCCCGCAGTCGAAGGACTATCTCGTCAAATACGTCCCCGGCCGGAAGAAGACCTTCCCTGCGATCGTGGTGACGGCGGCCGATGCGCCGGAGGGCATCGAAGAGGTCGACGCGTCCAACCAGAAGGACTTCGTGGCGGCGATCGCCGCCAGTCTCGCGGAGACCTACACGAAGAACGGCAAGAGCACGCTCACCAAAAAGCCCGCCGCCGTGCAACTCGGGCAGCACTTCGGCGCCACCTGGGCCGCCCCGGCGACGATCAAGGTCGACGGCGTGAAGGAGTCGATCGACCGGGCAAGCTACGCGGTGGTGATGGGCGGGCGGATCTACACCGTCGAGGTGCGGGCGCCGAAGGGGCGTCTCGATGGTGAGGGCCGCGCGGCCGCCAAGGCCGTGGCGGCCGGTCTGGCCCCGCCGCCCACGGACGAAGAAGCAGGAACCGCGGCCGAAGCGACGGCCGGGCCTGCGGCCGAGACGACGGCCGAGCCCGCGGCGCCTGCAGAACCCACGGCGACGGCCGAGCCCGCAGCCAAGTGAACCGCGTCACGCCCAGGGGCTCTTCCAATCGCCCCACGCCGCGAGGTAGCGGGCCAGCCCGGGGAATTCCCGCGTGTGGCCCTCGATCCATTCGCGAGCCATCTCGATGAGGGCGTGCTCCCGCTTCAGGTCGATGTCGCCCGCCAGCACCCGTGACCGCAGAAAGATGAAATACGTGTCGAGCACGTCGCCGCGGCAGTAGTCGTGGATCTCCGCCGCCTTTCCGGCATCCCAGAGATCCTGCACCATGTGGCCGGCGACATCCATCTTGCCGGGCTTGCCGATCAGATTCGCCGCCAGCGAGAGCCCGCCGTTGAACCGGGAGGCGCCGTTGTTGGTGAGCCACTCGTGCAGGTCGAGGTGGGCCGCCATGTTGTAGCGGTAGCGGGGCTGGTCGAAGCTCCGCGCGTCCTCCGCGAACCAGTCGGGGATCGGCACGCCGTAGCGGAAGGCACACAGCTCGAGCAGCGGGAGGTCGAAGCCCCGGCCGTTGAAGGTCACGAGCGTCGGCCGGTCGTACTTCCGCCAGCCATCCCAGAAGAGCCGCACGATCTCGTGCGGCCGCGCCTCCTTCTCGTCGAGCGCCACGAGATCGAGCAGGCGGAAGTCCCGCGCCACCTTCGCGATCACGAGCGAGACGGGCAGCTGGTACGTGTAGGGGATGAAGTCCTTGCCGTTCTCCTCGAGCAGCTCCTCGCGGTACTTCGCGATCGCCTGCGCCGGGGAGAGCTTCTCCTCCTGGTACTTCAGCCGCGACACGAGCGCACCGTCGGCCACGCTCTCGATGTCGAACACGAAGTAACCGGTGTCGTTCTTCGCCATGCCGTGCTTCCGGGGCCCGCCTCCTTCACCGCCGCGCCAGGGGATGCCTGAGCGGCAGCCAGGCGCCGTCCGCCCTGCTCGACGCCACCGACTGCTCGATGAAATACATCCCCTCCACGCCGTCGCAGATGTTGGGATAGATGGTGTTCACCCGCTCGAAGGGCTTGCCCGTGCCCGCCAGTTCGATCGCGTCGAAGGCGGCGCGGTAGACGTTCGCGAAGGCCTCGAAAAACGCCTCCGGGTGGCCGGAGGGCAGCCGGCAGGAGGCCTTCGCCAGCGGCAGCGTGAACGGGGCGTTGGGATCGCGGGTGTAGATGGCGTGTGGCTCGCCGTTGCGTCGCACGAAGAGCTGGTTGGGGTTCTCCTGGTGCCATTCGAGGCTCGCCTTCGTGCCGTCGATCTGGATGCGGAGGTCGTTCTCCCGGCCGTGGCTGATCTGCGAGGCCGTCACCGTGCCGAGCGCCCCGTTCTCGTAGCGGATGACGGCATGGCCGTAGTCGTCGAGCGGACGGGAGGGCACGAAGATCTTGAGGTTCGCGCTGATCTTTTCCGGCAGCAGGCCGGTGATCGAGCGGCCAAGGTTGTAGGCGTGGGTGCCGATGTCGCCGAAGCAGCCGGCGGCGCCGCTCTTCGTCGGGTCGGTCCGCCAGGCCGCCTGCTTCTGCCCCTCGCTCTCGAGCCGGGTCCGCAGCCAGCCCTGGATGTATTCCGCGCGGATCGCCTGGATCTCCCCCAGTTCGCCGGAGAGAGCCATCTCGCGGGCCTGCCGCACGAGGGGATAACCCGTGTAGTTGTGCGTGACGGCGAAGACCACGTTCGACCGCTTCACGACCTCGGCGAGTTCCTCGGCCTCTTTGAGCGTGAGCGTGAGCGGCTTGTCGCACACCACGTGGAAGCCGGCCTCGACGGCGGCCTTCGCCACCGGAAAGTGCATGTGATTGGGCGTGGCGATCGAGACGAAGTCGATTCGCCGGTCGGCGGGCAGCGCCCGCTCGCGGTCGAACATCTCCTGATACGACGCGTAGGCACGGGAGAGGTCGATGTCGTAGTCGGCGGCGCTCGCCCTGGCCCGCTCGGGGTCGCTGGAGAGGGCGCCGGCCACCAGCGCCGCCCGGTTGTCGAGCACGGCCGCGGTGACGTGCACGCGGCCGATGAACGACCCCTGCCCGCCCCCCACGATTCCCATGCGGAGTTTTCTGCCCAGCGCCCCATTCGTGGCCATGCCTCTTTCCCCTTTCGTGCCAGTCGTCTTCCTGCGTGTCTCTGGACCGTGTCTCTGGACCTCTTCCGGAAACCCGGCGTTCCGGCGCCGCGAACTCTATCACAAGGCCCGGAAAAAGGGGACATTCTCCCGTTTCCCGGCGGTTTGCTGCTACCATGACGAGAGTCCGTCTCCTTCCGCATCCTCCCCGCTCCACGCCGAGGCGAGCCACCATGGGACTCTCCGATCGCGGCTACTCCCGCGACCCCGGCCAGCCGCTGCTGGCGGATTGGACGGCCGTGATGACGATCATGGTCGTCAACATCGCCATCTGGGTGGCCAACCTCGTGGCGGCGGGTGACTTCCGGCTCAACGAGTTCCTGGCGCTCGAGGGGGATCTGCCCCGGCACCTGCTGAAGGCCTGGGAACTGGTGACCTACGGGTTTGTCCACGCACCGGTCGATCCCTGGCACCTCGTCGGCAACATGCTGATGCTCTGGTTCTTCGGCCGCGAGGTCGAGGAGATCATGGGCCGGGCCGAGTTCTTCCGCTTCTACTTCACCGCCATCGTGCTGGCCGGGCTGGCCTGGCTGGCGAGCGTGCAGTTCTTTCCGGGGCAGCCCGGTGCGGCCGCGGGCTACCGCCTGATGGGAGCGAGCGGCGCGATCATGGCGGTATTCGCGGTGTTCGTCTGGTACTTCCCGCGGCAGACGGTGCTGCTGTGGTTCGTGCTGCCCGTGCCGGTCTGGGCGCTCGGCCTGCTCTACCTCGTGATGGACGTGCAGGGAGCGGCCAACGGCGGGAGCCACGTGGCCCATGTGGCCCACATCGCCGGCGCGATCTTCGGGCTCTGCTATGCCTGGCGCGGCTGGAGCCTCTCCGGCTTTGGCGACCTCCAGGAGCGGCTCCAGAGCCGGCTGCGGGGATTCCGGCGCGGGATGCGGGTGGTGCGTCCGCCCGACGACGAGGACGCCGACCGCGCCGCATCGAGATCCCGCGACGCCGACGACGCCGCGATGCGGGAAGCTGTCGACCGGATCCTCGAAAAGATCAGCCGGTCGGGCGAATCGAGCCTCACCGCGGCGGAGCGGGAAACGCTCACCCGGGCGAGCCGCCGCCTGAAGGAGCGGATGCGGTAGCACGTGGGCTATCGCCGGATCGTTCCCGGGGCGGTGGCCGTGCGGAGGTCGGGCCGGGCCTGCATCCGCAACTGATCGATCGCGGCGGCGAGTTCCTTGAATTCAAGCTCGTCGAGGTGGCCGCTCTGCACGCCGGCCGTCCTCCCGAGCGTGTCGAGCACCACCACGTTGGGCCCGCCCGGCACGATGCCGTAGAGCCGCTCCATGATCCCCTCGAAATCGAGCCACACCGACACGTGCGGCGAATCGGTCCGCATCCGCGAGCGGGCCACGGCCTCGAGCGGCTTGGGCACCTCCGGGAGACTGGCCACGGGGATGACGTGCACGTCGGGCACCCGCACGTTCGCCGGCCAGCCGGGCAGGCCGGTCACCGGCTGGCGGGACCACTCACTCGCCGGCGCGCGGTCGGCGGTGGGGTGAAACAGCACGTGCAGCCGGCGGCCCAGTTCGAGCGCCGCCTCGGCCCCCTTCCGTTCCGCGTAGACCAGCACCACCACGTCGCCACGCAGGCTGCCGGTCTCCCGGCGGTTGCGGAACTGATCCTCCATGGCGATGTTCACGACCCGGTCGCCGGTCTGGGCCCGCGCCGCCGACGCCGTGACCAGGCACAGGGTCACGACCACGATCAGGAAAGACGCGGAACAACGCAGAACATGCATCGGTGCACCGGGAGGGTGGGAAGGGAATTCAGGCGACTTTTCGGCGGTCGGTCGTGGCGAAGGGCAGCGTCGCGGCGGCGGCGACGGACTGTGCGTCATCGGCCGGCTCGTCGTCGACCGCCTCGCCGCGGGCCATCTCTTCGTCATCCACGTCGTCGCCACGCAGGCGGCCGGGCCGCACGATCGCGAGCACCGCCGGCAGGAGGATCAGGGACGTCAGCGTGCAGGTCGTCACGCCCAGCGTCAGCACGCGGCCGAGGCTCTCGAGCCCCTTGTGGCTGGCCACCATCAGGGCGCCGAAGCCGAGAATGGTCGTGAGGGCGTCGACGAGCACCGAGTTGGCGGTCGACGGGCTGATCCGGTAAGGGCCGGGCCGCTCCAGGCTGTCGTGCACGATGTGCACGCCGTAGTCCACGGCGATGCCGAGAATGAGCGGGATGCCGATCAGGTTCGCGGGATTGAGGTCGATGCCCAGGAGGCCCATGAGGCCGAGCGTCTGGGCCATGCCGAGGGCCAGTGGCAGGGCGGCCAGGAGGCTGTGCGTGATGCTGCGGAAGTCGAGCCAGAGCACGGCGAGGATCACCACGAGCGAATAGATCGCCGCCTGCTCGTAGCTCCGCTTCATCTCGAGCGACGCCTCGTAGGCCTGCAGCGGGTTTCCCGTCGCCCGCGGATCGACGCCCCGCACCTCCTTCACGAACCGCTCCAGGGCGGCGAAGTTCCAGATGTCGCCGCGGCCGTAGATCTTGAGCAGGTGGCGGCCGTTCTGGCCGACGAACCGGTCGACGAGGCTCGGGGGCAGGTCTTCGAGCTGGGGTGCCGCGGGGTCGGCGACGCCGGCCAGCGCGTGCAGCCTGGTGAGCAGGTCGCCGGCAGACTGCTGCTGGAAGGCGGCCAGCGACTGGAAGCACTCGTTGGGCCCCAGCCGCCTGAGCGTTTCGCGGGCCCGCTCGAGGTGCCAGGCCGTCCGCAGGCCGCCCGGCCGCTTCGCGGCCTCCCCCTGCGCCCACGCCAGGGTCTCGCCGAGGGCATCGAGGCGGTCGATCGGGATCTCGGGGGGCCGCTCGGGCAGCCCCGCCAGGCGGCCCCGGATGCTCTCGATCAGCGGCCGCTTCAGCTCCTCGTCCACCGGCAACAGCGACGCGATCTCGTCGACGCGTTCCACGGTCGCGAGCTGCGTGAGCTTCTCCTTGCGGGCCAGCAGCTCTTCCCGCGAGTCGGCGATCGAGAGGGCGTACCACACGCTCTGGTCGCATTCGGCGAGCAGTTTCTTCTCCACGGCCACGCTCTCGAGCCCGTCGGCCTGCAGGTTGAGCAGGTTGTGGTCGTAGTCGAGTTCGTGGAGGCCGGAGGCGACCGCCATGGTCGCCGCCATCGCGGCCAGCGCCACGAACCGCGGGTGCCGGGCGAGCGGGGCGAGCCACTCGTGCACCGGCACCGGCGTGGGGATGCCGCGGCCGAGCGGGCCGCGGTCGATCGCCGCCACCACAGCCGGCAGCACCAGCAATTCCGCGGCACAGCAGAGCAGGATGCCGCCGCCGGCGATCATGCCCAGTTCCGCCACGCCCACGAAGCTCGTCAGCGCCGCCGAGAAGAAGGCTACCGACGTCGTGATCGCGCCGGTGAGGATGCCGGGCCCGACGGAGGCGCTCGCATCGAGCAGGGCCCGCTCGCAGGAGAGCCCGCGCCGTCGCATCTCGAGATACCGGCCGATGTAGTAGGTGCCGTAGTCGATCCCGACGCCGATCATGGTGACGGTGAAGGTCACGCTGAGGATGTTGAGGTGCCCCACGCTGGCCGTGGCCCACGCGAAGGCCCAGGCCATGCCGACCACGAGCACGCCGTTGGCCATGAACGCGTGCCGCACGCCGCCGAAGCCGGCGACGATCACCACGACCACCGCCACGAGCGACAGACCGCTGGCCCAGATCATCGACTGCTGGCTGGTCCGCATCTCGTCGTCCTCCATCACCGGCAGGCCGGTGAGGCCGATCGTGACGTCGTCATGGCGGGCGGCTACGAGCTTGATGAGCCGACGGAGTTCGTCGGTCGCCGCCGACGAGCCGGCGAAGCCGTCCTTCGCCTTCGCCAGCCGCAGGAGCACGAAGCCGAGCCGGCCTTCCTTGGCGAGCAGGTGCTGGCTGGAGAGATCGCGGAGCGTGGAGAGCGATTCGGGCATCCGGGGCCAGGGGGACACGTAGCCTGTCGCTCCGGCATCGGCCGCTCGCCGACCGGCCTCGAGGCCGGCCAGCAGGCTCTCGCTGTAGCGTTCGAGGGAGGCCAGCGGGGATTCCTGTGGCAGCGCCGGGCCGACCGCCCCCTGCTTCTGCTCGGCGACCGGCGGCCCGCCGGCGACCATCTGCCCGGCGAGCCCGCCGACCATCGAGCCCACCTTGAGATGCGTCCAGCCGCCGGCGAGGATCGGCCCGGTCCGCTCGATGAAGCGGTCGATTTCGGCGAGATCGGCGGGAGAGAGATAGTGGAGCCCCTTGGCCCGGATCTTCGACAGGTCGACCTCGTGGAGCACCGAGCGAAAGAGCGCGTCGTTCTGCGCCACCTCTCGCGACAGCTCCTCGAGCACCTTCACCACCCGGTCGCGTGACGGTCCCTCCACGACCACCACCGCGTCGTCGTCCTCGCCGAACTCCTGGATGTAGTCGATCCAGAGCTTGTTGTAGTCGCTCTTCGGGTCGAGCAGGTCGACGCGGCTCACCTTGTAGCCGAGCGACTGCGCCGTGTAGGCCCCGGCCGCCACCGCCGAGAGCACGGCTCCGAGCAGGATGGCCACGGGCGCGCGGAGGCACAGCCGCGTCCAGGCGACGAGCGCCCGGCCCAGCAGGCTCGTGGTCGCATGCGGGTGATCCTCCGCGCCGGCCATGGCTCCGGCGCCGACGGCGATCGACGGCTCGTCGTGATCGAGTTCAGCTGAGTCGGTGGGATCGTCCGGATCGTGGCGTCGCAGCATCGGCATCGGCTTCCTTCCCGCGCGGGTCGCGGAACGTAGCTTCCCGCGGGGGTCGCGGAACGTAGCGAATCTGCGGCGGCGGGCCAACAGCTTCTTTTCGCCGGCCGGCGAAGGCCGGCAAGGTGGGCAAACCCTTGCGATTTTCCGGGGAAATGACTGGCTTGAACGGTCCCCGCAGGCCGAAACTCCCTCTCGAGCGAAAGGCCGTGGCCCCGGGGCTTCCGGGATCGGTTCACGGCACGCCAGACAGGGGGGCAGCATGACGAATCGTCGGGTGCTGGCGGTGCATTCACGGGTGGCGTGGATGGTCATGATCATGGGGCTCGCGGCGGGTGCCGCCGCGCCGCCCGGCGCGGCCGTGGCGGACGGCGCCGCCGCGCCGCTCGCGTGGAACGACTCCGGGTCTTCGAGCCGTGAAGCCCGCCGCCGGGCGCTCGCGGCCCTGCCGCTCGACAAGATCGCGGAGCCGCACCGCCGGGCGATCGAACCCTGCCTGCGGGCCGCGACGCTCTACCGCCGTCTGCCGGCCGAGACCGTGGCGTGCGACGACGAACTGCTCGATTTCGCGCTCACGCGGCCCGAGGCCATCGTCGACATCTGGCGGATGCTCGGCATCAGCCGGCTCGCGCTCGACCCGATGGGCCCGCGGCAGTGGCGGCTCAGCGACGGCTACGGGACCGTCGGCGTGATTCGGCTGGTGCATCAGGAGCGGCAGGGCCGCGGCGGCCTGCTCGTGTTCCACGGCCGGGGCGCCTACACCGGCCCGCTCTCGCCGAAGAATCTCACGGGCAGCTGCGTGCTGCTCGTGCGGCACGCGCCGGCGATGCCGGCGGTCGACGGCAGCCAGCGGCAGACGGTCCAGATCGACACGTTCCTCGACATGGACGGCGTCGGCCTCGAGATCGTCACCCGCACGCTGCAGCCGCTGATCGTGCGATCCGCGGCGTCGAACCTCCACGAGATCTGCGTGTTCATGTCGACCCTCTCCGACTCCGCCCGCAGCAATCCCGAGGGGGTGGCACAGCTGGCCGCGCGGCTCGGGCAGACCGCCGCCGCCGACAGGCAGGCCCTGGCGACGATCGCGCGGCGGGCCGCCCAACCCGGCGCCGGGCGGCCGCAGGCAGCCCGCATCGATGCCGGCGACGTGGCCGGAATGGATCGCCTGCAGACCGAGCTGGCGGCCCGCTGGCTCTCCGCCGACGAGCTCGACCGGATCCAGCGAAAATAGAGTGCATCCGGGCTTCGGGGCGGCAAAAGTCTCGTCGCGTGGGCCGGGGCGGCCCAAAGCTCCTCGAGCTTTCGCCGACCCCTTCGCCGCCGCGGGGGCGGGCGGTGCCAGCGGAACTGCTGTTGCGGGCGGCGATCCTCCTCCTCTATCACCCCCTGGATCTGCGGCGGCGGTCCGACGGGCTGCCCTTGTCGCGAAGGAGCCGGCATCGTGATTCACTCGTTTCTCGCGCAACTTCAGGACTCATTCGAGCGGCTGCCCGCCGTCTCCGCGTGGCGGAGCGGCCGGCGGATGCTGCACGATCACCACCATCGGCTCGGTGCCCACCTCGGCGCCGAGCAGATCGCCCGCAGGCCGCTGCGGACGGACGTGATCAATTTCCTGCTGTCCACGTTCACGCGGCCCACGGCGTACCTCGAGATCGGCGTGCGGAATCCGCACGACAACTTCGCCCACGTGCGCGCCGACGCGAAGTGGGGCGTGGATCCCGGCATCGAATTCCGGAGCAATCCGGTCGCCTACCCGATGACGAGCGACGCGTTCTTCGAGGCGTTCGCGGCGGGGCGGTGCGGGGAACTCCCGGCACGGTTCGACGTGATCTTCCTGGACGGGCTGCACTACGCGGAACAGCTCGATCGGGACATCGCCCATTCGCTCGACGCATTGGCGGACGACGGGTTCATCGTGCTGCACGACTGCAATCCGCCCACCGAGTGGCATGCGCGCGAGTGCTTCGCGTATGGGCTGTCGCCCGCATCGACCGCCTGGAACGGCACGGCCTGGAAGGCGTTCCTAAAGTACCGGTATCGTCGCGATCTGCAGAGCTGCTGCATCGACACCGACTGGGGGGTGGGCGTCATCTCGCGCACGGCGGCCATCGGCGCCGCGCCCCGGGTGCACAACCCCTTCTTCGAGTTCGGCGTGCTCGAGTCCAATCGCCGGGACCTGCTCAACCTCCTGTCGTTCGACGACTTCGTGGCGGCGGTGTCCGGCGGCGCCGAGGCCCGCCCCGACGCGACGCCGGCAACGACGCCGAGCCGTCGGCAGCATCAGGCATCCGGGCGCGCCGCATGAACGCATCCGGCCCATCCGTCGGCGCATACCCGTAACGAACCGGACGATGGCTTTTCGCATCGCCACCGCGGAGAACTCGGACCGGCAGGAGAGCCGTCAGGTGTTCCTCTCCCGCTGGACGCGTCTCGCGAATGCACTCGCCTTCCGTCGCGCGATCAGGCATTCGGTCTGCCTGTGCGGCCCGCCCGCGCGGCTCCACGAGCGTTCCATCTGCCTCACTCCCGGGGGACGCGCCGCGTTCGGCTCCACGGAATTCCGCTATGGCTGCTCGGCCGACGTCGCCGTCTTTCTCAACGGATGGGGCCGGGGCATGCCGCGCGGCTCCCAGGTGAAGGAACGCTGGCTCCTCCACCAGGAACCGCCTCCGTACATCGATCTGCGTGGCGAGGCCGCCGAAGAACTGACGTCGCGTTTCAGCCGGGTCTACACCTGCCACCCCCGGCTGCTCGAACAGGGCCGGAACTTCATCCCCTCCCCGCCCTTCGTCCACTGGCTCACCGGCTACGGCTACGACTTCCTGCGCGACCAGCGCGAGCCGCCGAAGCGCCGCGGGCTCTCCATCGTGGGAACCGGCACGGCGAATCTTCCGGGCCATGCGGCCCGCTCGGCGTTCATCTCCGATCTGTGCGAATCGGGCCTGGACTTCGACCTCTACGGCAGCCCCGAATGGTCACGGTACGCGCAGTATCGCGGGCCGCTCGGACCGCTGTTGAATTTCGAGCGGGCTCCGCCCACCGGGTCGCGGGCGGCCGCCCCGCAGAAATGGGACGTCTACGCCCCGTCGAAGTATGCGCTCGTCATCGAGAATCACGCGGGTCCATACTATTGGTCGGAGAAGATCACGGATGCCTTTCTGGCGTTCTGTATCCCCATCTACCACGGCTGCACCAACATCGCCGACTACTTCCCAGCCGGATCGTTCATTCGACTCGAATCGCTGGACAAGCGGGGGATCGCGCAGGTCCACGACATCGTGAGGAGCGACGACCACCACAGCCGTCGCGATCAATTGCTCGAGGCCAGGCGCAGGGTGCTGACGACCCACAACCTGTTCGCGTTCCTCGACGCCGAGGTCGGCGGCCGCGGCGGGACCGCGAGGAGCGCGGCGGCCGCCGCCCCGATCATCGCTTCGTCGGCGGGGGGGGTGCCATGACGGCCGGCTGTTCCCATCTGCCACCGGGCCGGGGCATGGACGATCGCGCACCGCGATGCGCCCCCGAGACCGTGGTGCTGACGGCCACGTTCGCCCCCGGAAAGACGCCGTTCGTCGCCATCCGCGACGAGACGGAGCGGAAGTGGCAGTACTGCTGCGCCCTGCTGTGCTGGCTGCGGGATCCCCGGGTGGAAGCCGTCGTCTTCTGCGAGAACAGCGGAACGACGCATGACTTCTCCGGGTTCACGGATCTTGCCCGCCGCGAGGGAAAGCGGCTGGAGGTCCTGACGTTCGACGGCAACGCGGAATCGGCCCAGCTCGGCAAGGGCTACGGGGAGGGACGCATCCTGGAGCATGCCCTGCGCCACAGCGGCGTGCTGCGGGACAGCCCGGCGTTCTACAAGTGCACCGGCCGGGTCTACGTGGAAAACTTCCCGCAGCTGTCGATGCTCCTCGCAGGCCGCAGCGAGGGATTCTTTCCGCTCGACATGACGCACTCCATCGCCAACCGGAGTCTCGAACGCCTGAAGCTGCGGCATGCCTGGCGCCAGCTGCGCGACCGCGGCCGCAAGGCCGCCGAGTACTCGCGGCGGGCGGGCACGTTGATCTGGAATCCACGGCTGACGAAGGGGTGCGACACGCGGTTCTTCAGGTCCGGGACCGATTTTTTCCGCGCGCGGCTGCTCGCCGGGTATCGGACCGTGGATGACCACCTGGGGTTCTACCTCGAGCACGCGTACTACTACCGGCTGCGGGGGCGGACATCATTCGTGTCGCACACCGCGCCGGTCTTCGTGGGAAAGAGCGGGACCGGCGGAGGCGACCTGCACCGTTCCTTCCCGGAACCGGTCGTCGCGGAAGCACGCGGCTATCTCTGACCTGCCGGAGCAGGCGATGAAATTCTCGATCATCATCGTGACCCGCGACGCCGGCGCCACGATCGAAGCCTGCCTCGAGAGCCTGGCGGCGCAGACCTGCGCCGATTTCGAGGTGGTGATCCAGGACGGCCTGTCGACCGACGACACGCTCCCGATCATCGAGGCGTTTCACGGCCGGCATCCCCGGCTCGCCGTGCGGGTGTGGCGGGAGAAAGACGCGGGCGTCTACGACGCGATGAACAGGGCCCTCGACCATGCGCGCGGCGAATGGGTGTTGTTCCTCGGCGGCGACGACCGGCTGTTTGCCGCCGACACGCTCCTCGTCCTGTCGCGTGAACTCGCCGACGATGACGACGTCGTCTACGGCGACGTGTTCAGCCCGCGGTTCAACGGCCGCTATGCGGGGCGGTTTTCCATCGACCGGATCCTGACGGGCAACATCTGCCACCAGTCGATCCTCCTGCGGCGGCGGCTCTTCGACAGGCTGGGCCGGTTCGACCTCCGGTTCCGGCTGTGGGCGGATTGGGAGCACAACATGCGCTGGTTCCTCTCCCCGGACGTGCGGGCCAGATACGTCGACACCGTCGTCGCCCATTACGCCGACGGAGGGTTGAGCTCCCGCGGGATTGATCCGGTCTTCGCCCGGGAAAAGCCGCTGTTCTACGTCCGCCATGGTCGGCACAGCGTGCCCTTCCGGGTGAAACGGCAGATCGTGCGGCAGGAACTCGCCGAGGCCTTCGCGAGCCGCGACCTGCCGAGATGGTTCCGCGCCATCCGGACCTGGCCCGCGGTGCTGGCCCGCGTCAAACACGTCGCCCGCTGATCGCCGGAGAAACCCTTGGCGTTTCCTACGGTCGACTTCGTGGAACTGGATTTCACGCCACTCCGCGGCTGATCAGGCCATGGAAGGCTTTTTCCACAGACAGCTACCGCGTGGCCCGGTCGGGGGAGGCCTCGGGCGCGGCGGCCATCCGGACGCGGGCCTCCGCCGCGACCACGTAGGGCCGCTTGTATTCGGGCATGTAGCCACGGGCGCCGCGGACCGACACGTCCTGCCCCACGAGCGGCGCGAGGTTCACGCCCGCCTGCGGCGTGACGAAGGCGATCACGTTGTTGTGCTGATCGACCACCGCCCACCGCGGGGCATCGGGCCGTCGCGACACGACGGTGGCCAGCCGGCCGCTGGTCTCGGTCATGTCGGGCGGCGTCCAGGTGGGCTGCCCGTCCGCCGAACCGCCGCCGGGCAGCACGCCCGGACGGATCGGCCGGCTGCCGATCGCCGACAGGCTCGACCACATGCCGCCGAGTTGCAGCGGCGAGTCGGCGCCGCGGGCCGGTGCGGCGGCCAGCGTGCGATGCCGCGCCTGGATCGACTCGAATCGCGTGATCCGGGCATCGAGCGCCTCGACCCGCGTGCGGTCGACGTCGGTCGCCGTCCGCGCCGCCACCTGCCGCAGCCGCTCCCGCACCGGGGCGAGGTTCCACGCCTCGGCGGGCCCGGTCACGGCCAGCGAGAGGGCCAGGTCGATCTCGGCGAGTTCGTCACCGGAACCGCCGCTGGCGGCGGCGCTCACCGCGACGGGCGCGACCGGGGTGGCGGGATCGAGCACGCCCGTCCCCTTCGGCAGCCAGCCGGCGAAAAGCCGCCGTGCCGAGGGCACGAACCCGAGGGGCTGCGGCGGCGCGGCGGGGGCACCAGCAGGTCCAACGACGGCACCGGCCCCTGGCTGCGTGGCTAAAGCCTGCGCACCACTTCTTTCCGCTAGCTGCGTGTCTAAAGCTTGCGCGACCGCGACGCTCGCATCCTTGATGGCGGCGATCGCCTCGCCGAGCGACGCAGCGCCGCCGGAGGTCGTGTCGGCGACGGCGGCGGCGGCCGCGGGCGGCGCGACGCCCGGCGGCAGTTCGAGATCGGCCAGCCAGGCCCAGCGGAATTCACCCGACGGCGGTTCGATCCGCACCCAGAGGCCGGCATGGCGGCCCTCCGTGATCCGCACCTCGTCGATCACCTGCACGCTTTCGCCCGCTTCGAGGCTCACCTGCGCGACATGCCGCAGGTCGTTGAGTTGGGAGCCCACCCGCGACACCGCGCCGTCGGTGACGATCACGCCCACGCGCCGGCCGGCTGGTGCGGCAGCGTCGCTGGGAGCGGCCGCATCGACGTCGGCGGCCCGCAGCCAGCTGAAGCTGCCCTCCACGGGCCGCACGGCGACGTAGCCCGACGGATCGACGGCCCAGACCTCGACGGTGGCGCCGGTGACGAGCCGTTCGGTGGGATAGAAGTCGTCCCCCGGACCGGCGCGGAGGTAGGTGTGGGCCGCCGTGACCCGCACGGTCGCGGGCAGGGGGCTCGCTTGTTCGTCGGCACGCACGACCGCGATGCTCGCCAACGCGACGAGGCACGCGGTCAGTCGGATCGTGGCGGCGGCCCCCCGCAGGACTCCGCGGGTCGTGGCTGTCGGCGGCGAAGTTTCCACGCTTTTCATCCCTGAAAAACAGGCGCGTAGACGAGGCTTGGGCACCTCGTCTACGCGCTGCAAGGGGCCGCACCGAAGCGAACCCTCGCAGGGTCTTGTAGACCACCGGGGGCCGCCACTCAAGCCGCGAATTTTGCGGCGCTGAAAGCCCCCGAAAACGGGCCGATCCCGGCCGCCCAGACCCCCCACAGGAGGGAACTCTCGCCGGGGAAGGGGTGGTTCGGGAAGGCTGCGCCGGTGACAGCATCACGTGCTAGCACCGGCTCGAGAAAGCCAGCCGCGGTCACCACCGCTCGACCGGCCGGTCGATCACCTCGCGGAGGAGGATCACCTGCCGGATCGTGGCGGGGTTTTGGAGCAGGTGCACGAGTTCCTCGGCGGGCGTCGGCTGCCGCGCCGGCACGGCTCGAGCCTGCGGTTCGTCGGTCGCAGGCCCGGCCCCAAGCCCAGCACGCAGGTGGGTGAGTTCGCGCGAAAAGGCGTCCTGCACGTGCCGGGCCACCGACACGTCCGCCGCGTCGTGCGACCGTTGCGCCGTGGCCATGGCAGCCGCCGCATCGGCCGGCGGCCGGGCGGGCTTCTGCGCGGCGGGAGCCGGAC
>JBIIYN010000278.1:0-5316 GCA_044346795.1 Pirellulales bacterium
ATCATCGGCCGGCGACCTGGCAGCGGCCCCGATGCCGGCGTGGTTCCCAGTCGGACGCCGCGGTTTTTCATCGCCGAGAGACTCCCATTTCCCCAACGCTTCTGCGACCGCGGAACTCCCTAGCCCGCCATCGCCCGCTTCAGATTCCCGTCGATCGCGGCCAGGAAATCCTGCGTGGTCAGATGCGGCTGGGCGGGGCCGATCAGGAGCGCCAGATCCTTCGTCATCTTCCCCTGCTCCACCGTCTCGATGCAAACCCGCTCGAGCGTGTCGGCGAAATGCGTCACCGCCGGCGTGTGGTCGAGCTTGCCCCGGTGGGCGAGGCTGCGGGTCCAGGCGAAGATCGAGGCGATCGGGTTGGTGGAGGTGGGCTTGCCCTGCTGGTGCTGGCGGTAGTGCCGCGTGACCGTGCCGTGGGCCGCCTCGGCCTCCACCGTCTTCCCGTCGGGCGTCATCAAGACGCTCGTCATCAGCCCCAGCGAGCCGAAGCCCTGGGCCACGATGTCGCTCTGCACGTCGCCGTCGTAGTTCTTGCAGGCCCAGACATAGCCCCCCTCCCACTTGAGCGCGGACGCCACCATGTCGTCGATCAGCCGGTGCTCGTAGGTGATCCCCCTGGCGGCGAATTCCTGCTTGAACTCGGCGTCGAAGATCTCCTGGAAGAGGTCCTTGAAGCGGCCGTCGTAGGCCTTCAGGATCGTGTTCTTCGTGGAGAGATAGACGGGATAGCCGCGGGCCAGGCCGTAGCGGAAGCTCGCGCGGGCGAAGTCGCGGATCGAGTCGTCGAGGTTGTACATCGCCATGGCCACGCCGGGCGACGGGAAGTCGAACACGTCGAGCTCCATCGGCTTGGAGCCGTCGGCCGGCGTGAAGGTGAGCGTGAGCGTGCCGGGACCCGGGATCTTCACGTCGGTCGCGCGGTACTGATCGCCGAAGGCATGGCGGCCGACGACGATCGGCTTCGTCCAGCCCGGCACCAGCCGCGGGATGTTTCCGATGATGATCGGCTCGCGGAAGATCACGCCCCCGAGGATGTTGCGGATCGTGCCGTTGGGGCTCTTCCACATCTTCGCGAGGTTGAACTCCTTCACGCGGGCCTCGTCGGGCGTGATCGTGGCGCACTTCACCCCCACGCCGTGCTCCTTGATGGCGTTGGCGGCATCGACCGTCACCTGGTCGGCGGTGGCGTCGCGATTCTCGATGGAGAGATCGAAATATCGGATGTCGAGGTCGAGGTAGGGGAGGATCAGCCTGTCCTTGATGAACCGCCAGATGATCCGCGTCATCTCGTCGCCGTCGAGATCGACGACCGGCCCCACCACCTTGATCCTGGATGCCATGTTGAACCGCGTTCCTCGTGCGTGAAGGTCGGACGCCACCGCCTGACGCGGCTTGTTGTACCAAGCCCGGCCGCGGAATTCATGCCGCCGCGGCAGAGGCGGAGAGCGGGGCCTGGCGGAATGGCGGGCGTTGGTTGGCCCCGTCCCGTCGCTTCCGCTCCGGGCTTTTATTCCAGCATGGCGCAGCCGTTGACGGTTGCGTTGCGGTTGACCAGAAGCCCCGGGTGGAAACCCGGGGACGGGGCCAACACCGACGCACCATGCCGTTCGAGCCGCCAGTTGCACACATGACACCGCCGCGGGTCACCACACCAGCGCGGCGAGGATGTCGGCGGCCCGATCCACCTGGGCCAGCTCGATCCACTCGTCGGCCGTGTGGGCCTGAGCGATCGAACCCGGGCCGAACACCACGCTCGGCACGCCGGCCGCCGCGAACACGCTGGCGTTCGTGCCATACCGCGCGGCGATCCGCCGCGACGCCACGCCCTGCGTCGCGGCCGCGGCCGCGAGCCGGTCGCACCAGCCGCGATCCGCCATCGGCTGCAGGCCCGCGCTCTCGAGGAACGGCTCGTCGTGGTCGATGCGGGCCGCCCCGCAGGCCGCCGCGATCCGCCCGATCACCTCCTGCCGCGCCGCCTCCGGCGACTCGCCCGGCACGACCCGCCGATCGAGCTCCAGCACGACGAGGTCGGGCACGAGGTTCACCCCCGCACCGCCGCGGATCGTGCCGAGGTTCAACGTCGGCGGTCCGCAGGGATGCCCGGGGTTGCGGCTGAGCAGTTCCCTGGCCAACGACTCGATCGCCCCGATCGCGCGGCCCGCCGGATAGATCGCGTTGTCGCCCTGCTCCGGAAAGGCGCTGTGGCAGGCGACGCCATGCACCCGCATCCGCCACCGCACGGCCCCCTTGTGCTGCGTGACGATGTCGAGTTCGGTCGGCTCGGCGACCACGGCCGCCACCGGCACACCGCCGAGCAGGTCGCGGGCCGCCCGTTCCGACGGGGCCAGCTCCGCCGCGGGAGTCGCCCAAGCCCGCGCGAGCGCCTTCGCGCCCGAAAATCCGAACTCCTCGTTGACCGTGGCGCTGAACACCACGTTGGCCCGCCGCGGACGGTCGGAGGCCCGCAGACGGTCGAGGGCCACGAGCATCGCCGCCATGCCCCCCTTCACGTCGCACGAACCGCGGCCGTAGAGCCGGCCGTCGCGGTCGACCGGAACGAAGGGCTCGATCGTCATCCCCTCGACGGGCACCGTGTCCTGATGGGCATCCCAGAGGATGGTCGGCGCGTCGGGCACGGTGGCGTCGAGCCGAGCCAAGACGTTGTCGCGACCCGGCGAGACGGGCTGTCGCACCCACGGCAGCCCGGCGGCCATGAACCGCTGCACGAGGTAGTCGGTGACCCGCCCCTCGAGGTAGTCGGGCCCCGACACGTCCCGCCCCATCGGATTCACGCTCGGGCGGCGGACGAGATCGGCGAGGGTCGCGACGTGGTGGGCCATGCGTGTCACCCTACCAAACGTGCCGTGGCAGCGGGGAGATTCGCCGGTTCTGTCCGCGGCCCGGGCGGTGGTAGAATCGTGGGATGGATGTGACGCCCGCCGTTTTCCTGACCGCCGCCTTCCGCGCCGCCGTGTCCCGGCCGGCCTTCCGCATCCTCGCGACGGTGGTCGCGGTCTTGATCGCGGCGGCCGAACCGACACGCGGCCAGCCGCCCGCCCCGGCCGCGGCATCGAAGCCGGACGCGGCGCGAGAAGCGGCCGCGGCCGCGATCAGGGCCGCCACCCGCACCTACCGCGAGGCGCTCGATCGCGGCGACGGCAAGACGCTCGCCGCCCTCTGGACGCCCGACGGCGACATCGTCGACGACGAAGGACGGGTGCTCAACGGCCGCGAGGCGGTGGCCGCGATCGCCCCCGCCACCGCGGACGCCCCGCGGCCCACGTTTCGCATCGAGGAGACGAAGCTGCGGTTCGTCTCCGCCGACGTCGCCATCGAAGACGGCACCGTCGCGGTGACGCCGCCCGGCACGACCGCGGCCCTCTCGGGCTGGTTTTCCGCCACCTGGGTGAAGCATGAGGGCAGCTGGAAGCTGACGGCCCTGCGCGAGTCGCGGATCTCGGCGCCGGCCGACGCGCCGCAATTGGCCGACCTCGACTGGATGGTGGGCGACTGGACCGTCGTCGAGGCGGCCCCCGACGCCGACGCTGTGACCGGCGGAGCGGCCGCGGCACCGGCGCAGGCACCGGCCGCGCGGACGCCGCTCGAGATGTCGGTCCGCTGGAACGACACCCGCACCTTCCTGCTGCGCGACCTGAAGGTCGCCGGCCCTGCTGCCGCCGGCACGGCCGGTGCCGCCGGCGGTGACGTGCAGGACCGCCCGCCCACGCTCCAGCTCACGCAGCGGATCGGCTGGGATCCGCTCTCCCGGCAGATCGTCTCCTGGTCGTTCGGCTCCGACGGCAGCCATGGCGAGGGCATCTGGACCCGCGACCCCACCGCCGAGGGCACGACCTGGATCGCCCGCACGATGGCCGTGATGCCCGACGGCACGCAGACCTCCTCGCTCACCATCTATGCCTACGACGGCGCCGACCGCTGCACGTGGCGGTCGGTGCCCACCCACGTCGGCGGCGAACATGCCCCGCACGTCGTGATGACGATGAACCGCAAGCCGCCCGCGGCACCGCAGGGGACCACACCGCAGGGGACCAAGACCCGATGACGACGCATCCCCTCCGTGCCGGCCTGCTCGTGGTCGCGGCCCTGACGTCGCTCGTCCTTGGCCTCCGCTCCGAGGCCCAGCCGCCCGCGGGCACCGGCGCTCCGGCCGCGAATGCCGCCCCCGCGGCACGTCCGCGGCCGCCGGCAGCCGACGACGAGGATGACGACGACGGCGACCTGGCCCGCAAGGCAGAGATCATGAACAGCTCCCGGTGGCGGCGGGCGATCTTCGAACTGGGCGAATGGCTCTCGGCCCAAGTGGTCTATACGCCGACGCAGGTCCGCAACATCAAGGCGGAGTTCAACCAGAAGGTCGAGAAGATGACCTCGCACGAGCTCGAATACCTGCTCGACGACCTCGACGCCAAGTTCCAGATCATCGACACGCCGGAGGCCCGCGACGCGCGGGCGTGGCTGGGGCAATACCTGGCCGCGATGTCTGACCAGAAGCGGGCGGAGACGCTCCGGGACGTGCCCAACATCGTCACCATGTCGGCCGCGCAGCTGCAGCAGGAGATCCAGAAGATCGAGCAGAAGCGGGGCACGCTGCAGCAGCGGCAGGCGGCGTTCGACCAGGGGCGGCAGCAGCTCGTCGAACGGGCACAGGCGGCCCGGCAGCAGACGGCGGCGGCCTCCGCGGCAGCGATGCGGCAGCGAGCCGGCGTGTCGTATTCCCCGTACCGCAGCGGAGGAGGAGGCGGCAAGCCGCCCTTTTCCGACGTCCGCGGCAGCGGCATGGTGATCACCTCGGGCCCGTTCGGCGCCTACGTGGGCATCAACGTCGGCGGGTTTTGAAGGGCCGTCGCGATTCAGTCCGACGCGGGCCAGGCCCGGAGGGCCGGGTTAGCACCAGCGGGCGGAGGCCCGCCAAGGCAAGGTCGGCACGATGCCGAGCCTTGCCGTGAAAAAAGGCCCGTTCGGCGCCTACGTGGGCATCAACGTCGGCGGGTTTTGACGCGGCCCCGTGGGTTGCCCCATCCCCCGGCTCACGCCGGGGGCTTCTATTTGAAGGCCGACCCGGATAAAAGCCCGAAGCGTCAGCGCCGGGATCGGGCGTCCAGCCCGCATAAAAGCCCGAAGCGTCAGCGCCGGGATCGGGTCGCGACGGCCCGGCAGCCTTCGCCCCGACCCCCGTTTTCCCGCGGAAATCGGGCCGACTCGTCGCCGGCCGCTCCCCGCTGTATAACACTGCCGGTCGCAGCGACCTTCCGGAGGGCCACGGCCCGCCGGCTTTTTTTGGGCGTCGACTTCGTG
>JBIIYN010000048.1:0-16803 GCA_044346795.1 Pirellulales bacterium
TTGGCGGGCGCGCAGTCAGCTTCGTGGGCGCCACGGCCACGCCGGCCGTCGCGCACGTCCGGCGACGGGGCACGGGCAGCCCCGAACCGTGGTTCGGTTGACGCTGCAAAAGCGCGTCACTCCTGCGTGAGCGTGCCCTTGGTGCTCGGCACGCCACGCTGCCTCGGGTCGGCCTCGACCGCCATGCGGAGCGCCCGCGCCGCGGCCTTGAACACCGCCTCGGCGATGTGATGGCCGTTGCGGCCGTGGTGCAACACGGCATGGAAGTTCGCGCCGGCCGTGGCCGCGAAACTCTCCCAGAACACCTCCACGAGTTGTGCGTCGAACGTGCCGATCGTGGAGACGGGAAAATCGACGGCGAAGACCGTGGCGGCCCGGCCGCCGAGGTCGACGGCCACCGTGGCGAGCGACTCGTCCATCGGGATGATCGCGTGGCCGTAGCGGCGGATGCCGCGGCGGTCGCCGAGGCAGTCCCTCACCGCCGTGCCGAGGGCCCGGCCCACGTCCTCGACCGTGTGGTGGCCGTCGACGTGCAGGTCGCCGCTGCACCGCACGCTCATGTCGACCAGCGAGTGGCCGGCCAGCAGCGTGAGCATGTGGTCGAAGAAGCCCAGGCCCGTCTGGATGTCGGCCTTGCCCGTGCCGTCGAGGTCGATCGACAGTTCGATGTCGGTTTCGGCGGTCTTTCGGGACACGGTGGCGGTGCGGGGCATGGCGGGCCTGGCGGAGAAGGGGGAACGGGATCGGGAAGCGTCAGATCGTGCGGATGCAGGCGAGGAAGGCGTCGATCTCGTCGTCGGTGCCGACGGTGATCCGAAGGCCGTCGCCCCAGCCGGCGTAGTGCATGAAGCGGATGAGGATGCCCTGGCCTTTCAGGGCCTCGTAGATCGGCCGGTGGGGCCGCTCGGGATGCGTGCACCACACGAAATTGGCCTGGCTCTCCTGGACCCGGTAGCCCAGCGCACGCATCGCGTCGGTGAGGCGGCGGCGCGTGGCGATGATCCGGGCCCGGTTGTCGGCCAGCCAGGCCTGGTCGTCGATGGCGGCCGTGGCCGCGGCGATCGACAGTGCGTCGCAGTTGTAGGAATCCTTCACCTTCTGCAACTCGTCGATCACCTGTGGCTGCGCGACGGCGAAGCCGAACCGCAGGCCGGCCAGGGCGTAAGACTTGCTGAAGCTCCGGGTGACGATCACGCGCGGGTTGTGCCTGACGAGATCGAGGCAGTTCGTGTCGGCGAAGTCGCCGTAGGCCTCGTCGACGACCACGGCACAGTCGAGCCTGTCGGCGATCGCGGCGATCCGCGCCGGGGGCAGGAGCGTGCCGGACGGGCTGTTTGGGTTGGCGATGATCGCCAGCCTGATCGCCTCGCCGGCGGCGGTCCGCGGCGCGGCGAAGCCGTCGTCGAGCGACCAGTCGGGGGAATAGTGAAACTCGTCGCAGTGGGCGGCCTGGATGCCGGCGAGGGTGCGGTAGAGGATGTAGCTGGGATACGGCATCCGCAGCCACTGCCCCGCCCCGACGAAGGTGCGGACGAGGATCGTGAGCAGGTCGTCGCTGCCGTTGCCGCAGAGGATCCAGTCGGGGGACACGCCGAGCACCTCGGCGGCCCGCATCCGGAAGACGGTGGCGAGCGGGTCGGGGTATTTCGCGAGGGTGCGGCCGGCGGCGGTGGCGACGATGGCCCGGGCCACCGCGGGCGATGGCGGGTAGGGATTTTCGTTGGTGTTCAGCTTGATCCACTTGCCCGCCTGCGGCTGCTCGCCCGGCACGTAGCCGGAGAGCGCGGCGATGTCGGGCCTGACCAGGCTGGCGGCGGGGCGGTTGTCGGGCATGCGGAAAGTCTACCCTAGCCCGATCGCACGGGCTTTTCACCGCCGGGACCGCAGCCGGCCGAACGCCGCCTGCATTGGCCGCACAATCCTCAGAATCGCGACGCGTCAGCCGCCCAGCCGCGCTTCCACGCTGCGGCGATGCGCCGTGAGGCCCTCGGTGTCGGCCAGCGTGGTGATGTCGGCGGCCAGCGCCGCCAGATCGGCCCGGGCCAGCCGGATCACGCTCCCGCCGCGGAGGAATTCGTTGGCCGAGAGACCGGCGGCGAACCGGGCCGTGCCGCCCGTGGGCAGCACGTGCGACGGGCCGGCCGCGTAGTCGCCGGCCGCCACGGGGCTGTACGGCCCGAGAAACACGGCGCCCGCGTGCCGGATCCGGCGGAGCATCGCCTCCGGGTCGGCGGTGTCGATGGAGAGATGCTCCGTCGCCAGGTCGTCGGCCAGCCGGGCCGATTCCTCGTCGCCCGACGTCACCACGATCGCGCCGAACCGTTCGAGGCTGTCGCGGGTGAGGTCGCCCCGCTCGAGCACCGCGAGCCGGCGGTCGAGCGATTCGGCCACCCGGTCGGCCAACGCCGCACACGACGTGAGCAGGATCGCCGAGCCGGGGGAATGCTCCGCCTGCGCGAGCATGTCGGCGGCGATGTACTCGGGGTTGCCGGCGGCGTCGGCGACGATCACGATCTCGCTGGGGCCGGCGATCGAGTCGATCGAGACGTCGCCATAGACGTGCTCTTTGGCGAGCGCCACGAAGAGGTTGCCGGGGCCGACGATCTTGTCGACCCGCGAGAGCCCATCCACGCCGTAGGCCATCGCGGCCACCGCCTGCGCACCGCCGGCCCGCATCACGGTCGTCACCCCCAGTTCGTGACAGGTCGCCAGCACGTGGACGTTCTCCGAGCCGAACCTCGTGGGCGGCGCGACGACGACGATCTCCTTCACGCCGGCGACACGGGCGGGCACCACCGTCATGAGCAGCGTCGACGGATAGGCGGCGGCGCCGCCAGGCACGCACACGCCCACGCGATCGAGCGGCAGATACCGCTGCCGCAGGGAGCCGCCGCCGGGCAGCGTCACCTCGACGTCGCGGGAGAGCAGGGCCTGCTGAAACCGCTCGACGTTCGCCCTGATCCGCCGCACGGCGGCGAGGAAGCCGGGCTCGGCGGCGGCATGGGCGGTCGCCAGCGCCGACGCGTCGACGAAGAGCGACTCCTTGGCGACGCTCGCGCCGTCGATCCGCCGGGTGTAATCGAGCAGCGCCGCGAGCCCACGGGCCTTCACGTCGCCGCAGATGCGTTCGACGACCTGCCGCGGCGTGAGCGGCTCGCCGAAGACCTCGATGGTCCGCTGGCGGCCGGCCGGGCTCACCAGTTCGCCCTGCGACGCGAGCTTTGCCCGCAACGCATCGAGCCGCGCACGACCCTCGGGCAAGTTCAGGTCGATCCGCTCACACGACCGCCGTGACGACGGATCGGGACTCACTGTGGGTGCCATGGTTCCGCCAGCATACCCACGTTTGCCGTGGCGGGGAGGTCTGGTGGCGCCGCCTGCCATCCGGCTGCTATCGGACGGCGACCGCGTGCAACTGCCCCTGCCACTGCTGCGACCACCGTGTGGCGATCCAGTTGGCTCCGGCGGGCGCGACCGGAGCCCCGCCCGCGGGCTGATCGCGGAAGATCCTGGCCAACAGACCCGTGCTCCGCGAGGCGAGCGTCGTGGGGGCGTCGTCGGGCCGGTCGCCGAAGACCGGGTCGGGCGGCAGACGCTCCTGCGCCGCCACCGCCGCCGCCGCGTCGGCGCCGAGCCGGGCATCGATGGCCACGGCCCGATCGACCGCCCGCGTGGCGTCGTCGGCCCGCTCGAGGGCCGTCAGCACGATCGCCTGACGCAGGAACGTGTCGGCCTGATCGGGGGCGATCGTGGCGGCACGGCGGTAGGCATCGAGGGCGGCGGAGAGCTTGGCCGGCTCGTGCACGGCTGTCCGGAGATGCCGGTCTCCCACGGCCACGAGCCGGGCGGCCCGCAGGCGGGCCACGCCGTTGCTCGCACGGATGGCGATCGCCGGTGCGGCCGCTGCCGGTGCCGACCTGGCCACCGCAGGCCGCGCCATCGCCAGTTGGGCCGCGGGCGCCGCAGCGGCAGCCGGTCGCGCGGCCGCGTTCGAGGCCACCCCCATGAAGGGCAGCACACCCGCTGGGCCATACACCGGAGCGATCGAGGCGGCGAATGGAGACACGACGATCGGCGTGTAGCCCCAGCAGCCGTAGCCGACGGGGTACGGATAATACGTGCAGGGAAATCCGTAGCATCCGGCCGGCGCACACCAGCGTGGCCCGATCACGTAGCTCGAGACCGAGCCGGAGAAGAACCCGCCGAACGGACCGCCGACGTAGATGGAGTCGTTCCAGGCGTACCGCGTTCCTCCATACCAGCCGCCCCAGCCGCCGTAGCAACGCGGGGCGAACACCGGGCCACACCACGGTCTGTAGCCGAAGCCACAGAAGCCGCCCCGCCACCGGCCGAACCATGCCGATGCGGTCTGAGGCTGGCTCCAGGCCAGTGCCGTGACGACGACGAGAACCGACACCTGAAACCACCGCGATCTTCGCGACATGGACGATGGGCTCCTCGGATGGACTGCGGGTGAGTGCCATGCGCGGGCGAACTGCACGGATCCGACCGCACCCGAATTCTACGCGAGTCGCAGGCACTCGGGCGAGTGTCGGGCGCGGGCAAGCCGCTGCCGGCGGCCCGGTTGAGACTCCCTGGCAGGATGGGTAATCTGCCGGCCGAGGCACGCATGAATCCGCGGGTGAAACTGGGCGTCGAAATCGGGCTGACCAGGGCGATGACGGCCCGGCTGGCGGCCCTGCGCACGCCGGAACGCATTCAGGATTTCGTCGGCCGGCTCCGTTGGAACCACCAGGCCGACGGCCCCACGGCCCTGTCGGTCGTCGAAGTGCTCAGGCAGGGGCATGCCCATTGCATCGAGGGCGCCTTCGTGGCGGCCTGCGGCCTTTGGCTCAACGGCCATCCGCCGCTCCTCATCGACCTGGGCGCGGCCCGCGGCGACGTGGATCACGTGATGGCCATCTTTCGCCGCGGCCGCCACTGGGGGGCGATCTCGAAGAGCAACAGCCCGTTTCTCCGCTACCGCGACCCGATCTACCGCAGCCTGAGGGAACTGGCTCTGTCGTTCTTCCCGCAATACGTGAAGCTCCGCCGCAAGACGCTGCGCACCTACTCGGTGCCGGTCGACCTGCGCCGCCACGATCCGGCGCTCTGGGTGACCCGCGCCGGCTTCTGCCACGAGCTGGTCGACGCCCTGACGGGCGCCCGCCATTTCGACATCCTGCCCGCGAGCGACGGCACACGCCTGCGACCGATCGATGCGATCGAGGCCCGCGCCAACCTGCTCCGGGATCATCCGGACTAGGTTGTTCCTACGACGAGCACGACTGATCCAGCAGCCATCGCCAGACCGGGATCACTTCGATGCCTTCCGGGATCGAACCGACACGCGGCAACGCCGTCTCGCAAAGCAGCACGCGGCGTGCGTCCGGAAAGTCCTCGGCGGCTTCGACGAGGGATTTTATTTCGCGTTTCAACGTTCCCGGTTCAGTGAGGTCCGAGGCGACCTGAGCAAGGGTCCGCGAACCGTCGTAGGCTGTCGCCAGAAAATCCACCTCGCCGCCGCCTGCCGTCCTCACGTAGGCAAGGTCGCGGGAGTGGCGTTGGAATTCGCAGGCGACGATGTTTTCGATCAGATGACCCCGGTTCAACCCGCCGGCCGGACTGAACGCATGAGCCAGTCCGTGATCGACGAGGTAGAGCTTTCGGGGATTCACCTGCCGCCGCCTCTCGGAACCTGCCGCCAGCGGGACGGTGAAAACCAGGAAGGCGTCTTCGAAATGCTCCAGGTATCGCAGCAGCGTTTCCTTGGACACGCCGACACCGCGGGATTTGAAATCGGCGTAGACCCTGCTGACGCTGAACAAGGTCGCCGCCCGCCGCAGCAGTTGGCGGGCGAACGCCCGGAGGGCGACCAGGTTGCCGATCGCGTGCCGCTCGGCCACGTCACGAAACAGCACAGAATCCACGTATCCCTGCAACAGCTCCACCCGCTGACGCTCCGTCGAGACCGCCAACGCCTCGGGAAACCCCCCGACCTGCAGATACGAGTCGAAACCGGCTTCCATCCGCGACCGGCTCGCGGCACTCAGGAGTTTTCCCGCCACCGCTTCGCCGCGAGCGGCGCAGAACTCACGAAAACTGAACGGCGTGATGACGGTCTCCAGAGCACGGCCACGCATGCTCGTGGCCACCTCGCGGCTGAGCATCCGGGCCGACGATCCGCTCAGGAACACCTCCACCTTCTCGGCATCGAGCACCCGCCGCACGAAGGCCTCCCAGCCCGTGACGACCTGGATCTCATCGAAGCACCAGGTGACGGTTTCCCTCCGACGAAACGAGGCATGCGCGCGGTAGTAGGCGTCGAGCACCGTTCCCAGATCTGCGGCCTGCATGCCCGCGAGCCGCTCGTCCTCGAAGTTGAAGTAGACGAGTTTCTCGCGGGCCGTTCCGGCGGCCAGCCGGTCGGCGAGGCACTGGTACAAAAACGAGGTCTTGCCGGCTCGTCGCATCCCGATGACGGCGCGGGCCTTCCCGGGCAGCAGGCTCCCGTCGGCTTCCCGCCGGGTCAGCCGGGGGAAGTCCATGGCTGCCGAGTCGGCCAGCTTTTCCAGCACCGCCTGAAGCATTCGGTCTTTCATAAAGACCATTATTGCCACAAACCGGTCTTTATAAAAGACTGCCCTTGGCTTTTCCGATACGTGCGGCCCGCCCCATCTTCATCCGATGAATCGGAACGAGATCAGGGCCCCCTCGTCACATCGAGGCCTGGCCCAGGAGCGTGCGGATCGCGGTCATGGCGATCTCGCCGAACTGCCGCGGCGGCACCCGCCACAGCCGTGGGTTGTGCAGCTCGATGCCGACGGCACCCGTGTAGCCGATCCCGCCGAGCCACCGCACGAGTTCGTCGGGGGGCGAACTGCCCTCGCCGGGCAGGATGCGGTCGGCATCGGTCGCCATCTCCCGGGGCACGTCGGCGGTGTCGGAAAGCTGCACGTGGGCGAGCGTCTCGCGGCTGAGCAGCGTGAGGTCGAGCGGCTTGCTCGGGCCCACCGAAAAATGGAACCAGTCGAGACAGATGCCCAGGTTCGGATCGCCGACATCCTCCACGACCGCCACCGCCGACTGCAGGTTGTTGGGAAAGCTCGCCCGCGCGTCGAACTCGAGGGCCAGCCGCACGCCGGCGTCGGCCGCCCGGGCGGCCGCCTCCGCCAGGCTCGCGGAGAGCCGGGAGAGGTCCTGCGGATCGAGCGGGCCGTAGGTGTCGCCGGTGACCACGAGCACGGGGATGCCGAGGCGGCCGAGCAGCCCCAGGCGGCTCTCGAAATGCCGCCAGTGCTCGCGCCTCGCGTCACCCTGGCTGACGAGCAGGCCGCCCTGGAAGCTGGCCGCGACCGCCGTAATGCCGTGCGCCGCGAGCAGATCGGCGAGCTCGCCGGGGCCATGACTCTCGAGGTAGGTCTCCGCATGGCCGAGCCAGAGATCGACGGCATCGCAGCGGCCCGCCGCGTAGTCCTCGAGGATCGTCTCGAGGCCGCTGTCGAGCGAGCAGACGGTCGAGATGCAGGGTCTCATCGCAGCCGCTCGCGGAGCATGTCGACGCATTCCTCGATCGGCACGCGGGTCTGCACGAGCGTGTCGCGATCGCGGAGCGTGACGGTGCGGTCGGCGAGCGTCTGACCGTCGATCGTGAGGCACCACGGCGTGCCCGCCTCGTCCTGCCGGGCGTAGCGCCTTCCCACCGAACCCTTCTCGTCGTACATGCAGGGCATGTGGGCCTTGAGCCGCCGGTAGAGGTCGACGGCCACCTCCGGCATGCCGTCCTTCTTCACCAGCGGCAGGATCGCCGCCTTCAGCGGCGCCAGCCGGGGATGGAGCTTGAGCACGGTGCGGCTCCGCGGCTTGCCGTCCTCGTCGGGCACCTCGTCCTCGTGGTAGGCGTCGCAGAGGAAGGCGAGCACGGCCCGGTCGGCCCCGGCCGAGGGCTCGATCACGTGCGGCACGTAGCGTTCCCGCGTGGCGTCGTCGAAGTAGCTGAGATCCCTGCCACTGCCGCGGTGCCGCGGCTTGCCGTCGGGCCCCAGTTCGACGACGAGCTGCCCGTCCTGGCGGACGAGCTTGCCCTCCATGTGGCTGCGGAGGTCGAAGTCGCCGCGGTGGGCGATCCCCTCCAGCTCGCCGAACTCGCCCTCGGCAAGGAAGGGAAACGCATATTCGATGTCGGCGGTGCCGACGGAGTAATGCGAGAGTTCGTCGGCGCCGTGCTCGCGCAGCTGCAGCTTGCCGGCGGTGAGGCCGAGGCCCAGGTACCAGTTCCAGCGGCGGTCGCGCCAGTACCGATACCAGGCCGCCGACTCGGCGGGCTTGCAGAAAAACTCGATCTCCATCTGCTCGAACTCGCGGGAGCGAAACGTGAAGTTCCGCGGCGTGATCTCGTTGCGGAAGCTCTTGCCGATCTGGGCGATCCCGAAGGGCACGCTCACCCGCGACGTGTCGAGCACGTTCTTGAAGTTCATGAAGATGCCCTGGGCCGTCTCGGGCCGCAGGAAGGCGCGGTCGTCGTCGTTGCCGGCCAGGGCCCCGATCCGGGTCTCGAACATGAGGTTGAATTCCCGCGGATCGGTGAGCGTGCCGGGCTCGCCGGCGTCCGGGCCGAGCGCCGCCGCGAGCGTCACGGTGCCCGCCGCGACACCGGCCGCCAGCGGCAGGAGGCTCCCCTCCCACTCGATCTCGTCCACCTGCTTGGCCCGCAGGCCGAAGAACTTCTGCGCCTTCTGCACCGTGTGCGGCACCGCCTCCTCCCCCGACTGATCGGTGACGACGAAGACCCGCTTGCCACGATGGCCCGCCCAGCGGCCGTGCAGGTGGTCGTAGCGGTAGCGGCGCTTCGACTCGCGGCAGTCGACGAGCCAGTCGTGAAACAGGTCGAAATGCCCGGAGCACTTCCAGACCTGGGGATGCATGATGATCGTGCAGTCGAGGCCGGTCATCTCGTAGGGCTGCGGGGCGCCTGGCGGCGTGGCCAGTTCGTCGTGGCCCGCGACCATGTCGTGCCACCAACACTCCTTGAGGTTCCGCTTGAGCGACACGCCGAGGGGCCCGTAGTCCCAAAAGCCGTTCAGGCCGCCGTAGATCTCGCTCGACTGGAAGATGAAGCCGCGCCGCTTGGCGAGCGACACGATCCGATCCATCCGCGACTGGTCGTTCTGTTTTTCCATGGACGGCTGACGATCCCGGGGTGTGGGGGGAAGTGGGGCGAGTGTAGTAAGCCCGGCGCGGCCGGGTCCACCTCAGACGGATTCCCCGGCGTCGGCATGCAGCCAGCCCGCTTCGGCCCCCAGGCCGCTCGCGCCGCGGGCGAGCCGGGGCACGACGGCGAGGCTGTCGAGGGCGGCGGCCGCCGGCAGATCCGCCTGCATGCCGATGGCGACGAGATGGCGGCCGCCCCGCGAACTGGCAAACGCGGCGGTGATCGCGGCGGCCACGCCGGCGTTCGACTCTGTTCCCGCAGCATGCACCACGCCACGAAACCGCTCCAGGGCGGCGGTCGCGGCGACGTCGAGCGTGTCGCGATCGGCGCCGGGCAGGCGGCCCGCCGCATCGAGGATCGCGCCGGCCGCCAGCAGATCCTCCTCCGTGATCTCTCCATCGGTGCCGGCACAGACCAGATGGATCGACGTCGCGCCGTGCGCAGCGGCGAGCGAACTCGCCCGCGCCGCCACGGCGGTGCGATTCACGATCGCCCCGATCAGCACTTCGGTCGCGGGCAGGGCGGCCTCGAGCGCGGCGGTGCCGTTGGTCGTCGTGATCACGATCCGCCGGCCGGCCACCCGGTCGCGCGAATATTCGAGCGGAGAGTTGCCGAGGTCGAAGCGGTCGATCCGCAGGCCGCCACGCTCGCCCCCGAGCAGCAGGCGGAAGCGGTCGGGACTCACGGAGCGGCCGGGAACGGCGGCCGCGAGGGCCCGGGCCTGGTCGACCGTCGGCACCGGCCGCACGCCGACGGCCCCGTGGGCCAGGGCCGAAATGATCGTCGTGGAGGCCCGCAGGACGTCGATCACGACCGCGATGCCTCCCGCAACCGCCCCCTGCGGCATACGATTGAACAGTTCGTGGCAGTGCCAGTGCATGGGCATGCGGCCGGTGGATCTGGATGGCAGGAGGAAGCGTGGCGAATCAGGAAGCGGTCACCATAGGGCAGGCGACGATCCCTGTCGACCCGCGTGGCTTCGTCGAGAAGACGGCCCCCGTGGACAAGAGCGGCAGCCGCGTCCGCGGGATGTTCGCCGAGATCGCGCCCCGCTACGACCTGGTCAATCGCCTGCTGTCGGGCGGCATCGACGTCTGGTGGCGGCACGTGACGGTTTCGCGTGCGGCCCCGCCACGCAGTGGTGCGATGCTCGACGTCTGCACGGGCACCGGCGACCTGGCGCTGGCCTACCGGGCGAAGTGCGGGGCCGACGTGCGGGTGGTCGCCTCCGACTTCTGCCGGCCGATGCTCGACCGGGGCATCGAGAAGTCGGCGCAGTCCGGCGCGGTGATCGAGTGGGTGGAGGCCGACGCGATGGCGCTGCCCTTCCCCGACGCCACGTTCGACCTGGTCACCGTGGCGTTCGGCCTGCGGAACATCGCCGACACCTCCCGCGGACTCGAGGAGATGGCCCGCGTCTGCAAGCCCGGCGGCAGGCTGGCGATCCTGGAATTCTCGCTGCCGCGGAATCGCCTGATCCGCACCGGCTACCTCTGGTATTTCCGCCGCGTGCTGCCCTTCATCGGCAACACGGTGGCCCGCAACGCGTCGGACGCCTACACCTACTTGAACCAGAGCGTGGAAGCGTTTCCCTCCGGAGAGTCCCTGGCCTCGCTCGTGCGGGCCGCCGGATTCGCGCGGGTCGAGATGGTGCCGCTCACGTTCGGCATCGCCACGCTCTCCATCGCCACCCGCGCCTCGTGAAAGCCGCCATGTCCGCCCACGCTTCCCCTTCACTGCCGCTCGTGGTCGGCATCACCGGCGCCTCCGGAGCCGCCTACGCCGTGCGGTTGCTGCAGGCGCTCCTCGACGTGGGCCGCGAGGTGCACCTCGCGATCAGCCCGTCCGGGCAGGCGGTGATCCTCGAGGAACTCGGCGTGCGGATCGACCTCGACCGGTTCGAGCCGGAAACGCTGCTCGGCGCCGGCCGGCCGACCGCGGGGCTCCCGTCGCTCGATCGCCTCCGCTATTTCCACCACAAGAACCTGATGGCGCCGATCGCCAGCGGCTCGCACCTCACCGCCGGCATGGTGATCTGCCCCTGCAGCGGCAGCACGCTCTCCGCGGTGGCGCACTCGATGGGGGAAAACCTCATCCACCGCGCCGCCGAGGTGCACTTGAAGGAGCGGCGGAAGCTGGTGGTCGTGCCCCGCGAGACGCCGCTCTCGCTGCCGCAGCTCAAGAACATGCAGGCGATCCACGAGGCGGGGGCGGTCGTGCTGCCCGCCTCCCCGGGCTTCTATCATGGGGCCGACACGGTGGCCGACCTCGTCGACTTCGTGGTGGCGAGGATCTGCGACCAGCTCGGCGTCGCCCACTCCCTCATGCGTCGCTGGGGCGAAACCACATGATGGCCGCGACGCTCCGCACCTATCTCGAGCTGGTCCGGTTCAGCCACACGATCTTCGCGCTGCCGTTTGCGATCATGGCGGTGTTGCTCGCGTTTGCGGCGGGCGGCGGCCCGCCCATGGCGGCGGGCACGGCGGCATGGCTCCGGCCCTTGGCCGGCATCCTCGCCTGCATGGTGACGGCCCGCACGGCCGCGATGGCCTTCAACCGGCTCGTCGATCGCACGATCGACGCGGCCAACCCGCGGACGGCGTCCCGCCATCTGCCGCGGGGGGCGGTGGGGGTGGCGGAGGTGCTGGGCCTGGTCGTCGCCTCGTGCGCGGCGTTCATTGCTGCCACGCTCCTCTTTCTCCCCAACTGGCTGCCTGTGGCGCTTTCCGCCCCTGTGCTGGCCTGGCTGCTGGGCTACAGCTATGCGAAGCGGTTCACGATGCTCGCCCATGTGTGGCTGGGCGTGGCCCTTGGCCTGGCGCCCGTAGCGGCCTGGATCGCGCTGCGGGGCGAGCAGATCCTGCGCGATCCTTCCGACCTCGTGCCGGCGGGCATCCTCGGCATGGCCGTCGCCCTGTGGGTGGCTGGCTTCGACACGATCTATGCCTGCCAGGACGCCGCGTTCGACTCAGCCCACGGCCTGCAGAGCATCCCGGCGCGGCTGGGCGTGCCGCGGGCGCTGCGGCTGGCGGCGATCCTGCATGGCATCACGCTCCTTCTGCTCGCGGCGTTGCCACTGGCCGTACCGCAACTGGGTGCGATCTACTGGCTCGCGCTCGCGGCCATCGCGGCCCTGCTCGCCTGGGAGCACTCGATCGTGCGCCCCGACGACCTGTCGCGGGTGAACGAGGCGTTTTTCAACGCGAATGCCGTGATCGGCGTGGTGCTGCTGGCCGCGATCGCGGCCGACCTGTGGTGGTAGGCGCGATCGCGAGGCTTCATCGCCTGGCCCGTTCCCGACGGGCTGTCGCCGGGGCTTTTCGAGCGGCATTTTCGCGAGGGTTTGGCCGGCCCCGCCCCCGGCTGTTGCAAACGGCCCGGTGCTGCGGTTTAAGCTGCGGCAGCGGCCTGTTTTCGCCGCCCGAGAAACCGTGCCCCCCGGCTCCATCGCCCACCCGATCACCCCGCAGGTTCATCCATGATCCGTGCCGTCACGCCGTCGCTCGAACCGATCCGTGAAAAGATCGAAGCCGGGCAGCGGCTCGATGCGACCGAGGCCGAGATGCTGTGGGACGAGCGGATCGACCTGCACGAACTGGGCGAGCTGGCGAACCTCGTCCGCGAGCGGAAGAACGGCAACGTCGGCTGGTACAACATCAACACGCACCTGAACCCGACGAACGTCTGCGTCTACCGCTGCACCTTCTGCGCGTTTCGGGCCGACCTCCGCGAGGCCCGTGGCTACGTGATGAGCGACGAGCAGATCCTGGCCCGCGGCCGCGAGGCGGTCGACTCCGGCTCGACCGAGATGCACATCGTCGGCGGCCTGCACCACCAGCGGGACTACGACTGGTATCTCGACATCATCCGGCTGCTGCACGACCACTACCCCACGCTCCACCTCAAGGCCTGGACGCCGGTGGAGATCAACTGGTTCTGCCACCTCACGAAGCGGTCGGTCCGCGACATCCTCGTGGAGATGAAGGACGCCGGCCTCGGCAGTCTGCCCGGCGGCGGCGCGGAGATCTTCCACCCGGAGGTGCGGGACAAGATCTGCGAGCACAAGGCCGACACCCGGGAGTGGTTCAACGTCCATCGCACGGCCCACGCGCTCGGCCTGCGGAGCAATGCCACGATGCTCTACGGTCACATCGAGAACGCGTACCACCGCACCGACCACCTCCTCCGGCTCCGCGAACTGCAGGACGAGACCGGCGGCTTTCAGACCTTCATCCCGCTCGCCTTCCATCCGGAAAACACGCGGCTCGCGCACATCGCCAAGCCGACCCCGGCGATGGACCTGCGGGCCGTGGCGGTGGCCCGGCTCGTGCTCGACAATTTCGACCACGTGAAGGCCTACTGGATCATGCTGGGGATCGGCACGGCCCAGGCGGCGCTCGCCTACGGTGCCGACGACCTCGACGGCACGGTCCGGCACGAACTCATCTACCACGACGCGGGCGCCACGACGCCCGAGGTGCTTTCGGTCGACCACATCCGGCGGCTCATCCGCGAGGCGGGCCGCGATCCGGTCGAGCGCGACACGCTCTACCACCGCGTCGTCCGCGACGGCTCGACCTGGACCGCGGGCCCCGTGGCCGAACGCAGCCAGTCATGGTGAAGGCCGAAGCCGACTGCAAGCTGCTTCCAGTCGTCTCGTCGTGGAGCTATCTCCCCTCCTCGGCGAGGAGCCACTCGGCGGCCGCGGTCCGCTCCTGAGCGGCATCCGCCGTGAACCGCGTCAGCCGGCCCGCGGGCGATGAGCCGACCGCGATCGCCTGGGCGTCGTCGCGCGAATCGGCGAGCCAGAGCGGCCGCGATGCGGCCAGTGCCACGAGCCCCGGCACGTCGAGATACTTGGCGCCACCGGGCAAAAAGAGCGGATGACGGTAGTCGTCGAGACTGGCAAACCGGAATCCGCCGGTCGAGGCGGCGGCGCGGTCGATCGCGTCTCCTGAGACCGCGCGGGCCGCGAGCACGATCGGACCAGCGGCGCCGAACCCGGCGACGGCGACGGATCGGGGATGCGGATGCGAGCCCACCTTCGCCTGCCGCAGGAATCGCACGAGCGTGAGCACGTCGTGGACGCTCTGGGCGAAGAGCGGGTCGTTGTAGCCGAACGTGTAGCCGGCGAACTCGTGGCTGTTCTGGACGACCCGCTGACGCGGCTGCTCGCCCGGCACGATGGCACCATCCCGCTGGAGCATGAGGTCGGCCGCCACGACCGCGGTGCCCGCCGCCACGAGTTTCTCGACGGCGGGCCGCAGGTTGCCGTCGGCATTGACGAGCCCATTCGCGCCGCCGTCGTCGAGCCAGGCCACCACCCTGCCCGACCACGGCTCCGGGTAGATCCAGGCCACCGGCACCTCCTCGCCGTACGTCGCATTGACGAGTCGGCCCCGCATGCGGACATGCCCCGGCCGGGCCTCCTTTTCGTCGAGCTCCCAGCCCGCTTCGCCGGCCGAGTCGAACGTGCGGCCGATGATCGTCTCCACCGCCGGCAGAACGACCTGCCGCAGGCCCTCCGGCGTGGCGGCCGCCTTCCGCAGCTGCGTGTCGGCGTCGCTCGTGAACCAGGCCAGTAGATTCCGCTCAAAGTCCGGGTCGGCGGGCCTGGGCGCCGGATGCTCGGCATCCCAGACCGACAGCTGCGGCACGGAAAGCGGCGCGTAATCCCGCTCGATCACCGGGCTGGGAAAGCCGAGCGCGAACCGCTGGTTCAGGAAGGTGTAGAAGGCCGATCGCGTGACGGCGTTGTAGTTGTGCGGGAAGTGCTCGCCCCGATGGAGCATCACGGCGTCCTTCGCACCAAAAAGCGCATAAGCCTTCTGCAGATCTGGAAACCCCTTCGTGGCCAGCTCCCGGGTCCAGTCGTCGGCCGTGTTCATGCCCTGGGGCCTGGGAGCGGCAAGCGCGGCAAACTCCACGTTGCCCGTGCCGATCCGCAACAGCGACGCGTTTTCGCAGGTGCAGCCCCCCTGCATCGCCGTGCTCACCATCACCACCGGGAACGAAAGCCGGATGCGGTCGTCGATCGCGGCGAGGATCATCGTCTGCGTGCCGCCGCCGCTCGACCCCGTGATCGCGACCCGCTCGTGATCGACCTCGGGCAGGCCGAGCAGGAAGTCGAGCGAACGGATGGCGTTGAGCGTCTGCAGCCCCATCACGTTCTGCAGCCGCGCCTCGGCCTGCGGGCTGTAGAGGCCCCACCGCGACGGCGCGTTCATCTCGGGCCGCTGCGTCTTGAAGCCGTGCACGAGATCGCGGGAGAGCTGACGGGAATCGGAGTCGCCGAGCATGTCCCACTGCCAGACGACGCAGCCCATGCGGGCCAGCTGCACGCACAGCGACTGGAACCGGCTGCGGCCCCCCTGTTCGAACCGCTCCGCGCCGGCGGCGATCTCGTCCCGCAGCTTGTCGGCCGGCTGCTCCGAAAGCCGGGCGTCCTTCCAGTGGCCATGCGCGAAGAGCACGCCCGGAACCTTTCCCTGCGGCTTGACCGGCCGGTAGAGATTGCCCGTCACGAAAAACCCCGGCGCCGACTCGAAGAAGACCTTCGACACGGTGTAGCCCTCGCGTTCGATGGTCCCGTGAATCACGGACTTCAGCGGCGTCTTCGCGGGCATCGGCCAGAGCCCCTGCGACACGAGGATGCGGCGGCGGACGTCTGCCGCGCGGGCCTGCCAGGCCTCGCGGGTGGCCGGCGGATCGAACGGAAAAAATCCGTCGAGATCCTTGAGAGGGCCGAGCCGGCGATCGGCGGCGCTGCCGACGGTCGCGGTCAGGATCGACAGCACGAACAGCACCACGGCGGTGGTCCGACGAGGCAGGGGAACATGCATGGGACGGGCTCCCGAAGGTGTTTGAGCGGATGCGACGGGACTGGAAGTTTTTGGACGGCTGCATGGCAGGATGCCATGCGATGCACCAGAAACCAGAGGTTTCCAAGCGAAAACGACACGATGTCGTGTTTCGCGTGAAGCCAGCAGCGACCGCGGCGCGGCTCACGCGTTTTGGATGGCCACGAGCACCGAGTCGGCCATCGTGCGGGCCGACTCGATGGCGGCCTGGTTGGCGGTGAAGGCATTGATCACCGTGGCGGAGCCGCCGTCACTGTCCATCGAGACCACCGTCACCATCACCCCGGCACCATAGTGGTTGCCCGCGGTCGTGATCTTGCCGGGCTGCACGGGATCGAAGATCTCGAAGCCCGAATTGATCAGCACCTGCTGGGCGATCTGGAGGGCGACGAGCGGAGCGAGATAGCACTTCCAGCCGTAGGCGAAGCAGAACACGGGCGGTCTCCGATGGGCGGTGGTGGTGGTTCCGGAACGGTCGTCGCAGTATCCGCTTTTTTCGGCCGCTGTCACCCCACCTTGCCGAGGCCGAGCTGTTCGCCCCACCGCTTGAGGATCAGCTCGCGGAGGCGGCTCCAGCTCGGGGCCGACAGGGACGGATCGCGGGCGAAGAGTTCCAGCGCGTCGCGGCGGGCCTCCGCCACCACCGACGAGTCGCGGAGCAGGTCGGCCAGATACATCGGCGGGGCGCCGCTCTGCCGCGTGCCCACCAGTTCGCCGGGGCCGCGGAGCAGC
>JBIIYN010000279.1:0-5286 GCA_044346795.1 Pirellulales bacterium
GCGCGGATCCCGCCGCCGCGGCCGCCGCAGGTCGACCTCGTCACGCCCGCCATGGAGCACATGCTCGAGTTTGGCGACATCGACGAACTGACCGAGGAACAGCTCGCCGAAGCAGTCATGCTCGATCCGGAGCAGATCAGGGGGCTCGGGCCCTCGCTCGCCCGGATGATCGAGGAGCTCGAGGCCCGCAAGCGGAAGATCCTCGAACGCTACGAGGCTGACAGCGTGCGGAAGAAGGCCCGAAAAGCCTTCCATGCCGCTGCCCAGCAGGTGCAGCCGCCGGCCAAGCATCGCGACGCTTTTCAGCGGGCTGTCCGCGAAGAGCAGATCCGGCAGATCGAGCGGCTCTGGTATGCGCAGGACGACGATCAGAGCCGGTTTGGCATGCAGCTCGTCGGCCTGATCGACCGCCTCGGCGAGGACTACCAGGTCGATGAACTGTCGGCGAAGTGGACCTTCACAGGGAGGGAAAAGCTCTCGGTACCCGAGGCGCTGGAGGTGAAGGAGGAACTCGAGACGATCGACGAACTGCTGCGGCAGCTCGAGGAGGCGAAGAAGAACGCCCGCGTCGGCCTGATCGACATGGAGGCCCTGGGGCGTTTTCTCGAACAGGGGCAGCTCGACGAGCTCGACATGCTGCGCAGGCAGGTGCAGGAACTGGTGGAGCAGGCGGCGGCCCGGCAGGGGCTCGAACGCACGAAGCGGGGCTACGAACTCACGCCCAAGGCGCTGCGAACCTTCCAGGGCAGGCTGCTCGAACAGATCTTCTCCGCGCTGGATCCCTCGCGGACCGGCCGGCATCAGGCCGCCACCGTCGGCGACGGCGCGGTCGAGCTCGTGCCGACGCGGCCCTACGAGTTCGGCGACTCCGTCGCCCACATGGACATTCCCGGCTCGCTCGTCAATTGCATGCTCCGGCAGGCCGGCGAGGCTGGCGGCGGCACGGCGGGTTCCAACGGCGTGCTGAGGCTGGCTCCCCGCGACATCGAGGTGCACCGGACCCGCAACTCGCCGAAATGCGCCACCAGCGTCGTGCTCGACATGAGCGGGTCGATGCGCTACGGCGGCCTGCACGCGAGCGTGAAGCGGATGGCGCTGGCCCTGCAGGGGCTCGTGCAGCGGGAATACCCGGGCGACTTCCTGCAGTTCATCGAGATGTATTCCTTCGCGAAGCCGCGGCCCGCCGGGGAGATCGTGAGCTTCATGCCGAAGCCGGTCACGATCTTCGATTCGGTCGTGCGGCTGCGGGCCGACATGAGCGACCCGAACATCGCGGAGACAGACATCCCCCCGCACTTCACCAACATCCAGCACGCGCTCCAGCTGTCGCGGCAGCACCTGGCGCGGCAGGACACCCCCAACCGGCAGGTGATCCTCATCACCGACGGCCTGCCGACGGCGCACTTCGAGGGGAGCCAGCTCTTTCTCCTCTATCCCCCGCACCGGCGGACGGAGGAGGCGACGCTCCGCGAGGCCCGTGCCTGCCGGCGCGAGGGGATCACCGTGAACGTCTTCCTGCTGTCGGGTTGGTCGCAGTCGCGGGAGGACATCCAGTTCGCCTACCGGCTCGCGGAGACGGCCCAGGGCCGCGTTTTCTTCACGGCCGGCAAGGATCTCGATCGCTTCGTCGTGTGGGACTACGTCTCCCACCGCCGCAGCATCATCGGGTAGGACGCATCGGAATGTGGTGTAGCACCGGCTTCGGGGCGGCAAAAGTCTCGTCGCGTGGGCCGGGGCGGCCCAAAGCTCCTCGAGCTTTCGCCGACCCCTTCGCCTCCATGTTCTCGTTCACAAGGGGCGTTGCTACGGCTGGCCTGCAGTGGCTTTTGCCCATTCGCGACGGAGCATGGCGGCCGAGCCGATCGCGGCGAGTCCGGCGGCGGTGGCGAGCGTCCAGAGCGGCACGATGCGGCCGGGCTGGGCCACCGTGCGGTCGCTGGCCTCCTCCGCCAGGTCGACCGGCGGCAGGCCGGCGGCCCGTCGCGACCGCTCGATCGCCGCCTGCTGGCGGCCGAGAAACCGGCCCTCGATCTGCCGCTGTCGCACGTCGAATTTCCGGGCGATCAGGGCGATGCCGACGAGCGCCATGAGCGAGAACGCCAGCCCCCAGAACCAGGGACTGTCGACGACGCGAAAGGGTGGACGGGACGAATCCATCAGGCGATGCCGGGCCAGCGGGCCTGGACGTCGCGGCCGGCGTAGACCGCGCCGTCGCCGAGCGATTCCTGGATCCGCAGCAGCTGGTTGTACTTGGCGATCCGGTCGCTCCGCGAGGCGGAGCCCGTCTTGATCTGGCCGGTCGACAGGCCGACGGCGAGGTCGGCGATCGTGGCGTCCTCGGTCTCGCCGCTGCGATGGCTGGCGATCGACGTGTAGCCCGAGCGGTGGGCGAGTGATACCGCGGCGATCGTCTCGGTGAGCGTGCCGATCTGGTTGACCTTCACGAGGATGCTGTTGGCGACCCCCTCCGCGATGCCGCGGCCGAGCCGTTCGGAGTTTGTGACGAAGAGGTCGTCACCGACCAGCTGCACCTTGCCGCCGAGCTTCTCGCTGATCAGCTTCCAGCCCTTCCAGTCGTCCTCGGAGCAGCCGTCCTCGATCGACACGATCGGATACCGGCCGGCGAGGCCGGCGAAGAAGTCGACCATGCCGGCCGAGTCGAGCGACTTGCCCTCGATCGTGTAGGTGCCGGTCTTGGAGTCGTAGAGTTCGGTCGCCGCGACGTCGAGCGCGATGAACATCTCCTTGCCCGGCTTGTAGCCGGCGTTCGAGATCGCCGCGAGGATCACCTCGAGCGCCTCGGCGCAGGTGCCGATGTGCGGGGCGAAACCGCCCTCGTCGCCCACGGCCGTGGCGAGCTTCTTGTCCTTGAGCACCTTCTTCAGCGCGTGAAAGGTCTCGACGCCCGCGCGGAGGGCGTCGTCGAAGGTGTCGAAGCCCAGCGGCATCACCATGAACTCCTGCACGTCGAGCGGATTGTCGGCGTGGGCGCCGCCGTTGATGATGTTCATCATCGGGGCGGGCAGCAGGCGGGCGGTCGTGCCGCCGAGGTAGCGGTAGAGCGGCACGCCGCAGTGCTCGGCCGCCGCGTGGGCCACGGCCATCGAGACGCCGAGGATGGCGTTGGCGCCGAGGTTCTTCTTGTTGGGAGTGCCGTCGAGTTCCAGCATCAGTTCGTCGACCGTCGTCTGGTCGAGGGCGTCGCAGCCCTCCAGTTCCTCCGCGATCCGCGTGTTGACGTTCTCCACGGCCTCGAGCACGCCCTTGCCGAGGTAGACGCCCTTGTCACCGTCGCGCTTCTCCCAGGCCTCGTGGGCCCCGGTGCTCGCGCCCGAGGGCACGGCCGCCCGGCCGAACGCGCCGTCGGCGAGGCTGACGTCGACCTCGATCGTGGGGTTGCCGCGGCTGTCGAGAATCTGGCGGGCGTGGATGTCGACGATCGTGGACATGGCGGGGGGCACCTTCCGGGGTGAGAGGCGGGTGGGTATCGTGGAAAGTCGTCGGAGAACCGCGGCAATTGTGCCAGCGGCGGCCCGACACGCAAGGCCAACGCCCACCTCCCCTCACTGCCCACCCGTTTCGAGCGCCACCCATGTTTACCGGATTGGTCGAATCCCTGGGTCGCGTGACCGCCGTGGTGGCGGAGCCGCCGGGGGTGCGGCTGGTCGTCGAGGCGCCGGAAATCGCCCGCGAGTCGCAGCTCGGCGAGAGCATCTGCACGAGCGGCTGCTGCCTGTCGGTCGTGAGGATCGACGGGCCCACGATCGAGTTCCAGCTCGGCCCCGAGACCCTCGCGCGGACGTCGCTGGGCCGGCTGGCCGCCGGCGGCCGCGTGAATCTCGAGCGATCGCTGCGGCTCTCCGACCGGCTGGGCGGCCATCTGGTCACGGGCCACGTCGACGGGCCGGGCCGCCTCGAGTCCCGCGTGCAGGAGGGCGACTGGGTCACCTGCCGGTTTTCGGCCTCCCCCGCCCTGCTCGGCCAGATGGCATCGAAGGGATCGGTGGCGATCGACGGCGTGAGCCTCACGCTCGTGGACGTGACCGCGGACTGGTTCAGCGTGGCGCTCATCCCCCACACGCTCGCCTGCACCACCCTCGGCGGTCTCGTCGTGGGGGATGCGGTCAATCTCGAGACCGACCTGCTGTTCAAATACGTGGCCCGCTGGATGGAGGCGACCCGATGACCGTCGCGGACCCCGGCATGCCGCAGGGAAATCCCCGACCGGCCAGGCAGACCACGGCCTACCTCAAGCAGCTGTTCGCCCAGGTCGGCTTCACGATCGACGCCCGCCACGGCCAGAACTTCCTGGTCGACCTGAACCTGCTCGATCTCCTCGAGCGGTCGGCGGGCATCCTGCCGGCGGACGTCGTGCTGGAGGTGGGCACGGGCACCGGGGCCCTCACGGAGCGGCTGGCACGTGCCGCCGGCCGGGTCGTCACCTGCGAGATCGATCCCCGCCTCGCGCAGCTGGCCCGTGAGCGGCTGCTCACGGTGGACGACGCTTCCGGCGGTCTCGCCGACCGGGTCGTGCTCGTCGAGGGGGACGTGCTGGCCGGGAAGCACCGCTTCGCGCCGGCCGTGCTGGCCGCCATCGAGGAGGCTTGCGAGGCCCTGCCGGCGGGCCGCTTCCGGCTGGTGGCGAACCTGCCATACTGCGTCGCCACGCCGGTGATCTCGAACCTCCTGGCGTCGTCGCGGCCGTTCGCCACCGCCACCGTCACCGTGCAGCGGGAGATGGGGGAGCGGATGACGGCCGCCGCCGGCGGGCATTCCTACAACGCGCTCTCCGTCTGGGTCGGCGCCCAGTGCCGGGGCGAGATCGTCCGCATCCTGCCCCCCAGCGTGTTCTGGCCGCGGCCCAAGGTCGATTCGGCGATCGTGCACCTCGAACTCGATCCGGCCAGGCGGGCGGCCATCGCGGACTTGGGCCGGTTCCACGACTTCGTCCGCGACGTCTTCTGCCATCGGCGGAAGCTGCTGCGGGGCGTGCTGGTGCGGATGGCCGGCGGCAAGCAGAACGAGCAGGCCCGCGAGGCCGTGGCACGGGTGTACGAGACGCTCGGGTTCGACGAATCGGTGCGGGCCGAGGAGATCCCCCCCGACCAGTTCGTCCGGCTCGAACAGGTGTTTTTCGAGCAGTGCGCCGGCGGGTAGAGCCATTCCGAGACACTACCGGGAGCATCCAATAGTTGACACTTGAACCAGGGTGTCCGACCATTTTCCATGCAAGCCCGAAGCGCTAGCGAGGGAGCCCGGACCGGAGGTCCGGGCCAAAAAGAGATA
>JBIIYN010000133.1:0-10034 GCA_044346795.1 Pirellulales bacterium
TTGGCCGGACCGCGGAGGTCGGGATGCAGGAACGCCCAGCCACGGTCGATGCACCATTCGGCGTAGGGTGACTCATCCTGACGATAGTCGCCCGACCACGTGTGAAAGGCGACGAGCAGAGGCACGGGTTCGTCACCGGGGGGAGCATAGAAGAGCGTGTTCTGCCCGGAGCCGTCGGCCGGCGAGACAAATGCCGCTGGCCGCACCTGGGGCGGCCAGTCAGCCACCGCGGTGCCGTGCAGTCCGAGGCCGAAAACCAGCGTCACGATCAGGGGCCGCATCATGTGGATCCTTCCTCATCTCCGCGTCTCATGTCCGCGGGGGAATGCACGCGTTGATTTTTCCAGGGTGAACGAACCGTTTCCCGCTGCCGTCAGGATACCTCCCGCGGGGCCGGGCTTTGAGCGGTTCGACATGGTTGATCGATCCGGCGACGACCGCTATCCTCCCCGAACCTGGCTCGGGTCGGCGGCACGCAGCCCTGAGGTGGCTGATCATGACCACCAAGACGATCGCCGGTCTTCTCGCCGGCTGGCTGCTGACGAGTCCCGCGCTCGCGGAGAGCCCGCCGCCTTTCGCACGTCATCACCCCGCCCGGGTCGTCTCCTCGGCCGGTGTCCCCACGCCGCAAAAACAGCGCCGGCCGTTCGGCTGGCAGTTCGAGACGATCACCTCGGCAGACAAACCTCCGCTCGTCCTCCGCTGCCCCCCGCTGCCGGAAGCCGCCCATGCCACGCACCTTCGGATCACCATCGGCCTTGACGAGCGGGACGAGAAGCTGGTGACGGTTTTTCTGCCACGCTCAGGCCGCGTGCTCGGCACGTTGGACCTGCGGTTCGTCAGCCAATTTCAGGTGTACCAACTCCCCCTGATCCCCGACGACGCGGCCGCCGTGATCCGTGAAGGCGTGGCCCTGCGGCTCACCAAAGGAAGTGACCTCGAAATCCTGACCGACGGAGCGGGCATGCCCGCAGCGCTCATGCCCCACATGCTCGTGCCGGGCCGCGCCTCGCCGACGGAAGAATTCCTCCTTCGACTGAACTCCCTGGCAGTGGTGCAACAGTTCGGCTGGATGGAGGGCTGCGTGCTCGACGGCCTGCTCGATCTCGCGGCGTCGCCGGCCCATTCGCGAATGAAGGAGTCGGCGCAGCGGCATATGGATCTTTTTTTTCGCGACGGAAGACTCATCTACGAAGACCGGTTTTCTGCCCCCAGCGACGGGAGACTCTACGGGATCGAGGGCGGACTGCCTTTCGCAGCACTCGCCCGGCTCCATCCGCGGGATCCGCTGCTCAGCCTGCCGCTCGAATTTTGGCAGACGTGCCGGCACGGCACAGGCTCGATTCAGGATGGGGGACGCATGACCAGCGAGGCCGCCTACACCGTCGCCTACCCTCTGGCGCTCATCGCGAAGACTCGTGGTGACGAGAAACTCATGCAGGACGCGATCTACCAGTGCCGCATCCGGCAGGCGTGTCTTTTCGATGGACGCGAGTTCTGGCGCACCTCGACCGACGACGGCCGGCGTGAGGACCGCAACTGGGCCCGTGGCATCGCCTGGCAGATGATCGGCCTCGCGCGCACGCTGGAGGTTGCCCGCGACCGCTCCGACATCTCAGATCTCGTGATCCATTTTCAGAGGCTCGCCGCTTGGGTCCTGTCGCATCAGCGAGAGGACGGCCTGTGGAGCGTCGTCATCGACGAACCGGCGCTCACGCCCGACACCGCCGGCAGCGCCGGGATCGCCGCTGCCCTCGCTCTCGGCGCGAGAAACGGCTGGCTGGACGAAAGAGCCCGTGCTGCCGCTCGGCACGCGCTCGTCGGGCTGCAACGGCATCTCACCCCGGATGGGTTTCTCGGAGGCGTTTCGCAGTCCAACAAGGGAGGGTCGGAGCTGCAACGCGGCGACTATCGCTCCATCTTCCAGATGGGCATGGGACTCATGGCCCAACTGATGGCGGCGCTCGAGTCGCCGTAGCCGTCGGCTGAGGCCGCTCCTCCCCAGGACCTGAACGGCCAAACCGCGGTGTCCACCCGTTCTTCGCGCGTGCCCTCAGCGGACCCGCACCAGCTTCATGATCCGGCCCGCCACGTTCCAGTCCTGCACGTAGAGGTTGCCCTCCGCGTCCCAGGCCGACCCGTGCGTGCCACTGAACACGCCCTCCACCCACTTGTCCTGCGGGACGTTGTAGTTGCGCCCCTGGGCCGGATCGGGGTTGTGGCCGAGCACCGCCATGATCGTGTTGCGCTTGTCGAGGATGACGAGGCGGCCGTGCAGGTCGGGCACCGACACGAAGTCCCCCTGCACCGAGGCCGACGTCGGCATCCCCAGGCCCGTCGCCACCTCCTCGAGAAAATTGCCGTCGAGGTCGTAGTGCACGAGCCGCCCCTTGGGCTCGTGGTTGCGGTCGCAGATCAGCAGCCGGGGCGGGTCGTAGCGGGTGTCGAGCGTCATGCCGTGCGCGGTGTTGAACTGCTCGAGCTCGTTCCCCTTCGTGCCGAAGTGCTTCAGGTATTTGCCCGTCTTGTCGAACTTGAAGACGTGGTTGCTCGCGTAGCCGTCGGAGAGAAAGATGTCGCCATTCGGGGCGACGGTGATCGCGGTCGGGGCGAATTTCTTGAGCTGCAGGCCCGACTCCTCGGGAAACGGCAGCCGCAGCACGACCGCGCCGGTCTCGGCGTTGAGCTTGATTCCCTCGGCGTCGGCGTTGCGGGCGCCGTAGAGATAGTCGCCATCGGCCTCCGTGCGGATCTCGATGTCGTGGAGCTTGGTGTAGTCGCCGCCGAGGAAGCGGCGGATCACCCGGCCGTCGGGGCTGAACACGAAGAGCCCCGCGTCGGCGCTCGTGTAGATGGTGCCGCGGCTGTCTATTGCGACGCCGCCGTGCGTGGGCCCGATCTGCGAGAGTCCCTGGGCATCGAGCCCCCAGCCCGGCACGCTGTCGAACGTCATGATGCCGCAGCCCATCCGCACGGGGGCGGGCTTCGTGGCCACGGCCGCGGGCGGCTCGGCATGCGCCACCATGGCGGACAGGATGACGAGCAACGCGCTGAGAAGGATCGGTTTGATGGACATCGATGGACTCCCCTGGGGTGGATACGGTGTCGTCGACATGCTAGCAGATGGCGTTTTTGTGGTTGATCGTGCCGTCTCCGTCGCCACCACATGGTGCGTTTGTCCTGAACCCGTCCCCGGGTTTCCACCCGGGGCTTCGATGCGAATCCATCCGCCACCATCGACGGTCGCGCCACCCTGGAATAAAAGCCCGGAGCGGAAGCGACGGGACGGGGAAGTCTCTCTCCGACGGCGTGGCAGGATGCCATGCGACGCACCAGAAACCGAAGGTTTCCAAGCGAAAACGACACGATGTCGTGTTTCGCGTGAAGCCAGGAGCGGAAGCGACGGGACGGGGAAGTCTCTCTCCGACGGCGTGGCAGGATGCCATGCGACGCACCAGAAACCGAAGGTTTCCAAGCGAAAACGACACGATGTCGTGTTTCGCGTGAAGCCAGGAGCGGAAGCGACGGGACGGCGCCAAGAAACCCGCACCATCCCACGCGACCCTCGCGGGAAGCCCGCAACGAGGGCATCGACCGCGCCCGCTTTTCAATCCTCGCGAAACGCGGTCTCGAGCACGAGTGTGGCGACGGCCCTGGCATCGGCCTCGGCGCAGGAAGCCCCACGGACGGTGGCCGCTCCGCGGCGCGACTCGACCACCCTGCCCGTTCGTGGATCGAGCGGCGAGCGGCCCGGCCGCACGGTCGACGTCGCCACCGCTTCGCCTGCGGCCAGTTCGATCACCTCGCCTGGCGGCGTCTTCGCATCCGCAGACCGCAGCCGCACCCGCCATTTCCCGCCGTCGGCGCGGTGTCCCCAAGCCCGCACCTCCCCGCCGAGCTCGACCAAGTGGTCGGTGGAGCCAAGTTCAGCGAGCCTCACGCCGATCGCATCCACCGCGAAGCCGGGCCCGATGCCCCCGAGGTCGATCGCCAGGCCGTCGCGCCGCTTGCGGATCGACGGCGGTGCGGCCCGTGATTCGAGATGACGCATGCCGGCAGGCCGCCCGCTGCCCGCCGGTGCGGCCGTGATGTCGAACGCCCCCTGCGACTCGGCGTGCACCCGCCGGGCGATCTCCACGACCGCAACGAGGTCGGCCGACACCGCGACCCATTCGCCCGCCGGAGCGCGATTCAGCCGGCTCGCATCGGAATCGTCGCGCCACGTGCTCAAAGCGCAATCGAGCCGCGCGAGCACCGCCTCCACCTCGCGATGCACCTCGCCGTCGCGCAGGCCCGGCACGCCGCGGACGAGGGTCACGCGGTAGGTCGTCCCCATCGCCGGCCCCGCGAACGTGACCGCGTCCTCCTCGGCGGTCGCGGCGACGCACATGCCGCCGAGCAGGCTCCAGGGCAGCGCGACGAAAGCGGCGACGAAGAACGAAAGACGGCTCATCGTGGCCACCAGTGCGTTGCCGCCGCGGCGACGAGACAGGCGACCATGATGCCGTCGCGCCAGGTGAAACGGTCGGAACGTCCATGCAGCCGCAGATGGTCGAGCAGGGCCCCGGTGGGGCAGGCGTGGCGGCAGTAGGCCATCGGGTAGAAGCCGCTCGCCACGAGGCTCGCGACGAAGAGCGCGAGGGCGGCCAGGCCGGCGACGGCCGGCAGGTAGCCGTCGAAGGGCTCGATGTCCACAAGCGCGATCGGCAGATGGAGCACGGCCGTGAGGATCGCCACCGCGAGCAGGGCCCACGGCAGGGCGGCGAGCCAGGGCCGCAGCCGCTTCGGGACCGTCCGCTTCGGCTTCGCGAACCGCACGAGCAGCTGCTGCGCCGCCCCGTGGGCGCAGAGATGCGCGCAGTAGACGTTGCGCCGGGTGGTGGCCGGAAGCAGCACGGCCGCGATCGCGAGCGCCACGAGCACCACCGCCCCGCGCGGCACGCCCGCCTGCGCCCAGCCCCATACCTGCGCCTGCGAAACCAGTGCACCGGCGCCGAAGCCGAGATACAGAAGCACGGCGAAAGGCAGGGCGACTCGGCCGAACCAGCCGCCGCGCAGGCGGGTGAAGGCCGTGAGCACCCCTGCCGCGATCACGCCGATCGCCCCGAGCCGCGGGCCGTCGAGATCCCGCGCGAGCCCGGTGATCCCGCCCGTCGCCGCGCCGCGGTCGCCGACGGCCGACCTCCGCGCCGCGGCCTCCACGATGCCCCGCGCCACGGCCTGACTCGTCATCGTGGCGCCGCTCACCCCCTCGACGCCCGTCTGGAGCGGATCGACCCCCGCGAGCTGCTCGAACGTCATGCCGCGATAGACGCCGCGAAAGGCCTCGTCGTCGCGGACGTAGCCCACGTAGGGCTCGTTGTCGTAGCTGCCGAGCACGACCACGCCCGCCACCCGGCCGGCCGGATCGAACCCGATCAGGGCGTCGGTCGGCCCCTGGTAGCCGATCGTGCGATCGGCCGCCGGGCTCGTCCGCAGCGCCCAGCCGAGCGGAATCCGGTCGGCCGCGAGCACCCGGATCACGGCGGGATCGCCCGCATCGGGCTCGATCGCCACCGCGGCGGCGAAGATTTTCTTGAGATCGTCGAGCGTGGGCGGCGTCGCGAAGCGGCTGCCTCCCGCCGACCCGCCAAGCCGCAGCGAGACCGCCTCGGCGATCGCCATGCAGGTGAGCGTCGAGCCGGCGACGGCGTCGGGCTTCGCGCCGCCGGCGTTGGCCAGTTCGTCGAGCGGCCTGCCGACGAACGACGCGAGAAACGCCGGATCGCGTTCGATCGCCGCCACGTGGTCGCGGGTGTCACCGCTCGCGAGGATCTCGACGCCGGCCACCCGCAGGCCCGCATCGCAGACGACGAGCAGGTCGGTGGGGCCCGAGAAACCGATCGCGGCGTCCCCGGCGGGCGACGTCTTGAAGACCAGGCCCACCCGTTCGCCCGCGGCGTCGAGCAGGTCGAGCCCGCCGCCGACCGCCGGCGAGCCGCCACCAATCGTCACGGCCTCGGGGAGATGCCGTCGCACCCGCTCGATCGGCAGCGCGTCGAGCGCGGCGGCCTGCCGCCGGCCGAGAAAGGCCACGTGTTCGGCATGCACGAGCCAGACGAGCGCCGCCACGACGGCCAGGCGGCACCAGTGCATGCCGAGACGACGAACCGATCCCGAAGGCGTTGTCATCGCGGGGGAACTGCGGGAGCTGGAGCGGGAGAAGCCTCGGCCGCGGATTGTGAGGCCGAGGCCGCCGGGATCACGATCGGCGCGTCGGGCGACGCGCGGCGGGCCTTTCCCGGCAGCTTCAACAGTTCGTCCATCTCGGCCCAGTGCTTCTCGTAGACGCCGCGCGGCGTGGTGCCGTGCCTTGCCGCCACGCTCGCCGCCTTGCCCACCACCTCCCCCATCATGCCGCAGGTCTTCATCACGCGGACGGTGCCGAGGGCCTCGTGCGTGACGGAGATGCAGCGGCCCGCCATGAACAGGTTTTCGACGTCCTTGGAGTAGAAGCAGCGGTAGGGCACCGGATAGCCATGGGTGCGATCGATCCGCTGGTCGTGCACAGCGATCGAGATGAACGGGTTGTCGGGAAATTTCTTCGCGTATTCCTGCTTCGGGTAGTGGAGGTCGATCGACCAGGTGGAGGGCACGCAGCCGTCGGGAAATTCCTTCTTCGACACGATGTCGTCCTGCGTGAGCACCACGTCGCCGAGGATCCGCCGGCTCTCCCGCGGCCCGCCCACGTAGGCCACCCAGGTGAGCGCGGCGTTGGGGTGTTTGGCGGCGCCGTCGCCATTCTTCATGGCGTTCCAGGCACCGAACACGGCCCGCAGGTTCCAGTCGCGGATGCCTTCGGCGTCGGCGAGCGGATCCTTGTCGAAGCCGCTCTCCCAGAACCATTCGGCGTGGAAATTCCGCGGATAGGGAAAATCGGCCATCGTGAGCGGCAGCGCCCAGGGCGTCGCGGGGAACGCCTGCGGCCCGGCCTCCTCCGCCCAGGTCCACATGTTGCTCATTCCCATCCGTCCTTTGGGCTCCATCACCGTCTCGGCGCCGGCGAGGTGGCCGATCGTGGCATGGCCCGTCGCGTCGCAGAAGAAAGCACCGGTGAACACGCTCTCCCGGCTCGTCCTCGTGTCGAGGCAGCGCACGCCCGTGATCCGCTTCCCCGCGCGGGCCACGGCGAAGGCGTGCGTGTCGAGGAAGAGATCGATCTTCGGCTCGGCCCGCACCACGGCCTCCTTGGCGGCATCGCCGAACTCCTCCGCGGTGCCCGGGCTCTTCTTCGCCCGGTCGGCAAACTCCTCCACGATCTCGCCGATGTGGGGATACCTGCCCCGCTTGACGTGCCCCATCGCCCACACGCGGATCTCGCTCGAGCCGTTTCCCCCGAGCACGGGGCGGTCCTGGATCAGGGCCACCTCGAGCCCCATGCGCGCCGCCGCCAAGGCCGCGGCCATGCCGGAATAGCCGCCGCCCACGACCACGAGGTCATACGGCCCCTTCGTCTCTGGACTGGCAGGCAGGCCGAGCGCCGTCCGCCGCCAGGCGGCGAGCACCGCGGAATCGTCGGGGGGCGGGTTCGAGTCGGTCGTGAAGACGATGCAGTCGCAGCGGCCGTCGAACCCGGTGAGGTCATGGATCGCGACCGGCACCTCGCCGGCCGGCACGCTGACCGTGCCGCCATCCTGCCAGCCCCACTCGCTCCCCTTCGTGCCGAAGGTCTCGGCGAGCGGCACGCCGTTCACGAGCAGCTGAAATCTGCCGGGAGTTCCCGGTGCGTTCCACCGGGCCACCCAGTCTTTCGTCCGCACGAACACGCGGTAGGTGCCCGCGGTCGGGAACGTCACCTGCGTCGTCGCGTCGGCCACCGGGCTGCCGAGGCCGTGGGCGAGGAGATAGGGCGAGCCCATCTGCTGGATGAACTGGGTGTCGAGGCTCCAGCCGCCACGGTCGGCGAAACTCTCCGCCTCGACGAGGACGGCCGCGGCGGACGCGGCGGCCGACGCGAAGGCGAACAAGGCCGCGGTCACGCCGCTGATCAACGCAACAGGGTTGCGCATGATGCGATTCCTCGTGCAGTCTCTCGGCAGCCGACAAAAGCCACAAGCGGCCGGTGGCCGGCAAAGCCTACCGCCGCTTGTCACGCCGCGCCTGCGCCCGCTTGCCGGCGGCCATGATGTGGCTGCCTCTGCGGGTGGCGAGTCCACCGACCTTCAGCCGCGACTTCTTGGCCAGGGTCGTCGCCGACCGCTGCTTCGCCTCGTTGAACCGGATCGCCTGCGCGGCGGCCGCGGCCTTCGCCGGCGGCAGCTTCCGCTGCTTTGCCTTGGCCTTCGACACGGGTGCAACCTTGGCGGCCGCCGGGGCGGCCGCGGCCACGACCGGCTTCGCGGCGACGGCAGCCTTCTTCACAGCGGCTGCAACGGGCTTGGCGTCCGGCTTCGCGACCGGAGAAGGATGGAGCGTGGACACCTTGGCGGCCAGTTCCGCGCGGAGCCCGGCGCGGGCCGTGCGATGACCGGCCACGCGGCTCCGCTTCGGCGGCTTCGCCCGGACGGCGGTCGGCTTCGCGGCCCCGGGTGCGGCGGCCTTCGCCGGGAGCGTCTTGAGTTGCGACTCAAACCGCTTCACGGCCCCGTCGAACAGCTCGGCCTTCACATGGCTGCGGGCATTGGCCTCGGCCACGGCCCGCGGCGCCCGCTTCGCGGCACGGCTCTGCTTGCCGACGAGCGCCCGCCACTTGTCGCGGAATTCGCGGGCCCGCCCGAGCAGGGCCTGGACCTCCGCCGGGGCGGCCTGGGAGAGCGCGCTGCTCTCGCTCATGTCGAGGAGTTTCCGCTCCGCGGGTGTGCACAGGCTCCGCACCCGATCCGACGAAACCCCCGACGCCACCGAACCCCGCGCTGACTTGGCCATGGATACCTGCTCCAGAATGTGCTTGAAGAAGTCTGTGAAACGACGCCCAGGCGGGCGCGCCGGGCGGAATCATATGCCACGGAGGACGCAAATGGCGAATCAGGCCTCATGCCACCGGCGGCAGGAGCCGAGCCAGTTCGACGGCCACACGGTTGCCGGCGTCGTCCACCACGCCGGCACACGCCACCGCTTCGTGCGGCTCGACGCTCGCCTCTTCGGCGTAGCCACTGCCGCCCGAGGGGCCGGCCTCGCCGCCGCCAATCGGCCGGCGAAACACGCGAATCCGCCGCGTGGCCGCGTCGATCACCCACACCTCCGGGATCCCATGCCGGGCGTAGAGGGGCACCTTCGTGCCGAGGTCGTAGGCGAGGCTCGTGTCGGCAACCTCGATCACGAGCAGCACGTCGGCCGCCGCCGGGTGCGACGTCGTGTAGAAGTCGGGCCTGGGCCGGAGGATCGAGATGTCGGGTTCGGGCTCGCTCGACTCGTCGAGCCGCAGCGGGTTTTGGCACCGGATGAATACCGACTCGCCGGCACGACGCCCAAAGTGCCGGGCGAGCACGTCCACGATCGCCGCATGCAAAGCTCCGATCGGCGACATGTCGATGATCTCCCCCTCGATGAGCTCCACCCGGTCTTCGGGCCCGAGGATGCCCGTCTCGCCCATGCGATGAAACGCATCCACCGAGATCAGGTGGCGGGACGGCGCGGCAACAGGAATCGTGGCCATGGCGGCGGTACCCTCGGCGAATTCGGCTCAGCACCACATGCGGGGAAGTATACAGAAGAACACCGCGGCGTCAACCATCAGGCCGACGCACCCCGGCGCGTCGCCAGCCGGCGCCTACCACTTGGCCTCGACGGCCATGCCGCCGAGGTCGGCCATCGGCAGGGGCACCACCCGCACCTCCATGCCGGCGAAGTGTGTTTCGGTGCGGTTGACGGCCATGGAGCTGGCCCAGGCCAGGTACCAGCCGAGGAACGCCTGCGACGGATAGTGGGCGTTGTCGGTCATCCGCGAGAAGCCGACGAAGGTCGAACAGACGTAGAGCGTGCCTTTCGCGACCGGGTTTTCCACCATCTCGGCCGCGGCCAGGAAGGGGATCGCGCCCACGAAGGCATGGCCGCTC
>JBIIYN010000214.1:0-6694 GCA_044346795.1 Pirellulales bacterium
GCCGGCGGAACTCTCCCCGGGCCGCGAGGCGCCCGTCGCGAGCTGCAGCACGTAGACCGGCGGCGCGCCCACGATGAAGATGCGAAGCGACCGCGAGCCCCATTCGCCGACGATGTCGCCGGCCGGCTGGCCCTCGAGCAGGAGGCCGGTCGCCGCGGCCGCGCCGAAGATCGGTAGGCAATATTTCCCCTCGCCGATCACCTTGCAATCGGAGAAGAACGTGCCGATGTCGGTGGGACGCACGCTCTCCTGCCAGGCAGTCTGCATGGTCGTGTCGAAGCCGGTGTTGGCCATGAGCGCGCCTGCGCCGAAGGCCGCCGTGAGGCAGGTGAGGCTCTGGCAGGAATAGAAGTTGCGGTAGTCCTCGGCCACCTTGTAGCCCGCGCGGGCGAGCCGCGGAAACCTGCTGCGGGCCCACGGGGGCTCGGCCACGCCGCCCATGCGCGGCTCATCGAGCGCCGGCAGCGAATAGACGGGCTCGGCCACGCCCCCCGGCGCGGTCGCCATCCGGGCCGCGAGCGTCATCGTGATGTCGGTGTTTCCCTGGCCGGAGCCGGCAGCCGGCCAGCCGCCGGTCAATTCCACGCCGCCCGGTGTGGAACCGGCGTAGGCATCGGAGATCGACTGGGTCTCGACGACGGCGTCGATCCAGGCGCCGTTGGCGGCCGGCACCACGCGGACGACCACCCGCTGCCGCCGCGGCGGCCAGGCACCATCGGTGGTCGGCAGGCCGCGGCCCGCGGGCATCCGCTCCCGGGGCTCGAGCCAGGCCGATTCGATCAGGCCCTCGCGCGGCGGCACCGCGCGGAAGTCGGGTTCGATCGTCCGCACGATCGGCCAGTCGGCCGACACCGTGGCGAGCGTCTGCCGCCAGAGCCCGAGGCCGTCGTCGGCGGCCAGAAACATGCCGCCCGTCTTCGGCGGAGCCGCCGGCGCCGGGGGAGTGGTCGCGGCATCGCCGCCGTAGCGGGAGGGCGCGACGCTGTCGACCAGTTCGAAGTCGACGGCCGACGCCACGGGGAAGGGCCAGGCCACGCACGCCGCCAGGACCGCGCGCACCGCGATCCTGCGGATTGGCAGCGAGACACGGCGGGGCCAATTTTTCGCCATGGTGGGGCGGGAATGTCCCAGCCGCCGGGTGCCGGGGCAAGGCGGGTTTGCCGCCGCGGCAGGCCCCGATCCGATCATCGGGGTCGCTTCAAACTTCCCAGTCTTTCCCCACCCCCTGCCCCGCCTACCCCCGGGTTCACACCCGGGGCTTTTATTCGGAACGTCTTCGCCACATGGCCCGATGCGATCAAGCCGGCGGGGCTTCCGGAGCGGCGGCCGTCGCCGTGTCGATGAACACCTCCACCTGCTGGCCGACGAAGAGGGGCGGCAGTCCGTCCGGGTCGAACTCGTAGATCACCTGCAACACCCGCGTGTCGACCCGCTCAGTGTTGTCGCCGGTGAGCGACTTCTTGGGAACCACGAACGGCTCGACTCGCACGAACCGCAGCGGATACCGCACCTGCAGGTTGCCGCGGGGCACAGCCGTCGCCGGCAGTTCGCCCTGGAACCGCGGGATGTCGAACTCGTCGATGTCGACCCGCACGTGGAGTTTGTCGATGTTGCCGAGGATCACGAGCGGCTGGTTCGGCGGGGTGCCGACGTACTCACCCGGCCGCACGTTCACCTGCAGCACCCGCCCCGCCACGAGCGCCCGTACGACGAGGCGGTCGAGTTCGACCTCGATCTTCGCGGCGTCCGACTCGGCCTTGGTGATCGCCTCGCGGGCGACGTCACGGTCGTACTGCCACGAACCGGCCTCGAGCAGGTCGAGGTCGGCCTGCGACCGGTCGAGCTTGGCCTGCGCGCCGGCCAGGGCCTCCCGCCGCGTGATCAACTCCTGTTCGGTGGTCACCTTGCGGGCGAACGTCTCCTCCGACCGCTTGAGCGCGTCGGTCTCGCGAATCACCGCCGCCCTGGCCTCGTTCACCTGCGCGACGAGCACCGGGATCTTCTCCTTGCGGGGCTCCGCCTCGAGCCGGATCAGCTCGCTCTTCGACTGCGAGACCACCGCCCGCTTCACGGCGAGTTCGCCCTGCAGCTGCCGGTCGTCGAGCCGGAAGAGCGGCCTGCCCGCCGGCACCTCGTCGCCCACCTTCACGAGCACCTCGACGACGACGCCCGGCGTGGCGGAGCCCACGGCGATGTTCTCGGTCTGCGCCTCGACGATGCCGGCCGCGGCCAGCGTCTCGGCGTAGGGGCTGCGGGCCGGCGCGATCGGCGGCGGCGGGTTGTTGAAGACGGGCCGGGTCTTCCCCACGTACCAGGCAGCGAACCCCAGCATCACGAGGGCCACGAGCGGCAGCAGGTATTGCGTGAGGATGTCGGCGACCGTGCGGCGACGCGTGGTCCGCCGGCGGACGGCAGTCGGAGCGGAGGAGTCGGTGTGGGCGGAAGCCATGACATCATGGTACGAAACGCACCCATTTCGAGGAACTGCCCTGGCTTCAGGGTGCCGGCCGGCGGTGGCGGGTGCGCAGGAGCCTCAGGCGTATCCTCGCCGCAGCGACGGAGCACCCGCCGCCGCCGGCCACTGCGTTGCTTCAGGGTGCCGGCCGGCGGACTCGAAGCCGCGGAGTGGCATGCATGGCCATGCCTATGGCGGGTTTTTCTTGGTCCCGTCCCGTCGCTTCCGCTCCGGGCTTTTATTCTTGCGTGACGCGACGGTCACTGGTTGCGCCGCCGGCCACGCAGGCGTCGACGTCAACCGGGCCCCGCCGCCACGCTCTCGATCCGGCCGTCCTCCATGTTCGCGATCCGGTCGGCGAAGGAATAGACCCGCGAGTCGTGCGTCACCACGATCACGGCGCGGTCGGGCTGCACGCCGACCCGCGAAATCAACTCCATCGTGATCCGGCCGTTTTCCGCGTCGAGGGCGCTGGTCGGCTCGTCGCAGACGATCAGCCGCGGCTCGTGCACGAGCGCCCGGGCGATCGCCACCCGCTGCTGCTGGCCGCCGGAGAGTTCGCTCGGCAGGTTCGCGAGCCGGTCGCCGAGGCCGAGTTCGGCGAGGATCTCGCTGGCCGCCTCCACCGCCCGCGGCCGCGACCAGCCCGCGATCAGGAGCGGCACGGCGGCATTCTCCGCGGCCGTGAGCGAGGGCAGCAGGTTGAAGGCCTGGAAGACGAAGCCGACGTTCTCGCGCCGGAACCGCACCTTCCGGCCGTTGCTCATCGCCACCAGGTCCCGGCCGAGCACGTGCACCTCGCCGTCCGACGGCTCGAGCGTGCCGGCCACGATCGAGACGAGCGTCGTCTTCCCGCAGCCGCTGGGCCCCGCGAGGATCATCAGCTCGCCGTACGCCACGTCGAGATCGACGCCCCGAAGCGCGCGGGTGAGCGAACCGCCCGTCCCGAATTCCTTGGTCACGCCCCGCACCCGCACGGCCACGTCGGCCGTGGCCACGGTGTCGCCGTCGGCCGAAGCGTCGCGATCGGGTGGCGCGGGAGGCATGGTCACGGCCATCAACGCTGGTTCTCCCCGCTCATCCGCGGAACACGATCGCGGGGTCGACGACCAGCACCTTGCGGATCGACAGCAGGCTCGCCAGGAGCACGATGAGAAACACGGCCACGCCGGTGATGGCCAGCACCTGCCAGGGCATGAAGAACGAGAGCCGCGAATGGCCGCGGGCGATTGCAAAACCGAACATGGCCGCCAGCCCCACGCCCACGCCGTAGCCCACGATCCCCACCTGCAGTGCCTGCGAGAGCACCATCACGAGAATCGTCCAGTTGCTCGTGCCCATCGCCTTCAGCGCGCCGAACTGGCGGATGTTCTCCACCGTGAAGAGGTAGAAGGTCTGCCCCGCGATCGCCGTGCCCACGACGAAGCCGAGCAGCACGGTGATCGCGAAGTTGACCGGGATGCCGGTCTTGGCGAGGTAGTAGCGGATCGTCTTCCAGATGAACTGCTGCCGCGTCACCGCCTGCAGGCCGGTCTCGGCCTCGATCCGCCGGCAGACCTCCTCCGCCGGCGCGCCGGGCTCCGGGTCGGCCAGCACGAACGAGAGCACCTTCCGCTCCGGCGGCGCGAAGAGCACCGCCTGGCTGTAGCGGGTGTAGATGATCGGAAAGCTCTGGAAGGTGCGGCTGGCCTTGGTGAGGCCGACGAGCACCGCCCGCCGGTCGTTCATCTCGAACACGCGGCCGAGCCGGTAGGGCTGGTTCGGCCAGATCCGCCGGTAGCCGGCCTCGTCCATGATCACGGCGTCGGGCTTGCGCAGGTCGGCGATCGAGCCCATGAAGACGCCGTCGGGCGCGCCGACGAGCGTGGCGTCGTCGAGGCCCAGCAGGATCATCTGTTCGTAGGAGCCCTCCTCGAGGCGGGCCCGGGCGATCCCCTTGTAGAACCGCACCGCCCAGGCCACGCCCGGCACCCCCTTCACGCGGAAGAGTTCGGTGTCGGCGAGCGGCTTGACGTCGTCCACGAACTGCACGTTCTTGTCCATCACCCAGATGCCCACCCCCTCGACGTCGCGGATCTGGCTGACGGTGAGCGACATGAGCCCGCAGAAGATCGACGACTGCTGCGCGATGAGGAGCGCGGCGAACATCACCCCGAACACGATGCCGAGGTATTTCGCGCGATTTCCGATCAGCATCTTCCAGGCAACCCAGAGCATGGGGGGATTGTAACGGGAAAAAGAGGACGCAGCCCTTTTCGACCCACCCTTAACGCTTTCATTGACGGTCCAGAGGCCAGAGCCCATGCTGCGGCGGTTCGGTCGCACGCCAACCTTGGGAGCGGAACGATGCACGACCTGGATCGCCGGCAGAGGCTCTTCGTGGCCGCCATGGCCGAAAAGCTGCGGGTGGGCGGCATCGGCCGCCGGGAGTTTCTTCGCGCCGCCGAACTCGGCAGGATGACGACCGGAAAGCAGGGCGTGGAGGAGACCCTCGAGGCAATCCAGAAGAAGACGGTGGCGTTTCTGGCCGCGCAAGGACGGTGATCCTGCTACGCTTCAGCCTCGCGCCGTCGTGGGCTGGGCGATCGTCGCCACCACACCGGAGACAGCGACGCTTGTTTTGAACCCCTTTCCCTCGAGCAGGAGTCGACCACCATGTTGCGTGCACGGACCATCACCCGGGCCTTTCTCCTTGTGTCGATCGCAGTGGCCTGTTGCCCCGCCGCCCGCGCCCAGTCGGCTGCGGCCGTCACTCCAGCCCAGGAAGCCGCCATCGAGGCGGGGATCAAAGATCTCTCCGCGCAGTGGTCGACAGCGTATTTGAAGAATGATCCCTCGATCCTCGAGCGGATCTGGGCCCCCGACTTCGTCTATGTCGAGCCGTCGGGCCACCGCTTCACGAAGGCGGAAGGGATCGCCGCGCTCAAGACGGGCAGCGAGAAGCACACCATCTCCGAGGCCAGTTCGATCGACGTGCGGGTGTATGGCGGCGGCACGGTGGCCGTCGACATCGGCGACTACAAGGAGGCCGGCCACGACAAGGACGGCAAGCCCTTCGAGCGACGGTCGCGGTTCACCAACGTCTGGGTGCTCAAGGATGGTGCCTGGCGGTGCGTCAGCGGCCACGCGTCGGTGATCCCCGCGAAGCCGTGAGCCGGCGTCCATTCTGCAGGCTTGGACCCTGAGTGGAAAGGAACTGGATGAATCCGCATTTCGTCGAGATTCTGAAGGCCTTTCGCGACGAGGGGGTTGAGCACCTCGTCATCGTCGATCGAGCCGCCAGGTGAGCCGCAGGCAAACCCCGAAACGTCCGCCCGGGCGTGGGTTCCGCCGTCCGCGATCGGCCGCGCTTTTGGTATGTTGGCCGCACCACACACGCCTTCCAGCAGGTGCATCCGTGCCAGGGCCGGCCGACACTGCCGCAGAGCCGATCGACGACGTCCGCATCCGTGAGATCCTCTCCCGCTGGTGGGGCTTCGAGACGTTGCGGCCGCTGCAGGCCGACGCCATCCGGGCGGCGCTCGGCGGCCGCGATTCGCTCGTCGTGATGCCGACCGGCGGGGGCAAGAGCCTCTGCTACCAGCTGCCGCCGCTGGTGAGCGAGACGACCGACGTCGTCGTCTCGCCGCTGGTGGCCCTCATGAAGGATCAGGTCGACGCGCTCGAGGCGATCGGCTATCCCGCCGCCGCCATCCATTCCGGGCTCTCCCCCGACGAACGCCGGCAGATCCGCGACCGGCTGGCCGCCCGCGAGCTGCGGCTGCTCTTCACGGCACCCGAGCGGCTCGTCAACTCGGGCCTGCTCGACCTGCTCGCGCAGGTGGGCGTGAAGCGGTTCGCGATCGACGAGGCCCACTGCATCAGCCAGTGGGGCCACGACTTCCGGCCCGAATACCGGCAGCTGGCCCTGCTCCGCGAGCGTTTTCCCGCGGCCACCATCCATGCCTTCACCGCCACCGCCACGCCGCGGGTCCGCGACGACATCGTCGGCCAGTTGCAGCTCCGCGAGCCCGAGGTGCTCGTCGGCGTCTTCGACCGCCCGAATCTCGTCTACCGGGTCGTGCCGCGGACCGACCGCATGGCCCAGACGCTGCAGGTGCTCGGCCGGCACGCGGGCGAGGCCTCGATCGTCTACTGCATCTCGCGGAAGGAGACGGAACGGCTGGCGGCGCGGCTCGCCGCCGAGGGGATCCTCGCCCGTCCCTACCACGCGGGCCTCGACGCCCAGGAGCGTCACAG
>JBIIYN010000049.1:0-16721 GCA_044346795.1 Pirellulales bacterium
CGACCAGGGGCGGGGAACGGCGAACCGATCCCAGGTGCCCAGCCGCCAGGGCCGCTCGTAGCCGAGGCCCATGGCCACGATCGGGATGTGCATCGTGCTCGCCAGGAAGATGCAGCCCATCGCCAGCCGGCGGCGCGGGCCCCGCGGTCCGTCGGGGGTGATCGTGAGGTTTTCACTGCAGGCCCGGTGGGCCAGTTCCCGGAGCGCCACCGAGCCGCCCTTGAACGTGCTGCCGCGGACGGTGCCGAAGCCCATCATCGTCGCCACGCGGGCGAGGATGTCGGCATCGTGATGCCGCGACAACAGCATGGAGATGTTGGAGTGCCCGCGGAGGAAGAGCGGCAGCAGGATGTTTTCATGCCAGAAGACGTAGATCTTCGTGCCCCGGCACCCGGGGTGCACCGGATCGACCGTCGGATCGCCGAAGTCGACGCGATAGTCGAGCGTTCCCATCCACTGCCGGATGCAGGCCGTGGAGGCGAGGGAGCAGGCGCCGATGGCCAGCGGGGAGTCGAGCTTCACGGATCGTTTTCTTTCTTCTCTGGCTGCGGGACGGCCTGCGCCTCACACCACCGGCCCTCGAACACCTCCGCCGCCGGCCCGGTCATGAAGACGTGCCCCGACGCCGCCCACTCGAGATCCAGTGCGCCGCCGGGCAGTTCCGCCACGATCCGTCGCGCCGTCCGTCCGGTGAGCACCCCCGACACGCAGACCGCCGAGGCGCCGGTGCCGCAGGCCATCGTGATGCCGCTGCCCCGTTCCCAGGTGCGCATCCGCACCCGGTCCGCGGCCAGCACCTGCACGAAATGCACGTTGATCCGCCGGGGAAAGATCGGGTGCATCTCGATCCGCGGCCCGACCGACTCGAGCGGCACGCGGGCGACGTCGCGACAAAAGAAGGTGACGTGCGGATTGCCCATCGACACGCAGGTCATCCGCGGATCGAGCCCCGCCTCCTCCCACCACGGCTCGCGCGGGCCGAGCGCGGGGCAGGCCGCGTCGACCACGCGGTCGCCCGCCGCCAGGCCGGGAAGCGCCACCGGGATCTCGGCCGCCGCGAGCAGCGGCTCGCCCATGTCGACCCGCACCCGCGAATGGCGCGGCCCTTCCGGCACGACGTCGAGCGTGAGCACGCCGCGGCCTGTCTCGATCGTCACGGCCCCGGCCGGGGCGTGGCCGCGGGCCACCACCAGGTGGGCGACGCACCGCACGCCGTTGCCGCACATCTCCGATTCGCTGCCATCCGCGTTGAACATCCGCATGCGGGCGGCCGCCACCGTCGAGGGCATGACGAGGACGAGGCCGTCTCCGCCCACGCCGAAGTGCCGGTCGGCGATCCGCGGCGCCAGCGCGGCGGGATCCGCGGGCGTCGGCTCGGCGAAGCAGTCGATGTAGACGTAGTCGTTGCCGAGCCCCTGCATCTTCACGAACTCGATCGGTCGTGCCGCCATCCGCGTTCCTCTGCTTCTTCCCTTTCTGCCGTCACCGACCGCCCGGCTGTCGGCGGCCCCCAGTATGACGACAGGTCGGCATTTCGACCCCGTCTTCCGCACTGATTCCCGCGGTCACCGCTGATTCTCCCGCCGCAGCCCCGCGCTGCGCGGGCCGTCCGGCCCGCGGCGTTGCGACTGCAGCTTCTGGATGGCCGCCGCGAGTGTCGGAAACGCCTCGCTCGTCATCTCCGGATGGGGGAGCGTGCCGTCGACGTGGATCAGCATGAACTGGCCGCTCGCGCCGCCGAGCAGCCGCTTCATGGCCGGCAGCTGCGTGGCCGAGTCGCCCATGATGGAGCGGAACGTCATGTGCACGTTGGAGTCGAAGTCGATCTCGCCGTTGCCGACGAGGCTGATGGCGTCGCCCGACAGCTCGATGTTGTCGAGGTAGGCCCGCGGCCCCTCGATGCGGAAGTCGACCACGCTCGATCCGAACGCGTTCAGGTCGGGCGCCTTCACGCGGAGCATCTTGAGCATCGCCACCACGAGCGGCAGCTCGTAGATGTCGGCGTCGCGCAGCCGCAGCTGCCCGCGGCCCGCCAGCGAATGGGTGCCCGCCCGGGAGCCGCTCACCTCCACCGTGCCGAACACGCGGCCTCGGTAGGGATGGTTGGTCGCGAGGGTGTCGCCCGCGAGCCGCTCGAGGTCGGCGTCGCCGAGCGAGGCCGCGATCGCGAACCCGCCGGGATCGTCGGCCGTGGCGCTGCCGTCGAGCAGGAGCGTGCCGCCCGCCACGCGGGCCGATACCCGCCGCGTCGCCCCCTGCTCGCCGCCGCGGCCCGCGGTCGTCCCGAACCGCACGCCCCCGGAATCCATGGCCAGCGGTCCCTGCACCGCCGTCAGCTGGATGCCCCGCCACATCGCGCTGTCGATCGCCATGTCGCCGAACGTCTGCCAGCTGCTTCCGTCGGACTGGCCGCGCAGGCGGATGCCGCCGTGCACGTGCTCGATCGGCGTGCCCACGTCGAGGGAGCCCTGCTCCACGTCGAGCTGCATGTCCCACGAGGCGGCGGGCGCGCCGGCCGCGGAGTGGATGTCGAGCGAGCCGGCCAGGGAGAGGAGGCCGCGGAGTTGCACGGCGGAGATCGCCTGCTGCAGCCCCGTGGGCAGGGCCTGCAGCACGTCGTGATCGGCGCGGAAGCGATCGGCGGAGAGCTGCTGGAACGACACGTGCCAGCCTCCGCCGGGAATGAACCGGCAGATGCCGCCGGCGCTCACGGTCGTGCGGTCGTGCGTGCCGCGGACGCGGTCGAACGAGAGCAGTCCGTCCTTCCAGTGCAACCGCCCGCGGAGCCGTTCGAGCCGGTAGGGAAACCAGGCCGGCTCGATCGACACCGTGTCGCCCTGGGGCGTGGCGTGGAGTTCGACCTCGGTGCGTCGCGCCTTCACGTGATACCGCACGGTCGCGGAAAACTCGGCGTTGCCCCGCGGGTCGACGTCGTCCCAGATCTGCCGCACGCCGGCGGGCAGGGCGTCGCGCAGCTCGCGCTCGAGCACCACGCCGGTGCCGGCCAGCTGCAGCGTGAGTTCGCCGTCGTTCTCGCCGCGCGGCACGAGCATGCCGGAGCACCGCACCACGCCGCTGTCGTTGGAGCCGGTGATGTCGCGGATCGTCCAGTGCCCGCGATCCATGCGGAGGCTGCCCGACACGTTCGACAGCGGATAGGGGAAGCCGGCGTAGGCCATGCTGCACTGGGCGAGGCGGATGCCCAGCGAGTTGGCGTGGCCGCCCGGCAGCTGGGGCGACCGCTCGTGCCGGAAGACGAAGTCGAAGGTGCCGGCCGCCCGCAGCGTGCGCAGGATGTCGGCCGAGCGGGCGGGCATGGCCGCGAGCAGGCCGTCGTCGATCCGCATGCCGTCGCCGCGGACCTCCAGCGTGCCGGAAGTGCCCCCCGGCTCGCCGGCCGCGGCCGCGGCCGTGCGGAACGCCCCCTGCACGTGCACCGGATGCCCGCCGGCCTGTCCGGTGAGATGGATCGACAGCGTCCTGCCTTCGAGCACCACCGTGCCGACGGTGCGATCGAGGCGGTAGGGAAACCGGTAGTGCGTGAGCGACACGTTGCGGCACCGCAGGGAGACGTTTGGCTCGACGACTCCTTCGCGACGGGCCACCTGCGCCCGCACGTCGACCTCGCCGGCCGGCAGGAGCTTGCTCCACTGCGACACCACCGACTCCGGCAGCAGCCCCTCCCAGTGCCTGCCCACCACCAGCCGCTCGGCCTCCAGGAGCAGGTCGAAGTCGGCGGCGTCGGTCCAGCCGGCATACCGTCCGCTGCCGCGGAGCAGCGTGGAGCCCGCGTGGGCCTCCAGCTGCTCGAACCGCACCCCGGCGCGATCCGCCTGGAATGCCGCCGTCACGTCGCTCATCGCGAAGGGCAGCGCGGCGTGTTCGAAGCGGCCCGATTCGAGCCGGCCGTTCACGGCGAACGCGGTCGCATCGAGCGCGGCCAGTTCCCCCGCCGCCTGCCACTCCATGGTGATGCGGCCGCGCAGCCCCGCGATCCGGCTGCGGACCGCTTCGATCGATCGCGTCGCACCCGCCGGCAGCATGTCGAGGAGCCGGGGCGTCAGGTCGAGCGACTGCACCGCACCGCGGAGCTCGAACGCGCCCGCCGCGATGCCGACGCGGCCCGCGATGCTGGCCCGCTCGAACTGTTCGCCGGCGGCGGTTCCCTGCACCACCGCCCAGCCCGCGCCGCCGTCTCCCTGATCGGGCTGCACGTCGACCGTGATCTGCCGCACGGCCGTCCTCGTCTGCCGCGAGACGTCGTCGACGAGCAACGCGGCGTCCTCGATCGATACGGGCACGGGCATGGCCGCGGTGCCGCCCGCCTTGCGGTGCCCGAGGCGGGCGAGCGTCCACCGGCCATCCGCCTGCCGCACGGCGTGCACCACCGGCCGCCGCAGCCGCACCGCGCTGATCCGCGGGGCGCCGGCGACGAGGTCGGCGAGGTTCGTGCTGCATGCCAGCCGCACCTCGTCCACCCAGACGAGCTGGCGGCATTCCTTGGGCAGGCTGGGATCGACGATCGACACGCCGCGGGCCACGATCCCCTCCCCCTCCACGAGGCTGGCCCCCTGCACCTGCACGACGAACTGGGGAAACTCCTGCGCCAGCCGCTGCTGGAGCCGGGTTCGCACCTCTTCGCCCAGGCGGCTGGAGCTGATCGCACCGGCGGCGACCACGCCGGCCACCGTCACCGGCAGGGCCCAGCGCACGAGCATCCAGAGCGTGTCGGCGAGCGGTTTCAAGACGGCGATGCCTGGGGACGGAACGGGCGGGGAAAGTACGTGCGTCATCGACCGAGGGTCAAGACACCATGGAACCGCCTCAACCCCGAAAAGAACGCCATTTCCCCAGGCTGCGGACCCCTGCTATAGTGCCGGCCCGTTTGCCTGCGGCAGGCGAAAGGCGGCACGACACGAATCGTCGGCATTCACGAACACCGGGGGAACCCATGGCCCACAAGCATTCGCACGGCGAGCAGGACACGCAGCGAGGCACGAACGACCCGGTCTCCTCCGCCGGCCTCAATCCCCAGCGGCTCCTCTGGGCGGGCTTCATGGCGATCCTCGCCGCGGGCGTCGGCTTCTCGATCCGGGCCGGCATCCTGGGCCAGTGGGCGGAGCAGTATGGCTTCACGCAGACGGAGCTGGGCGCGATCACCGGCGGCGGCCTCACCGGCTTCGGCATCATCATCCTGCTGTCGAGCCTGATCGCCGACCGCATCGGTTTCGGACCGCTGATGTTCGCCGCCTTCGTGATGCACCTGATCTCGGCGGCGCTCACGCTCGCCACCGGCGCCGCCTTCGAGGCGGGGGGCAAGCCGCTCGCCTTCCAGTGCCTCTTCTGGGGCATGTTCCTCTTCGCCATCGGCAACGGCATCGCCGAGGCGGTGGTGAACCCGCTGGTCGCCACGCTCTTCCCGAAGCAGAAGGCCCACTACCTGAACATCCTCCACGCCGGCTGGCCGGGCGGACTGATCCTCGGCGGATTGGCCAGCTACTTCATGACCGGCGCCGCGGGCGCGAAGCCCGTGCCCTGGCAGTTCCAGATCTCGTTGTTCCTCGTGCCGGTGGTGCTCTACGGGCTGATGATGCTCGGCCAGCGGTTCCCCAAGAGCGAGGCCAGCAGTTCCGGCGTCAGCTACAAGGACATGCTCGGCGAACTGGGGCTCGTGGGCGCCGCGGTGATCTGCGGCCTGCTCGCGCTCTTCTTCAAGAGCGACCTGGGCCTGCCGCCGCTGGCCGCCGCCGGCATCGCCGCCGGCCTGCTGGCCGCGTTCGGCGCGGCGACCGGCTTCCGCTTCGGCCACCTGCTGCTCGCCGCGCTGCTGCTCATCCACGCGCTGGTGGGCTACGTGGAACTCGGCACCGACTCGTGGATCTCGAAGATCACCGGCACGATCATGAACAGTCCGGCCAACGGCCTCCTGCTGTTCGTCTACACGTCCGGCCTGATGTTCGTGCTGCGGTTCTTCGCGGGGCCGATCGTGGAGCGGATCTCGCCGCTGGGGCTCCTGGCGGTGTCCGCCCTCTTCGGCGCGGCCGGTCTGACGCTCCTGGGCAACGCGCAGGGCGCGCTGATGTGTGTCGTCGCCGCCACCGTCTACGGCATCGGCAAGACCTTCCTCTGGCCGACGATGCTCGCGGTGGTGAGCGAGCAGTTCCCCAAGGGGGGCGCGATCACGATCGGCGCCGCCGGTGGCGTGGGCATGCTGGCGGCCGGCCTGCTGGGCGGCCCCGGCATCGGCTTCCTGCAGGATCAGAACGCGTCGGCGAAACTCCGCGAGTCGAGCGCCGCCGTCTACGACCGCTACAAGGCGCCGAAGGAGAACGAGTTTCTCTGGATGAAGACGGTCGGCCTCGACGGCGCGAAGGTGGGCGTGCTCGAGGATGGCGGCAAGGAGGCGCAGCGGGCGCTCGACCTGATGCAGCGCGAGAACGCGAAGCCCGAGGCGGTCGCCGCCCAGCAGGCGCTCGTGAACTGGTGGAACACGTCGGCCGGCCCCGAGGCGGCCGGCGACAAGCGGCTGGTGGAGGAGGCCGGCCTGTTCGGCGGCCGCCAGGCGCTCAAGCTCACGGCCTTCGTGCCCGCGACGATGTTCGTCTGCTATGCGCTCTTGCTGGCCTGGTTCGCGACCCGCGGCGGCTACAAGGCCCGCGGGATGCATCACTAGCTTCACGCGAAACACGGCCATCCTGGCCGTTTTCGCTCGCTGCTGGGCATGGCATCCTGCCATGCCGGCTTCACGAAAAACACGACATCGTGGACATCGTGTCGTTTTTTCTTGGCGACCGCAGGTCGCTGGTGCGGGCGTCGCATCCGTGCGACGCCGTCGTGGAAGAGGCCATGGGGGCGGAATGGGAAGTTTTTCTTGGTCCCGTCCCGTCGCTTCCGCTCCGGGCTTTTATTTGGATGGTGGCGTGACCGCCGGTGGTTGCCTTGCGGTGGAATAAAAGCCCCGGGTGGAAACCCGGGGACGGGTCCAAAACCAGCTCACCATTTCGTGAAACCCATCGCCCCAGGGCCGGAGGCCCGGGTCAGCACCAGCGGGCGGAGGTCCGCCAGGCCGGGGCGGGCACGATGCCCGAGCCCGGCGTAAAGCGGGGATTGCCTTCGCGGCAACCGTCGGCGATGCTGCCGACGGGTCACCCATGACACACGCCCCGATCATCACCGCCACGGTCGTCCGCCGGGCGATCGCCTGCCTCGCGATCGTCGTCGCGTCGTCCGCCTTCGGGCAGGTCGCCAGCCCGCCCGCGCCAAAACACCACGCCGCCGTGCAGCAGGCCCCGGGCGAGGGCGATCCGGGGGAGAGCGCGGAGATCGACGAAGCGACCGATGCGAAGCCCCACGCGGGCCCGTACCGCAGCCCTTACAAGCTCGCCTTCAAGGCGCCGCTGCACGACCTGCTCTTCGATGCCGTGCAGCCGCGGGGCGGCAAGGCGGAGCAGAGTTCCGTGCCGGTTCACGAGTGGTACTCCCCGCAGGTGCGGCACGAATGGGGCTCATGGGGAGTGCCGGCCCGCGTGTTCGATTGCCCGCCCCAGGTGATGCAGAAGCCGGCGGAGTGGCGGCGGGAGCGGGTGGTGGCGGCGGCCGGCCGGTTCATCGGCTACCAGTACCAGCACCACCACGTGCCCGACTGGAATCCCCCCGCCGGTTGGCCGTGGCAGGAATGCTGTGCCGGCCACAACGGCCCGGGCGTCGACTGCAGCAACTTCAGCGGTTGGAACTACAACTGGGCGCTCGGCATCCACCTCAACACCGATGTCCACAAACAGGCGGCGGCCAGGTCGACCCGGTCGTCGCATGGCGAACTGCACGCCCAGGTCGTCGAGCGGCCGGAGGGCCATCCGCGGGAGTGGTATGACAAGCTCGTCGGCGAACTGCGGGCCGGCGACCTGCTCTACATCGGCAACAAGTCGCGAACCAAGGTCACGCACGTCATCATGTGGGTGGGCGAATGCGGCACGAGCCCGGACGGCGGGCCGCTGGTCATCGACTCCACCGGCGGCCGCATCAAGGATGCAAACGGCCACGCGATCCCCTGCGGCATCCACCTGCGGCCGTTCAAGCAGGGCAGCTGGTACCACGAGTCGTTCAGCCACGCGCATCGCTGGGTGAGATAGTCGCACACCGAGCTCGCCAGGCCGGGCCGGCGCTACGGCCGGGAGCATCCGAGAGTTGACACTGAAACCTCAGGACCAGATCCCTTCCCATGCAAGCCCGAAGCGCCAGCGAGGGAGCCCGGACCGGAGGTCCGGGAAAAAGGGGGATCAATTCCTTCCGCTCTGCCACAGTCCCTCGCTCGCGCTTCGGGCTTGGATGCAACCTGGTGGTCACCCACGTCAACGATAAGATGCTCCCGGTGCTATGATTCGGGCTCGCATTCCCCACGGAGTCCCATCATGCCGTCGCCCATCGTCCGCACTTCCTGTGCCGTCGTCCTCGCCGCCTGCCTCGCCTTGCCGGTCCCCTGCTCCGCCGAGGTGCGGGTGGTGGTGGGTTCGCCGGCCGGTCGCACGGCCAAGGACCCCGACCCCGCCCGGGTCAACGAGCCGTTCGCCGTCGCGTTCGATCGCGCCGGCCGCATGTATGGCGTGGAATACACGCGGGGCAATCGGCTGTTTCGCGTCGCCACCGGCGACGGGGCCGCGGCCCGGCTGGAGTTCGTGGCCGGTCGCTTTCACGTCTCGACCAACGCGGATCACTTCCCGCCCGACACCGCCACCGATCCGGCGCGGGCGACGTTCCACGGCCTGCACGACGTGGCGATCGCCCCCGATGGAGCGGTCTACGTCGCCGACACCTTCAACCATCGCATCCGGGCCTTCGATGCCGATGCCGGCACGGTCCGCCCCGTCGCGGGCACGGGCGGCGCCGGCTTCTCGGGCGACGGCGGCCCGGCCGCGGCGGCCACGTTCAACCAGGCCTATTGCGGTTCGCTCACGGCCGACGGCAGGGGGCTGCTCGTCGCCGACATCAAGAACTCGCGGCTGCGGCGGATCGACCTCGTGTCGGGCCTCGTGACGACGGTCGCCGGCAACGGCCAGGCGGGCAAGCCGCTCGATGGCGCGCGAGCGACCGACACGCCGCTGGCCGGCCCCCGCGCGGCCTGCGAGACGGCCGACGGCACGATCTACCTCGCCCTCCGCGAGGGCAATGCCCTGATCGAGATCAAGGGCGGCACGATCCGCACGGTGGTGAACGAATCGGGCAAGGCGGGCTATGCGGGCGACGGCGGCCCGGGACGCGCGGCCCTGCTGGCCGGGCCGAAATACGTGTCGCTCGACCGCGCGGGCCGCGTGCTCATCGCCGACACGGAAAACCACTGCATCCGCCGCTACGATCCCGCCAGCGGCCGGATCGAACTCGTGGCCGGCACCCCGCCCCGCGGCGGGGCGACCGTGGGCCCCGACCTGCTCTCGACGCAGCTGCTGCGGCCGCACGGCGTGTGCCTCGATCCCGCCGGCCGAATCGTCATCGCCGACAGCGACAACGACCGGATTCTCCTGGAAATCCGGTAACCCCTGCCGTTTCCGTCAATTGCGTCGGCCGGGGGCCCCTTCTATCGTTGAGGAAGAGGTTCGCATGCCGCTCCTGCCCCGCCAGCCCGTCGCCCTGCTCCTGCCGCTCGCCGCCGCGCTCACGGCGTTCGCGGCCGCGGAGGCGGCCGAGAGCCTCGACGCGGGGGCGGAATTTTTCACGAGCCGCGTCGAACCGATCCTGCGGGAGCGGTGCTACGCCTGCCATGCGCACGACACGGAGATCAGCGGGGGCCTCGCGCTCGACGTGCGGAGCGGCTGGCAGCAGGGGGGCCAATCGGGCCCGGCGGTCGTTCCGGGCGACCCGCAGGCGAGCCTGCTGGTCACCGCGATACGGCACGGCATCGACGGCCAGACGATGCCTCCCGACGATCCGCTGCCCGACGAGGAGATCGAGACGCTCGTCGAATGGGTGCGGCGCGGCGCGCCCGATCCCCGCCGCACGACGGCCGGGGAGGCCTGGGAGAAGGTCTACCGCAGCCGGCTCGACTGGTGGAGCCTGCAGCCGGTGCGGTCGCCGCCGGTGCCCGAGGTGCGGGATGCCGGATGGCCGCGGTCGCCCGTCGATCGGTTCATCCTCGCCGGGCTCGAGTCGGCCGGGCTCGGCCCCGCCCCCGAGGCCTCCCGGCGGCAGCTCGTGAGGAGGCTCGCCTTCGCGCTCACCGGCCTGCCTCCCGCCCCCGCCGACGTCGATGCCTTCCTCCGCGACCGGTCGCCCGAGGCCTACGAGCGGCTCGTCGACCGGTTCCTCGCCAGCCCGCACTTCGGCGAGCAGTGGGCGCGGCATTGGATGGACGTGGTGCACTACGCCGACACGCACGGCTACGAGTGGGACATCCCCGCGAAGCACGCCTGGCGGTATCGCGACTACCTCGTGCGGGCCTTCAATGCCGACGTGCCCTACGATCGACTCGTGATCGAGCAGCTCGCCGGCGACCTGGTGGCACCGCGGCTCGACCCGGCCAGCGGCGTGAACGACGCGGTCGTCGGCACGATGGCCCTGCGGATGGGCGAGCGGTGGCACGGCGACAGCGCCGCCGCCGAGGCGACCACCGCGCAGAACCTCGGCGACACGGTCGACACCGCCACGAAGGCGTTTCTCGCCACCACCGTGGGCTGCGCCCGCTGCCACGATCACAAGCTCGACGCGATCGCCCAGGCCGACTACTACGCCCTCTACGGCACGCTCGCCAGCAGCCGCTGGGGCGTCTCGGGCATCGACTCGGCCGACCCCAACGGCCCGGTGATCGACCAGCTCCGCGGCATCAAGGCGGCGATCCGCGGTCGGCTCGCCGCCCGCTGGCTCGACGACCGGCCCGCGCTCGTCGAGCGGCTCGCGGCCGTGCCACGGTCGGCCGAAGCGGTCTCGGGCTTTCCGGAGTCGCTCGCGGATCTCCTCCGCCGCCCGGCCCGGCAGCCGATCACGCCCGAGGCGTTCGCCGCCGAGCGCGACCGCCGCCTCGCGGCCAATGCCGCCAACCTCACGCTCCTGGCCGATTTCACGACCGGCGACGCGGCTCCCGGCGGCTGGCGGTGGGAGGGGTTCGGCATGCGGCATGGGCTCGTGGCCGACGGCGAGCCGGTGATCGCCGATTCGGGCGACGCGGCCCTCGCCCACGTGTTGCCGGCGGGCCGTTGGTCGCACGTCTATTCGCCGCGGCTGGGAGGCGTGGTGCAGAGCCCGGAACTCGCCCGGAATCCGCCGCTGCACTTCTCGGTGGGCTATGCAGGGGGCCACAAGGCATCTCACTGCCTGATCGTGGACCGTGCCTTTCACTCCGAACGGGTGAAGTATGCCGACCAGCCGGTCGTGGGCTGGCTGCGGCTCGCGGCGGGCAACTTCCCCCGGCTGGCCGGACCGCCCGACACGCTGCCGCGCCGGGTCTACCTGGAGCTGGCCACGAAGGCCTACGACAACTACTTCCCGCCCCGCACCGGCTACCCGGGCTTCAAGAAGCAGGACGAGCACGACCCCCGATCGTGGTTCGGCGTCACGAAGGTGTATGCCCACGCGGCCGACCAGGGCCCTCTCGACGAGCTGGCGAGGCTGTCGCCGCTCTTTCAATCGCCGGCACAGGCGCAGCACTCGCTGGCCGACCGCATCGCCGACCAGATCCTCTCCGCGATCCGCCGCTGGGCCGACGGCCGCACGACCGCCGACGACGTGGGCGTGCTCAACGAGGCCTTGAAGGAGGGCTGGCTCGACAACCGGGCGCTCGCCGACCACGAGCTGGCCGCGCTGGTCGCCGACTACCGCGCCGCGGAACGCCGGCTCGAGCCCGATCGCACGATCGGCGGGCTGGCGGACCGGGCCGAGGCGGCGGATGCGCCGCTCGCCCTGCGCGGCGATCCCGCCAAGCCGGGAGAACTCGTGCCCCGCGGCACGATCCGCTTTCTCGAGAGCATCGCCACCCGGCCCGCGGGCCGATCGAGCGGCCGGCTCGAAGTGGCCAGGTCGATCGCCGATGCCCGCAATCCGCTCACCGCGCGGGTCTTCGTCAACCGCGTCTGGCTGCATCTCTTCGGCGAGGGGCTCGTCCGCACGCCCGACGACTTCGGCCACCTGGGCGACCGTCCCTCCCATCCGGAACTGCTCGACCACCTCGCCATCCGGTTCGTGGAGGAGGGCTGGTCGCTGAAAAAACTCGTGCGGATGCTGGTCACCACCGCCGCCTGGCGGCAGTCGTCGGCGGCTGCTCGCGAGGCGGTGGCGATCGACCCGGAGAACCGCCTCTTGCATCACGTGCCACGGCGGCGGCTCGAGGCCGAATCGATCCGCGATGCGATGCTCGCCGTCTCCGGCCGGCTCGACACGGCGCTCGGCGGCGTGCCGATCGATCCCTTCCGCGTGAAGGAGGATCCCGCCAAGCGGCTCTTCTCGGGCCCGCTCGACGGCCACGGCAGGCGGAGCCTCTACCTGCGGATGACGCTCATGGAGCCGCCGCGATTCCTGGCGGTCTTCAACCAGCCGAGTCCGCAGGGCACCACCGGCCGGCGGGATCGCTCCACCGTTCCCGAGCAGGCGCTCGCGCTCTTGAACGACCCGTTCGTGCACGAGATGGCCGGCGCCTGGGCCGCCCGTCGCATCGCCGCCGGCACCGCATCGCTGCGGGTGGGAATCGCCGCCATGGTGGAGGAGGGCCTCGGCCGTCCGGCCACCGCCGCCGAGGTCGACCGGCTCGCGGCCGTGGCGGCGGCCTGCGCGGCGGCCCGCGGCATCGCGGCCGAGCAGGCGTCGAGTGCCGGGGCCGTCTGGAAAGACGTCGCCCATTCCCTCCTCATGCATCCGGAGTTCAGCCATGTGGAGTGAACGGCGACTGTCTCATCCGGCGCGGCACCACGGCCGGTCGCCCGTCGGCCGGTGCCCCGGCGGCCGGGGCGTGCCCACGAGCCGCCGCCAGTTTCTCACCGACACGAGCCTCGGCTTCGGCTGGCTCGCCTTCTCGGGCCTGGCGGCGCACGCGGCCGACGGCGCGACGAGCGGCCTCCATTTTCCGGCCCGCGCCAAGCACGTGATCTTTCTCTTCATGGATGGCGGCGTCTCGCACGTCGACACGTTCGACTACAAGCCGGAGCTTGCCAAGCGGTCGGGGCAGCCGGCCGAGTGGCAGGCCGACGAGAAGTCGCAGGCGGCGGGGCAAAACCGCACGTGGCTCGGGCCTCTCTGGGAGTTTCGCAGGCGCGGGCAATCGGGCCTCTGGGCCAGCGAACTGTTGCCCCACATGGCCGGCGTGATCGACGACCTCTGCGTGGTGCGGTCGCTCGTCGGCGAAACGCCGCTCCACGGCGCGCAGAATCTGCTGCTCCACACCGGCCGTTCGCTCGGCGCGGCGCCGAGCATGGGCTCCTGGGTCGCGCACGGGCTCGGCACAGAGAATGAAAACCTGCCGGGCTACGTGCTGCTCAACAACGACTGGATTCCCAACGGCGGCCTGCAGAATTTTTCGAGCGGGTTTCTGCCCGCCACCTGCGAGGCCACGCTCGTCCGCGCCGAGGGCACGCCCGTCGACAACATCGCGCCGGCCGATCCGCCGGCCGTGCAGCGGGCCAAGCTCGCCTTCCTGCGGGAGTCGCGGGCCGCCGGCGCCGATGCGGCGGCGATCGACGCGGCGATCGCCACCTTCGAGACGGCCGCCCGGATGCAGACCTCGGTGCCCGACGTCTGCGACGTGGCGGGGGAGACGGAGGCGACGCGGCGGCTCTACGGCCTCGACCGCGCGACCGACCACGAGCGGTTCTATGCCCTGCAGTGCCTGCGGGCGAGGCGGCTGGTGGAGGCCGGCGTGCGGTTCATCGAGGTGACCTGTCCGCTGACGCATGCCAACAACGCCCCCTGGGATCAGCATGGCGGCATGCGGAAATACCACGCGGAAAACGCGCTCATCACCGACCAGCCGGTGGCCGCGCTCATCACCGATCTCAAGCAGCGGGGGCTGCTCGACGAAACGCTCGTGGTCTGGGCGGGCGAGATGGGCCGCACGCCCCATTCGGCCGGCACCGACGGCCGCGACCATCATGTCTCGGGCTATACCGTCTGCCTGGCCGGGGGCGGCATCCGCGGCGGCCTGGCCTATGGCGCGACCGACGAGATGGGCATGGGGGTGGTGGAGAATCCGCTCGACATCCACGACCTCCATGCCACGCTCCTCCACTGCCTGGGGGTAGACCACGAGCGGCTCACGTTCCGGTTCGGCGGCCGCGACGTGCGGCTGACCGACGTGGAGGGGCGGGTCATCCGGGAAATCCTGGGCTGAGAGAAAATGCGGCATTTTTCACCGCGGCGTGGTAGGATACGCCGCGAGGATCCGCCCGCGTGAAACTGCCCCGCATCGTCACCCGCCCCACCAAGACCTTTCTCCTGCTGGGCCCTCGCGGCACGGGGAAATCGACCTGGCTCGCCGCGGCGTTTCCCGGCGCCCTGACGATCGACCTGCTCGATTCCGCAAGATTCCTGACGCTCAGCCGCGACCCGTCCGCCCTCGAGCAGCTCGTGGCGCCCTTGCGCCGCGGAGACTGGGTGGTGATCGACGAAATCCAGCGGATCCCGGCGCTGCTCGACGAGGTGCATCGGCTCTACGAGCGGCATCGCGGCATCCACTTCGCCCTCTCGGGCTCGAGCGCCCGGAAACTGCGCCGCGCGGGAGCCAACCTCCTGGCCGGCCGGGCGCTGCACCTTCCCATGCTGCCGTTCGCGTGGCCGGAGTACCGCGGCACGTGGCGGCTCGATCAGGCCTGCGAGTGGGGCACGCTGCCGCTGGTGGTGAGCGACCCGACCCACCGCGCAGCCACGTTGTCGGCCTACGTGGACACCTACCTCAAGGAGGAGATCACGGCCGAGGCGCTCGTGCGCAACCTCGACCCATTCGTGCGGGTGCTGCACGCCGCCGGACTGTTCAACGGGCAGATCCTCAACCTCGAGAATCTCGCCCGCGAGTCGGAGGTGAAACGCAGCACCATCGAACGATACTTCCAGATCCTGGAGGACACGCTTCTGGCCACGCGGGTCCCCGCGGCGACGCTGGGCATCCGCACCAAGGAAACGGCCCATCCGAAGTTTTTCCTCTTCGATTCGGGCGTCGCGCGGGCGGCGGCGGGGCTCGCCCACGAGCCGGTCGACTCCGTGTGGAAGGGCTTCGCCTTCGAATCGCTGCTCCACCACGAACTGCGGGCGTATGCGGCCATTTCGGGCAAACCGCGGCCGATCTTCCACTACGCAGTCAGCGGCGGATTCGACGTCGATTTTCTCGTGCAAACCCGTGCCAAGACGCTCTCGACCCCGCGTCAGCTCGTGGCCATCGAAGCCAAGCTCGGCGGGAAGTTCAAACGCGGCTGGACCAACGGGCTCACCACCCTGCTGCGGGAGTGCCCGAAGACCGTCCGGCGGGCGATCCTCGTCTACCAGGGGCCCGACCGGCTCCTCGTGGACGGCGTAGACGTGATGCCGGCCGCCATGTTCTTCGACGACTTGTACGCCGGAAAGGTGATCTGAATCACGGAAAACAGGGGTCCGGCCAAGGAATCTGGGCTGACCGACGTGGAGGGGCGGTTCATCCGGGAAATCCCGGGCTGCGCCCGAAAAAATCGGGGCTATGACGGTTCCCTCATTGCGGCCACCGTCAATCTGGACTATCCTTGGTCAGGGGGGGCAGGTGGAGCTTGTCCAGCCGTTACCACTCTGTTGTGGCCGTTATTCATGTTCCGTGCGTTCCACGTCCCGAACCAGCCCGCCGAGGCTGGCCCACAGCGTCTGGTTTTCGCGATCTGTCTGGTGGCGGTCTGCGCGGTTGGCTGCAGTTCCCGACCGAAAGACTTCCCCACACTGGCGGCGGTGACGGGAACCGTCACCCTGGATGGCCAACCCCTCCAGAAGGCGGTCGTCATGTTTCTCTCCGAGAAGGGCGTCGCCGCCTCGGGTGTGACCGACGCGAACGGCCGCTACACGCTGCTCTACCGCGGCAGCGCCGATGGCGCGGGACTTGGCCGCAACACCGTCACCGTGACGACACTCCCGGACGACCCGAACATGGGAGTGGTCAAGGAACGGATCCCGGCCGCCTACAACACCCAGTCCACGCTGACGGCGGATGTCGTCGCCGGACCCAATACGTTCGACTTCGCGATGGAATCGAAGCCGTCCGGCAAAAAACCCTGACAAAAACCTGAGACAACCTGAAAAAACATGTGTCGGTCAGCCATCCTCATGCCCTGCCTTCCGTCCGTTTCCGGATCCATCCTCCACATCACTCGTCCCGCAAAGGAGACAGCCATGCTTCCCGTAGCCCGCTCCGCCTTCGGCGGCCGTCGTTTGAGACTTCATGGTTTTACGCTTGTCGAACTCTTGGTGGTGATCATGATCATCGGCACGCTCGTCGGCCTGCTCCTGCCGGCCGTGCAGGCGGCGCGGGAGTCGGCGCGGCAGAGCACCTGCTCCAACAACATCAGGGAATTGAGCCTCGCGGCGCTGAACTTCGCCAACGCCAATGGCAAATTTCCCGCCGCGGTCTGGGACAACCTGCCTGACGGGGCCGCCTGGACGAGTACGAGCACGGCCTTCGGCGACAACATCCCCGGCCTGCCCTGGTCGGCGATCATCCTGCCATTCTGCGACAGTGCAGCCATCTACGACGAAGTAGGCAAAGCGACCAACAACTTTACGAGGCACTGGAACGACGGGCA
>JBIIYN010000280.1:0-5269 GCA_044346795.1 Pirellulales bacterium
GACACCGGCGACGTTCCTGGCCCCCCCCTCCGCCATGCTGCGGGCCGCCACCCGTGCCGCCGGCGAGTCGTTCGCCGAGCGGATGCGCGACTGGGAACAGACCGCCCCGTCCCCGGCACCGACCCGCGAGGCGGATCGTGTCGTCGGGCACGACCAGCGCATCATTCGGCAGCCGCTCCTTCTCCCCTCGGGTCGTCCATGAATTCCCAGATGAGTTCCCTCCAGAGCTTTTTCCTGCTGGCCCCCGAGATCACGCTGGTGGCCGCGGCGCTCGTCGCCTTCCTGGGCGGCGCCTTCGCCGGGCTCCGCAGCGGCTGGGCCGTCGCCTTCCTGGGCATCGTCGCGGCGCTCTTCGTGGCAGGTGGCCAGCCCGCCGAGGGCGCCTGGGTGGCTTCGGGGGGCATCCGCATCGATGCCTTCTCCACCTACATCCGCTGGATCGTGCTGTCGCTCGGGGCGCTCCTGTCGCTCGTGCAGGCCGGAGACCTGTTCCGCTCCGCGGCCACCCGCGGCGGCTTCGGCGGCGCCACGGGCGACGACGGCACCTGCGAGGAGGCGGGCACGTTCCTGATCCTCTTGGCGGGCCTGTCGCTGGCGGGCGTGGCCGACGACCTGGTGCTGCTGTTCGTGGGCCTGGAACTGGTCTCGATCCCCACCTACATCCTGCTCTCGCTCAAGCGCACCGACGCGCACGGCCAGGAGGCCAGCCTCAAGTACTTCTTCCTGTCGCTGGTCGCCTCGTCGCTCTTTCTCTACGCGGCGGTGTGCCTCTACGGCATCGGCGGCTCCACGAGCCTGTCGATCATCGGCGCCCGGCTGCGGAGCACGGCGGAGGCCGCCGTGGGGATGTCGACCGTGCTGTTGCCCGTGGCCATCGGCATGACGCTGGCCGGCGCCGCCTTCCGCATGGCGGCGGTGCCGATGCACTTCTACGCCCCCGACGTCTACGAGGGCACGAGCCCGTCGAACGCGGCGCTGCTCTCCACCCTGCCCAAGGTGGCCGGCATCGTGGTGCTCGTGCGGGTGCTCTCGCTGGCCATCCTGCCGGCCGCGGCTGACGCCGCCGACGTGGGCGCGGCCGCCGGGGCCCACCTCTCGCTCTTCTGGCCGCTCGCGGCGACGCTCGCCGCCGTGACGATGACGGTGGGCAACGTCATGGCGCTCCTGCAGCGGAATCTCCGCCGCCTGCTCGCCTGCTCCTCGATCGCCCACGCCGGCTATCTGCTCGTGGGCGTCGCAGCGGCGGCGGCGGCCGCCGCCGCCAAGACCGGCGCGACCGGCAAGGCCGCGGCCGACACCTCCTGGACGATGGGGCTCGGGGGCCTGAGCGCCACGCTCTTCTACCTGGCCACGTATGCCCTGGCCACGATCGGCCTGTTCGCGGCGATCACCTATCTCGGTCACCGCTGGCCCGAGTGGACAGCCGGCGGCGGCCCGCGGCCGCCGCGCGAGGAGATCACCACCGTCGATGACCTCGACGGGCTTTCGTCCACCAATCCCGTGGCGGCCTTCGCGATCGCGCTGTTTCTCCTGAGCCTCGCCGGCATCCCGCCGCTGCCGGGCTTCTGGGGCAAGCTGTCACTGGCCACCTCGGCGCTCGAGGTCGACTGGAACGCTGCCATCGTCTCCGGCAGCCGCCGCGCCTGGTTCGTCGGCCTGGCCGTGGTGCTCGTGCTCAACGCGGCGATCGCCGCCGCCTACTACCTGCGGATCATCGCGGCGATGTATTTCCGCACCACGCGGCGCGGCGTGCAGGCCGACGGCGGACTCGCCGCGGGCGTCGCCATGCTGCTCTGCACGGCGCTCGTGCTGATGGTGACGCTGCAGCCCCGCGGCCTGTTCGTGTCGTCATCCCGGGCCGGCGACGTGATCGAGAAGAGCGGCCGCTGAAGGCGGACCGACACACACCGCCCTTTCCCCGAGGCACCAGCATGACCAGCCATCCGTCAGCCGTCGATTCCGCCTCCGTCACCGCGGTGCTCGCCGACATCGCCGACCCCGAGACCGGCCGCTCGCTCGTCGAGATGGGGCAGGTGCGTTCGGTGGAGGCGGCGGCCGGTGCGATCGCCGTGCGGGTGGGCCTCACCTCGCACACGGCGATCCTCTGGAGCCGCACCCGGGCGCGGATCGAGGAACTGCTGCGTGCCCGGTTTCCGACGGTGCCCCGGATCGCCGTCGAGATCGAGCCCCACGACCGGCCCCCCGCGAAGATCGGCCAGATCGGCCTCGAGGCGAAGAGCGTGATCGCGGTCGGATCGGGCAAGGGGGGCGTGGGCAAGAGCACGATCGCCGCCTCGATCGCCATCGGCCTGGCCCGGGCCGGCAGCCGCGTGGGCCTGCTCGACGCCGACGTCTACGGCCCGAGCGTGCCCCATCTGCTCGGCCTCTCCGGCCGGCCGCAGATCGACGCGGGAAAGATCGTGCCGATGCTGTTGACCGTGGGGCCGCATCCCATGCCGGTGATGTCGATGGGGTTCCTCGTGCCGGCCGGCGAGGCGGTGGTCTGGCGCGGGCCGATGCTCCACGGCGCGATCACGCAGATGCTCCGCGACACGGCGTGGGGGCCGCTCGACTACCTCATCATCGACATGCCGCCCGGCACGGGCGACATCGCGCTGACGCTCTCGCAGGTGCTGCCGCTCACGGGTGCCGTCGTCGTCTGCACGCCGCAGGACGTCGCCCTGCTCGACGCCACGAAGGCGATCGCCATGTTTCGCAAGGTGAACATTCCGCTGCTCGGCATGGTGGAGAACATGAGCTTCTTCGTCTGCCCTGACACGCGAAAACGCTACGACATCTTCGGCACCGGCGGCGCCGAGCGGACGGCCAAGGACCTCGACATCCCGTTCCTGGGCGAGGTGCCGATCCAGATCCCGATCCGGGAACACGGCGACGCGGGCCGCACCGCGGCCAACTACGACGACCCGGCCGCCCGCCCCTATCTCGAGGCGATCTGCGAGCGGCTCGTGGGCAACCTCGCCGCGGCACACGCCGCCCGTCCCCCGATGCCCTCGCTGCCGGTGCTGTAGGGTGGAGGTTCGGGGCTGCCCGTGCCCTCTCGCCCGGACGTTCGCTACGGGCATCCCTGCCCTACGCTCACTCGGAGGTGGCTGCGCTCTCGCCCCGGGCACCGAGCCGCCGCAGGCGGCTTGGTCGGCTGCGCTGGCCACCTGCGCCGGCTCGAGGACACGGGCAGCCCCTCACGGATTTTTTTGAGTCGAATAAAAGCCCGGAGCGTCAGCGACGGGATATCCGCTTCAATACAGCGAGAGCCTGCCGCCGCCGCGCAGCCGCAGCACCGGCTGCCGCGTGAACCGCATCACCCCCGCGAGCGAACGGACCTCGGCGGCGCGCGTGCCGATCTTCGCCCAGTCCGCCAGCGAGGCCCGTGCGGGCGACTCCGCCGCCGGCAGTTCCCAGGCCTCGCAGGCGGCGAGCAAGAGGTCGTCGAGGTGGCGACGGCGGACGTGGAGCGTGTCGAGGCCATACCAGTGCGCGGGCTGCTCGATGACCCGGGCGTGAAAGTCTCCAGCGATCGCCTGCAGGTCCGCATCGAGCCTCGTGGCTGCATCCTTCAGCTCGGCGAGCGACAGCCGACAGCCCGGCACGAAGAACGTCCGCAACGCCCGATAGCGGACCCGGCCGACGGCGGCGATGCTGGCCACGGGCAGCCGCGTGATCGCGATCGTCGCGCCACGATCGGCGAGCCGCCGCACGCTCTCCCGCACCCACGCGGCGACCTGCTCGGCGGAGAAGCCATAGAGCAACTCGTTGCCGACGTCGGTGACGAGCGCGACCGTCGCCGCGGCCGGCTCCCGGTCGACCGCCCGCCACAATCCGCTGCCGAGGATCGACGGCAGCCGCCGGGCCGCCACGCGGGTGTTCACGCCATAGCCGCGGCCGTGGCCGGCGGCCACGAACAGGTCGGCCCCCGCCGCCCGCGCCTCCACCGCCGCCACGAGCCGACCAAGTGCCCGCGACGCGTTGCTTGCCCCGAGCACGACCACACGCCGATGGGCGTAGCTGGTCGGGGGTCGCGCGCAGCCGCCGGTGAACTTTGACTGGAAGAGTTGGCTCACCATTTCCATCGGGAATGAGACGTCATGAAACGGGGGACGGGAGGGGCTGCCCGTGCCCTCGAGCCGGCGTAGGTGGCCAGCGCAGGCAGGATGCCGAAGCGCAGCCACCTCCGAGTGAGCGGAGGGCAGGGATGCCCGCAGCGAACGTCCGGGCGAGAGGGGACGGGCAGCCCCGACCTGCGAGCCACCGGACGATCCAGAGTCGTGCGAGTCAATTCCACCGCCGCCACGGCGTGTCCTCGGAGAGGCTCTGGAAGCAGGAGACGGTGAGCATCGCGAACATGATGCCCAGGTAGGGCTCGTTGTGGGTGTAGCCCCACCAGGCGACCATGCCACCCGCCACCACCCCGATGATGGCGGCGATCCGCGCCGCATCGGCCACGCCGAGCGTCAGCAGGCCCTCCCGCACGATCTGCCCGCCGTCGAGCGGCGGCACCGGCACGAGGTTCAGGAGCGGCCAGAAGATGTTGACCTGGAGCAGGAAGAAGACGAGCGCGGTGAGGAACCGCGAGCCGATCTCCGCACCGTCATAGAGCCCGAGCGCCACGCCCATGCTCCGCAGCGGAAACGGCACGGCATAGCCGCCGACCCTCAGCACCGCCACGATCATCGCGGCGAGGGCCAGCTGTGCCAGCGGCCCGGCCGCCGAGACGATCAGCCGCTCCACCGGCCGGCGGGCGCCGCGGCCCCAGGCCGTGGGAATCGCCAGCCCGCCGAGGTGGTAGAGCACCACGTGGCACGACTGCCCGAACCGGCGATAGGCGATCGCGTGGCCCATCTCGTGCACGAGCAGCGAGAAGAGCACCGCGATCAGCCAGATGACGAGATACTGCAGGAGCTGCCGCTGGTCGCCCCGGGCCAGCGACATGCAGAGGCCCCAGCCGAGCAGCGCCGCGCCCACCCAAAACCATCCCGAGACCCGCACCGGAATCCCGAACAGGGAAAACTGCAGGTCCAAGGGCGTCGGCTGGGGGGCGGCGAGAAACATGCCGTCATTATGCCGCCTGGGCCGGCGGACGACACGGGGCCGTGGCGGCGAGCGAGCCGCGAGCCGTGCCTCGCGGGCAGGCCCCGAGTGCGAAAGGGCCCTGCGCGGCGATCGCGAGCACGGCCTCCGCCGCCCGGTCGGCGGAGCCGCCGCCGGCGACCCGTTCGGCCAGGGCGTCGAGCCGGGCGACGACGCTCTCCCG
>JBIIYN010000281.1:0-5267 GCA_044346795.1 Pirellulales bacterium
AGGTCGGCCAAGGCAAGCTCGGCACGATGCCGAGGCTTGCCGTAAAGCCAGCAGCGGAAGCGCCGGGACGGGGCCAAGAAACGCGGACCATGCGCCAGTCCCGAAATCACCCCCGGCGTCAGGCCCGGAGGGCCGGGTGAGCACCAGCCGACGGAGGTCGGCCAAGGCAAGCTCGGCACGATGCCGAGGCTTGCCGTAAAGCCAGCAGCGGAAGCGACGGGACGGGGCCAGGAAACTCGCACCATTCCCCGGCCCTACAGGTTCATGCCGAGGAACCCGCCGCTGGAGTCGCTGGCGGCCTGTTCGCGGGCGAGCCGCTCCCGGGCCCGGGCGAGGTCGCCGGCGGCGATGTAGCGGTCGAATTCCACCTCGACGGCGTGCCTGGCCGACAGTGTCAGCCACTGCACCGCCGGCTGGGTGAGCCAGTCGCAGGTCTCCTTGTCGAGCCGGATGGCCAGATCGCTGCCGACCGTCCTCGTGTCGGCGTCGTCGGTGATCACCGTGCCCTCGATGGCGAACCGCACCCAGCCCGCGGCCGGATCGTTTGTAAACTGGAATATGCAGGAGCCGTTCGTGAGATAGTAGGTGTTCCGCGTGCCGTGCTGACGGATCGCTCGCTGCACCCGCTCCAGGCGGCCGCGATAGGCTGGCGACGCGTCGGCCGGAATGTCGAACTGCCGCACGCTCCGCAGGGGCGTGCAGTCGAAGGTGATCGCCACGGCCGGACGGGATGGGGCATCGCTCATGACGAACGGATTCTATCGACTCGGGGCCTTTCACGCAGCCGTGACGGCCGCCTGCCTGCTCGTGGCGCCGCTGGCGGGCTGCGGGTCACCCACGGTTTCACCCACCCCGCCACACGCGAGCCCCGGGGAGCGTCCGCCGCCCGCCGAGCGCGTGGGCGAAACGCGGCGGCTGATGGGCGTGCCGTGGACCATCACGGTGCATGCGGAATCGGAGGCGGCGGGGCGGGCTGCAATCGCGGCGGGCTTCGCGGAGGTCGCCCGGCTGGAGCGGATCCTCTCCGACTACGATCCCGAGAGCGAGCTGTCGCGGCTCTCCGCCCGGGCGCCGACGCCGCATCCCCTGCCCGTGGACGACGACCTGTGGCGGGTGCTCGAGCGGTCGGTCGCGATTCGAGATGCCACGCAGGGAGCGTTCGATCCCACCGTCGGGCCGTTGACGACCCTGTGGCGGCAGGCCCGGCGGTCGGGCCGGCTGCCGCTTCCCGACAAGCTGGCTCGTGCCCGGGAGGCCTGCGGCTCCGACGCGCTATGGCTCGAGCCCCGGGGGCACGCGGTAGCACTGCGGCGGCCGGGGATGCGGCTCGATCTCGGGGGCATCGGCATGGGCTATGCGGTCGATCGGGCGGTGGAGGTGATCGGCCGCCACGGCATCACGGCCGCGATGGTCGACGCCTCCGGCGACGTGGCGGTATCCGGGCCGCCGCCCGGCACGGCCGGCTGGAGCATCGCCGTGGCGCCGCTCGGCGTCGATGGTGACGCCGTCGAGCCGTCCGACCGCGGAGAACGGCTGTGCCTCGTGCACGCGGCGGTCACCACCTCGGGCGACGCCCATCAGGCCGTGGAGATCGACGGCGTCCGCTACAGCCACATCGTCGATCCGCGGACGGGGCTGGGCGTCGTCGGGCCGACCGCGGTCACGGTTCTCGCTCCCGATTGCACGACCGCGGACGCCCTGGCCACGGCCGCCAGTGTGCTCGGACCGGAGCGGTCGGGGGCCATCATCGACGCTGCTGCGGGCTCTGCCGCCCGGTTTGTCTGGCTGGAGGATGGCCGCGTGCGACAGGTCCATACATCGCGCTGGCCAGCCCAGAACCCCCCAGCCCAGAACCCCCCAGCCCAGAACCCCCCAGCCCAGAACCCCCAGACTTCCCTCCAGCATGCCAGGTAGCCACCGGCAGCCCGTTCTGGTCGTGCCGATTGAGTGAATTGTAGGGGTTCCTCCAAGTCTGCGGGTTGGGCGGCCGATAACTCCGGAGCCGTCGCTGCGCCTTGGCGCACGTGTTACGGGCACGGAGTCGGGGGGCACCGTGCCGGGCAGGTCCGCATGTTCGTGCGGATCCAAGCCCCTTGGGCGCAGCGGCGGCGATTTTGAACGTTTGACCGATCCACCACGGCCCTGCGAAATCCCCCGTGACGCGACTTGCCAGACAACTCTGGGTGGCCCTGACGAGCGTCTCGCTCCTGGCGGGTGGGTGTGCGCCGAAGCAGCCCTTCTACTTCTTCGAGGACGGCGACCTCTCACACTACGTGGGCGCCATCCAGAAGCTGGAGTATCCCGACAGCTGCGAAGAGCCGCTCGACGAGGCGGCCGGCACGACCGAGCCGCTCACGCTCTCCAACGCCCGGTTCGACCAGATCTGGGAGCTGTCGCTCGAAGAGGCGATGCGCACCGCCCTGGAAAATGGCAAGGTGCTCCGGAACCTCGGCGGCCGGTTCCAGAGCTTCGGCGGACCCCGCCCGCAGACCGGCGAGCCCGCCGTCTCCCTGCTCACGGCCCCCTCGCAGACGCCCACCATCTACGACCCGGCGATCGCCGAGACCGATCCCTTCCGCGGCGTGGAAAGCGCGCTGGCCCTCTTCGACGCGCAGCTCTCCAGTTCGCTCACCTGGGAGCGGCAGAACCGTCCGCAGAACGTCGGCGGCCTCGTCGGCCCGCTGGTCTTCCAGCAGCAGTTCCTCGGTGACACGGGCAACTGGACGACCGGCCTGCAGAAGCGGACCGCCACCGGTGCCACGTTCGGCTTCGCCAACACGACGCTCTACGACAACAACAACTCGCCGATCCGGCAGGACGGCGTGCCCTCGACCTTCACGACGAACTACGACTTCACCTTCAGCCAGCCACTCCTGCAGGGAGCGGGCGTCACCTACAACCGCATCGCGGGCCCCGACTCCTTCGACAACATCTACGGCCGCCCGCTGTTCCGCGGCGTGCTCCTGGCCAGGATCAACGCCGACATCTCGCTGGCGGAGTTCGAGGCGGGCGTCCGCAATCTCGTCAGCGACACCGAACAGTCCTACTGGGAGCTCTACTTCGCCTACCGCAACCTCGAGGCCCGCAAGGCCGGCCGCGACAGTGCCCTGGAGGCCTGGCGGAAGGTGCACGCCCTCTACGTGGAGCAGTCCCGCGGCGGCGAGGCCGACAAGGAGGCGCAGGCCCGCGAGCAGTATTTCTTCTTCCGCAGCGAGGTCGAGCAGGCCCTCACCGACGTCTACCGCTGCGAGAACCGGCTGCGGTTCATGATGGGCATCAGCGCCAGCGACGGCAGGCTCATCCGGCCGTCGGACGAGCCCACCACGGCGCGGATCGCCTTCGACTGGCAGCAGGCGCTGGTCGAGGCGCTCTCCCGGTCGGCCGAACTCCGCCGGCAGAAGTGGGCGATCAAGCAGAAGGAGCTGGAGCTCACGGCCGCCAAGAACCTCATCCTGCCCCGGCTCGACCTCGTCGGCCGCTGGCGGTTCCTCGGCATGGGCCAGGAGCTCATCAACCAGAACTCGTCCTCCTACGACGCCAACGGCCGGGATCCGCTCGCCGGCACCGACGCCTACTCGACCCTCCTGAGCGGCCAATTCCAGGAGTGGCAGGCGGGGGCGCAGTTTCTCATGCCGCTCGGCTTCCGCCGCGAACTGGCCACCGTCAGGAACCACCAGATGCAGCTCGCCCGCGAGCGGGCCCGGCTCCAGGACGAGGAACTCGAGGCTTCCCACGCGCTGGTCGAGGCGGTGCGGAACGTCGACACGAATTTCGCGCTGGCCCAGACGAACTTCAACCGCCGCGTGGCCTCGGAGCGTCAGGTGGAGGCCGTGCAGGCCGCCTACGACGCCGGCACCGTGACGCTCGACCAGCTGCTCGACGCCCAGCGGCGGCGGGCCGATGCGGAAAGCGCCTACGCCCGTGCGGTGGTCGACTACACCCGCTCGATCTCGCAGCTCCACTACCGCAAGGGTTCGCTGCTCGAATACAACGGCGTGTTCCTCGCCGAGGGCCCGTGGCCCGGCAAGGCCTACTTCGACGCCCACCGCCGGGCCCGGCAGCGGGATGCCAGCCTCTATCTCGACTACGGCCACTCCCGGCCCGGCGTGTTCAGCCGCGGGGTGATCACGCAGAACTTCGAGTCGATCGGCGCCGATGCCCGAGCGAGGCAGCTGCCGGCCCGCGATCCCGCCACCAGGGAATCGGCCGACGAGCGCACGGCTCCATCGGCCCCGGGCACGGCGCCCCGCCAGGACGCCACGCCGGTGTTCCCCGAACTCCTGCCCTCACCGCAGGGGTGATCGGTGCGCGACGGCGCCGGTGATCCACTCACCGTGCCGCGGGCAGGGCCGCGGCATCGAGGGCCTGCTCGAGCCTGAGCGGGTCCGCCGCGCGGATCCGCTCGAGTTCCCGCTTCGCGGCGGGCAGCGGGCAGGCGGCGAGATAGCCGGCCACCGCGCGACGGATGAGCGGATCGTCGCCGCCGAGCCGATCCCAGAGACCGCTCACGAGCGGCACGGCCTCCCAGGCCCGGTAGCGGGCCAGATCGACCGCGGCGTCGGCCGCCACGGCGGGGCTCGTCAACAGCTCGGCCGTGGCGGCGACGATGCTGCCGCGCGGGATCGTGTCGGCCAGGCTTTCCCAGGCAAACCGCAGCGCGGCGAGCAGATGCCGCTGGTCGAGCGGCCGGGCCGCGCGGCCGAACAGCCCGCGGGTGCGGAGGAATGCGAGCCCGCGTTCCCCCTCCGCCACCAGCACGCCTGCCAGCAGGCCGTCGAAGCCGGCACGAAAATCATCGGCGGGAGCCGACACGGCCCGCCGGAGGGCGTCGATGCATGCCATCGCTGCGGCGGGCTCCCGCGACGCGGTGGCGACGACCCCAAGCAGCAGGCCGTAGAGGCCGCGCCGCCGGGCGTCGATGCCCGGTTCATCGACCCACTCCCGCAGCCGCGCAGGATCGATCGCGGCCGCGGCGCCGCGGACGTCGGCGTAGGGGGCCAGCCCGAACTCGGTGAACGCGTCGGCCGCGATCGCGGCATCGGGATGTTCGAGCCGGGTGGCGAACCACCGCAGCCGGTCGGCCGCCGGCCGGCTCGTGGCGGGGGCCGCCGCCACGTATCCCAGCAGCGTCTCGTCGGCCGCGACCGCCGACCATGCAACCGCGGGCGTCGCGCCGTCGGCCGACGCCGCCGCCTCGGTGCCGAAGAGCACGGCCGTGCCCGCCACGGGGCCCACGACGCGGGCCGTCACCGTCTCCCCGGCCCGCG
>JBIIYN010000282.1:0-5242 GCA_044346795.1 Pirellulales bacterium
TCCGGGCCGACTCAACTACGGCCCGATCGACGCCCGGGCGCTCGGCAAATACCGGTTCATGGAACGGATCGGGTTCCTGGGCATCGAGCCGGACACGCGGCGGGGTGCCAGCCGCTTTCTCGAGGCCGCCCGGGCGGCCAGTCGCCGGCCCGACGTGATCTTCTGGATCACGTCGCAGGGGCAGTTCGCCGATCCGCGGATGCGGCCGCCGGGAATCCGGCCCGGCGTGGCGCACGCCGCGGCGGCGGCCGGCCGTGGCCTGATCGTGCCCGTGGCGGTCGAGTATCCCTTCTGGAGCGAGCGGCTGCCGGAGGCCCTCGTGGCGTTCGGTCCGGCGCTGCGGATCGCCGACGCGAGCCAACGCGAGGCGAAGGAGTGGAAGGCCGTGCTCGAAACCGCGCTCGTGGACACGCAGGACAGGCTCGCCGCCGCCGCGATCCGCCGCGACCCGGGTGCCTTCACGGTCGTGGCCTCCGGTGCCGTCGGCGTGGGCTGGATCTACGACGGCCTGAGGCGTTTCGGCGCCTGGCGGAGGGGCGAGCGGTTCGATGCCTCGCATGGCGGGGAGCGAATCTGATGGGAGGCGGACTAATTTCCGCATTGGCCCTGGCGGCGATCACCCTGGCGGCGGTTCCGGCGCTGCTCACGATCCTCAATCTCCGGGTGTTTCTCCCCGCCCCCGAGCCGGTGCGGGCGGGGGCAGGGCAGGGGAACTCGGCCGCACGCAGTGCGCCGCAGGTTTCGGTGCTGATACCGGCGCGGAACGAGGCGACGGCCATCGCGACGTGCCTGCAGGCCATCCTCGCCAGCCGCGACGTCGAACTCGACGTGGTCGTGCTCGACGACGCCTCGACCGACGGCACCGCCGGGGTGGTGGAACGCATCGCCGCGGCGGACGGCCGGGTGCGGCTCGTCCACGGCCGGCCGCTGCCGGCCGGCTGGTGCGGCAAGCAGCACGCCTGCGCGCAGTTGGCCGAGGCCGCGGCCCACGACACGCTCGTGTTTCTCGACACCGACGTCCTGCTTTCGGCCGACGCCGTGAGCCGGTGCGTGGCCGGCCTCGAGGCCACGCGGGCGGCGCTCGTCTCCGGCTTTCCGCGGCAGGTGACCGGCTCGTTCCTCGACTGGCTGCTGCTGCCGCTGATCCACTTCGTGCTGCTCGGGTTCCTGCCGATCGCCCGCAGCCGCCGCGACGACTCCCCCGGGCTGGCGGCCGGCTGCGGGCAGCTCTTCGTCACGCGCCGCGACGACTACCGGCAGGCCGGCGGCCATGCGGCGATCCGCGCCTCGCTGCACGACGGCATCAAGCTGCCGCGGGCATTCCGCCGGGCCGGCCTCCGCACCGACATCTTCGACGCCACCGACATCGCCTCCTGCCGGATGTACGTGCGGAGCAGCGACGTCTGGCGGGGGCTCTCCAAGAACGCCACCGAGGGCATCGGCTCGCCCGCCACGATCCTGCCCTTCACGCTGCTCCTGGCCGGCGGCCAGGTGCTCCCCTGGGCACTCGTCGCCTGGGGCGTGGCGACCCGCTGGCAGGGCTGGCCCACGTGGGCCGTGGTGGCGTGCTGCGCCGCCGTCGTGCTCGCCCTGCTGCCGCGACTCCTGACGGCCGTGCGGTTCCGGCAGAGCCTGTCGAGCGCCGCCGCCCACCCGCTGGGAATCCTCGTGTTCCTCGCCATCCAGTGGGTGAGCCTCGCGCGGCGGCTTCTCGGCCTGCAAACGACCTGGCGCGGCCGCTCCCTCACCCCGCAGTAGCCGGCCCGCTTCGAGCGGATCTGAGATGGCTGGAGCGACGGCTTGGAGAGCTGGGAAACGGAGGCGAGGGGTCGGCGACAGCTCGAGGAGCGGTGCCTTCCGCCGTCGGAGCGGCGGACAAAGCCAGGGCCGCCCCGGCCCACGCGACGCCCTTCCGCCGTCGGAACGGCGGACGCAACAACGCGTTGCCGCCCCGAAGCCGGTGCGCCGCCACGGTCGTCTGATCTACGCGCGACGGCACGCCAGCGACCGGGCGCGTGCGACGTTCGCGACCGCCGTTTCGACCGTGTCGGCGAGCGCCGTGAGGTGCCCCATCTTGCGGCCCGGCCGGGGCTCGCGCTTGCCGTAGAGCAGGAGGCTCACGCCCGGCACGGCCAGGGCGGCCGTCCAGTCGGGCACGCCGTTGTTCCAGCAGTCGCCGAGCAGGTTGGCCATCGCCGCCGGCGCCCGCTGCGTGGTCGAGCCGAGCGGCAGGCCGCAGATCGCCCGCACCTGCTGCTCGAACTGCGAGGTCTCGCAGGCCTGGATGGTGAGATGGCCGGAGTTGTGCGGCCGCGGCGCGATCTCGTTGACGAGCACGCGGCCGTCCCGCGTCACGAAGAACTCGACGCAGGCGACCCCCACGACGTCCAGTTTTTCGAGCACCACCGCGGCCATCTCGCGGGCCGTGTCGAGCACGGCGTTCGGCAGCCCCGCCGGCGTGGAAGAGATGTCGAGGATGTGATGGCTGTGGTGGTTGCGGGTCGGCGCGAAGACGGCGGTGGATCCGTCGAGCCCCCGCGCCGCCACGACGGAGATCTCACACTCGAAATCGATCCACCCTTCTAACAATAGCACGCATTTCTCATTCACCGTACGCGCGTCCCCGTTGTCCACCGGACGCGCGTCCTCCCCGCGCCCCGCCGCGGGTGCATCCCAGCCGTGCCCCGACGCGGGTGCATCTCCGCCATGGCCCGCCGCCAATGCGTCCCACGCGGCGTCGATGTCCCGCGGGCCCGCGTCTGCGTCGAGCTTTCGCTGGCCCTTGCCGTCGTAGCCGAAGGCCGCCGTCTTGAGCACCGCGGGAAGACCGAGCGCGGAGACGGCCGCGTGGAGTTCCCCCTTCGATCGGACGAGCCGATGGGGTGCGCACGCGAATCCCTCACGCACCAAAAACGCCTTCTCGCGGCCGCGATCCTGGGTGATGAAGAGCACCTCGGGCGCCGGCCGCACCGGCACCAGACCGATCAGGGCCTCGAGCGGCGCCGCCGGGACGTTCTCGAACTCGAAGGTCAGCACGTCGATCCCCCGGGCCATGGCGAGCAGAGCCGCCGGGTCGTCGTAGGCCCCGACATGCACCCGATCGACGTGGTGCGCGGCCGGGCAATCGGCGACGTCGGAAAACGCCTCGACGCGGTAGCCCATCCGCTTGGCGGCCATGGCGAACATCGCGCCCAACTGACCGCCCCCCATCACGCCGAGCGTGCCGCCCGGCGGGATGACTGTCGGCAGGACCGTCGGGATGGCGGCCGGGTTCACTTTTCGCTCGGCCGATCGGACCATGACGTGCCTTCCGCTTCGAGCCGCTCACCCAGCACACGGCCGGTCTGCGCGGCGCGATAGGCGACGAGTTTTTCCCGCAGCGCGGCATCCTCGAGCGCGAGGATCGCGACCGCCAACAGGGCGGCGTTGGCCGCCCCGGCGGGGCCGATGGCCAGCGTGCCCACGGGAATGCCCGCGGGCATCTGCACGATCGAAAGGAGCGAATCGACGCCCCGCAGCAGCGACGACTCGACCGGCACGCCGAGCACCGGCAGGTGCGTCTGCGCGGCCAGCATGCCGGGGAGGTGGGCGGCCCCTCCCGCACCGGCGATGATCACCTTCAGCCCACGATCCGCCGCCCCCTTGGCGTAGGAGGCGAGTTTGTCGGGCGTGCGATGCGCCGACACGATGTCGCACTCATGCGGCACGGCGAACTGCCCGAGGGTTTCGGCGGACCGCTGCATCGTGGCCCAGTCGGACCGGCTCCCCATGACGATGCCCACGCGGGGCGGGCTGGCGGCCATATGGCGGACTCCGTGAGTCAAAGCTGAAAAACTGGATCCGAACGACGATCCGCGGCCCAGCATCTTGCTCTCACCCGCTGTTCGTTGCAACCATGTCGGGATGCCCCGCCCACTTCCCGACGTTCTGCCCGTGCCCTGGCCCGCGGGGCAGCCCGCGCCGCCGGACCGCACCGAGGCTGCGGTCAAGCGGGCCGTGAAGCTGCTGGCCGATGGCGCGATCGTCGCCATCCCGACCGAGACTGTTTATGGACTCGCAGCCGATGCCCTCGACTCCGACTCAGTCGAGCGGATCTTCGCGGCAAAAGGCCGGCCGGCCACCAACCCCCTGATCGTGCACGTGGCCGACGCCGCCATGGCCCGCTCGCTTGCCGCCTTCTGGCCACCGGCCGCGGAGCGGATCACGGCGAGACTGTGGCCGGGCCCCGTGACCGTGATCGTGCCGCGCGGCCCGCGAATTCCGGACGTCGTCACCGCGGGCGGCCAGACCGTCGCGGTGCGGTGCCCGGAGCATCCGCTCACGCGACGGCTGATCGCGATGCTCGGCCGGCCGCTGGCCGCACCCAGCGCCAATCGCTCCACGCAGCTCTCGCCGACGACGGCCGGCCACGTGCTCGACGGCCTCGGCAACCGCATCGATCTCATATTGGACGGCGGCCCGTGCGGCCGCGGGATCGAATCGACCGTGATCGACTGCACGACCGATCCACCGCGAATCCTGCGGCCCGGCCCGATCGGCCGCAGCGAACTCGAAGAAGCGCTCGGCGGCACGGTGCTCGACGCGGCGGCCGGCGGTCATGAACAAGGCCTCGACACAGGCCCCGCTCCCGCGCGGTCACCGGGCCTGCTCGCCCGACACTACGCACCAAAGACCCCGCTCGAAGTGTCGGCCGAGGCCACGGCGAGGGTGACGGCCCTGCTCGGGGCGGGCAAGCGGGTCGCCTGGCTCACCGCGCGGACCGACGACCCGCGGGTGCGTGCCCTGGCCGCGTCGCGGGACCTGCTCGTGGTGCCGATGCCGGACGACCCTGCGGCCTTCGCCACCGGCCTCTACGCCACGCTCCACGCCGTCGATCGCCGCGGCCTCGACGCGATCGTCGTGGACGAGCCGCCCGCCACCGAACCGTGGCACGCCGTGGCCGACCGCCTCCGCCGCGCCGCCAAGGCCATGCCGTGAAGCCGATCCCCGGGCTTACGCCCGGGGCTTTTATCTGATGGCCGCCCGCTCCCCAATCACAGAAGAGCCCGGAGCGTGAGCGACGGGGCTGTGTTCACGAAAAGCCCGACATCGTGTCGTTTTTTCTTGAGCGACCTCCGTCGGCTGGCACGAACCCGGCCCTCCGGGCCGGGCGCGGTGTGACGAGGCCGGGGTGGGTACGCAAAGCGAGCCTCAGGCGCCTCCGAGCCCACACGACATCCATTTCGACACGCCTCACCGAGGA
>JBIIYN010000051.1:0-16671 GCA_044346795.1 Pirellulales bacterium
GATCGGCATCCTCCGCGTGCTGGCGTCCGCCGACGAGGCCGGGTGAGCGGGCTCAGGCTGTCTCGCCCTCCGGGCTCAGGCTGTCTCGCCCTCCGGGCTCAGGCTGTCTCGCCCTCCGGGCTCAGGGCGGCTCGCCGTCGAGGGCCTTTCGCACGGCCTCGCGGGCGGCCCGCCAGCGGTATTTGACGGTTCGCTCGGAGCAGTCGAGCAGCGTCGCGATCGCTTTCTGGTCGGCACCGAGATACCAGACGAGGTGGAAGACCTCGCGCTCTGCCTCGGGCAGGGCCGCGATCGCCTCGTGGAACAGGCTCCAGCGGTCGAGATCGGTGGCCGGGGCGGGACTGCGATCGATGTAGTGTTCGGAACCCTCTTCTGCGGCCGTGCGCGGCATCACGTTCGTGCCGTGATTGGCCGCATATGAGGCCGGCCCCTGATGGCGGCGGGCGAGGTCGATCAGTTCCCGGTGGATCTGGGTGGCGGCCAACGCCATCACCGACCGGGGCGACTCGAGCCCTACCGCCCCGAGGGCCCGGTGGAGCCGCATGGCGGCATTCTGGAAGACGTCGTCGGTGTCTTCCCAGCGGCGGACGCCGGGGTAGCGGCCGAGCATCCGGTGGGCCAGCGACCGGAGGCGGTGGGAACAGAGTTCGATGATTCGGTCGCGGGCGGCCAGGTTTCCCGCGGCCAGTTGGGCGAGGCAGTCGGCGAGGGCCGGGGAGATCGTGTCGTCGCTATCCATGCCACTCGGCCAAGGGGGTAGACGCTGGGCGGGCTTGAACGCCGCGAGGGCAAAAAAACCGCGTGAATTCGGCTGCTTGCGGAGAAATTGTACTGTTTTTTGCCCCTTCTGGCAGCGGCTCTCGCCATAGCTATCAGGCGGTCATCGGGCCGCCCCCGATGCGGGAAACAGGATCACCCACGGGAAATTCCTCCAGACGAGCACCCACAGCCGAATCGCCATGGACTTTTCAAAGCATTCCAAACTTTCGCAGATTTCACGACTTTCACGTCATGCTGGCTCTTCGCAACAACGATTTCACCGGTCGGGTTTGGCCGTCACTGCTCCGGCTCCGGTGGAGCCGCATCGGGTGCTGGGAATCTCCCGGTGTGAGACCGATCCGGTGCAGATCATTCTCGCCGCCCAGATTCACCTGCGGCGGTGGCGGCGGAGCGAGCCGGGCAAAACACGCCTCAAAATTCGGCAGCGCATTCACGCGATCATTTCCGCGCGAGACAGCCTTATGTGTTCCCTGATCGTGTCGCCGGCCCACGACCGGATGACCGCAGGGCCGCAACCTGTTCCTCTCAAACCGGTGGGCCGGACGGTATAACGTTCGGGATATGACTGGGCCAGCAGGATCGGAGTTCCCCCCCGAAGCCACGTCGATGGCAGGAGAGCTGTTCGGACTCTCCGGACGCGTTGATTCTTTTGGTTTCAGTCGGGGCGAGCCGGTCGAACTGTCGGCAGGCACTGATCTGGGCGGTGTGACGATCGTCCGGATGCTCGCCGAGGGGGGCATGGGACGGGTCTACGAGGCGCACCAGCAGGCGCCGGCACGCCCCGTGGCGGTGAAGGTGTTGCGCGACGGGCTGGCCGGCGATGCCACGATGCGGCGGTTCGAGCAGGAGGCCAACCTGCTCGCGCGGCTGCGGCATCCCCACATCGCGCAGGTGTATACCCTGGGCACCTGCCGCGGCGGCGGGGCAGCGGTGCCGTTTTTCGTGATGGAACTGGTGGCGGACGCCCTGCCGATCGATCGTTTCGTCCGTGAACGGGGGATTCCGGTGCGGGAACGGGTGGCCCTGGTCCGCCGCGTCGCCGCGGCGGTGGCCTATGGGCATCGGATGGGCATCGTGCACCGCGATCTCAAGCCCGGCAACATTCTCGTGGGAGCCGACGGCGAGCCGAAGGTGATCGATTTCGGCGTGGCGCGGTCCACCGACGCCGACCTCGCGCTGACCACGCTCCAGACCGAGGCGGGGCAGCTTGTCGGCACGCTCCGCTACATGAGCCCGGAGCAGTTTGATGCCGATACCTCGCGGATCGGCGGCGCGACCGATGTCTATGCCCTCGGCCTGGTGCTCCACGAACTGCTCACGGGCGAACTCCCCTACGAGGTCCGCGGCAAGCCGATCGTCGTGGCGGCGCGGATCATCCGCGAGCTCGAGCCGCAGACCGTTGCCTGCATCGCCCGGGCGTTGCGGGCGGAGCCGGGCGTCGATGCGACGGCGACACGGCAGCTGGCCGCGATCACGGAGAAGTGCCTGCAGAAGGAGCCGTCAGATCGGTACGCGACGGCCGATGCCCTCGAGAACGATCTCTCGCGGTGGCTGGCCGGAGAGCCGGTGCACGCCCGGCCGGCGACGCCGGGCGAGCGGGTGGTCCGTTGGGCACGGCGGCATCGCCTCCCCGTGGCGGCGGCCGTGATGCTCTGCACGGCCGCCCTGGCGGCGGCCTTCTTCTCCCACCGGGCGCAGCATCAGGAGATGCTGGCCGAGCGACATCGCGCGGCCGAACGGGAGGAGGCTTATTGCTCGGCGGTGCAGCGGTCGGCGGCGGCGGCGGAACGCCGCAACATCCCGATCGCGGCGACCCTGCTCGCCCGGGCACGCTCGCTCGACGCCGTGCCCGGGCGACCGGTCGAGCTCGACTGCCTCGCGGCACGGCTTGACGAATCGGTCGCGGTGCTCGACGGCCATGAGGCGATCGTGCGGGCCGTGGCCGCCGCTCCGGCCGGCGACCTCGTGGTGACAGGGGACGACCGCGGCGTCGCACGCTTCTGGACCTTCGCCGAGCGGGTCGGCTACCGGGAGTCTCGGCGGCTCGAGGCGCACGACGCACCGATCTGGGCCGCGGCGGTGTCGCCCGATGGCCGGCTGATTGCCACCGCCGCGGCGGATGGCACGGCCAGCGTTCGGGGTGCGGCCGACGGCAGGATCGTCTGTCGGCTCGAGGGCCATGCCGACGCGATCTACGGCCTCGCCTTCGCCCCCGGCAGCCGGCTCGTGGCCACAGCTGCGGCTGACGGCAGCGTCGGCCTCTGGGAGGCCGACGGCGGTGCGAGGCGGCGGGTCTTTTCGCCACGCTGGCGGTCGGGAGCGAACGATCGCAACGTCTACGGCGTGGCGTTCACCCCGGACGGCGATCGATTGGCCGCAGCCTGCGGTGACGGTGTCATCCGGCTCTGGCGGATCGAGACGGGAGAACCGCTCGCCGACCTGCAGGGGCATGCGCGGCGGGTGTTCGCGGTGTGCTTTTCTTCCGACGGGACGAGCCTCGCATCGGCGTCGGAGGATGGTACCGCCCGGCTCTGGGACCTCGAGACCGGTGCGCACACGCGGGTGTTGCGGCATCCGTTGCGGGTGAACGCGGTGGCCTGGACGGCTGACGGATCCGGGCTGGCGACAGCGTCGGCCGACGGCCTTCTGCGGCTCTGGAACGCCGCGGGCGGCACCGTCGATCGCGAGTGCGTGGGGCATCGCGACGGCATCTGGTCGTTGGCCCGCCTGCCGGACGACAGGTTCGTCACCGCCTCGGCCGATGCGACGGCGCGGGTGTGGGACATGGAAGGGCATGACGAGCCCGTCATGCCAGGCGGTGGCACCGAGGGGGGCGGCATCCGGGGCGTCGCCTGTGCAGCCGACGGCCGCCTCGTGGCGATCGCGACGGGGCAGGGGAGGGTGCGATTATGCAATCCAAACACCTGTACGTCGGTGCGGGATCTGCCGCCCGTTCGCGGCCGGGTGAATGCCGTCGATTTTTCGCCGGCAGGCGGGCTTGTGGCAGCGGCCTGCGGTGATGGCTCCGTGCGGCTCTACGGGGTCGAGGACGGCGGCGAGCGGAGGTATTTTGCCGCTCACTCGGGGCCGGTCTTTGCGGCGGTGTTCTCGCCGGACGGACGGTGGCTCGCCACGGCGGGTGCGGAGCGGGAGCAGGCCGATCCCGACCGGAACGGACAGCCGTGGCGTGGCGGCGAGACGGGGACGGTCCGCATCTTCGCCGTCGATTCCGCCGGCGGCGATGCCGTGCTGACGCTGCCGCATCCCGCGCGGGTCCATGCCGCAGCCTGGTCGCCCGATGGCCGGCGGCTGGCCACCGCCTGCGCCGATCGGCTCGCGCGGGAGTGGGAGGCGACCACGGGCAGGCTCATCGGCAGCTTCAGCGGACATGCCGATGACGTCAACTGGGTGGCCTGGTCGCGGGACGGGAGTCGGCTCGCATCGGCATCGTCCGACGGCACCGTGAGGCTCTGGAACCCAGGCGAAGGCTGGTCGAGCAGCGAACTGGCCGGCCCGGTCGGGCAGGTCTGGGAGGTGGCGTTTTCTCCCGATGGCACCCGCGTCGCCGGGGTGGGGGCCGACGGCAGCCTGCATCTCTGGCACGTGACGAGCGGCCGTCACCTGCTCGCGCTCGATGCGAACTCAGGCCCGCTCTGGAGCGTGGCCTTCACGCCGGACGGCTCCCGCATCGTCACCGGGTCTGAAGAGGGAGCGGCCCGCGTCTGGGGCCTGTCACCGCGCGATCTGCACGCTCGGCGCTCTGCCGTGGGGCCGTGATCAACGTCGGGCGGCTGCGGGAGTGATTCCCAACTCGCGGCAGACGTTCTCGGTGATCGTCCGCACGAGCGTCTCGTAGTCGATGCCCGGCGGCAGGCCGCGGCCGTTGGCCGGCGGGGCTGCGGCGACTTCCGGATGGGTGGCGAAGGCACGGCGGGCCACGCCCACCTCCTCCCAGGTCGACTTGAAGACGGCGTTGTCACAGATCTCGCGGTCGTCCAGCCGCATGTCGAGCCGGGCGTCGGTGTAGCCCCACTTCTGCTTGAGGTCGAGCAGGGCCCGCGTCTCCCGGCCGGTGAGGTAGACGATCCCGCCGAGCCCCCTCGCGAGCATCAGGATGCGGCAGTAGGCATCGACGATCTCGGTCCACCAGTAGGCCCTCTCGACCGTCGCGCCGAAGCTGACCGTGCCGTGATTGGCCAGCAGGATCACGTTCGACCGCTTGACGACCGGCTTGATCGTGTCGGCGAAGGTCTGGTTGCCCGGCGTCTCGTACCGGGAGATCGGGATGTCGCCGAGGAACACCTCCACCTCCGGGAGCACCGCCTGCGGGATCGGCTCGCGGGCCACGGCGAAGGCGGTCGCGTGCGGCGGGTGGCAGTGCACGACGCTGTTCACGTCGGGCCGCTCCTTCATGATCGTCAGGTGCAGCAGGATCTCACTCGAACGCTTCCGCTTGCCGGCCAGCTGGTTTCCCTCCATGTCGACGATGCAGAGGTCGGCCGGTGTCATGAAGCCCTTCGACATCATCGTCGGCGTGCAGAGCACCTTGTCCGGCCCGAGACGGTAGGAGATGTTGCCGTCGTTGCCGGCCGCGAAGCCCTTGTTGTAGATGCGGCGGCCGATGTCACAGATCTCGTCCTTCAATGCGGCGAGCGACTTGGTGCCGGTGGAGGAGGCGGTCTTGGCGGCGTTCTTCTTGCCGGTCTTCGTGGCCATGATGGCTCCTGGAGGTTTTCGATCGGGAACGGGTGCGGTGCTGCCGCGCGATAGAACCCGAATTATGAAAGAACGGCGACGGGAAGCAAACATCGATTCGGCCACTGTTCCGTGGGTTCCCGGACGAAAATCGGGGCGAACGCCGATCGAAACCGCCCTGCGTGGCGGACTTGATATGCTGTCGTGAGGGATCCGGCGGACAGGATCGTTCCGAACGAGGCGCAGGCACCATGGCGGATTCGAAGCGGCAGGAATTCGAGCGAGACATCGAGCAGGTGCGGGGCATGCACGAGGAACTCGTGCGGGGCGCGGGCGGCACCCCTGGCGGCACCTGGCTCTTCTTCTCCGGCCTCGTGCTCGCCGCCGCCGGGCTCTGGTTTTTCCTGAGCAACGTGCACGTCGTGACCCGCGACTTCGGGATGTTCTCCGGCGCCTTCAGCCGGGGCATGCTCGGGGGCGGTATGCCTGCGATGAGCACCGGGGTGGTGTTTCTGCCGATCTTCTGCGGTCTGGTGCTGCTGTTCTACGACGCGCGGCTCAAGTGGGGCTGGGCGCTGTTCTACACCGGCCTGGCGATCATCGTGATCGAGATCCTCAGCCGCATCCAGTTCCTGATGGACATGCGGACGAGCAACCTGCTGCTCATGCTGGGCATGGTCGCCGCCGGCATCGGCATGATGCTGCGGAGTTTCCGCGACGCCTCCCAGGACGCCCCCACCGCGACGAACGACTCGAAGGAGCCCGGCGACGGGGGGCAGGAAAGGCGAACGACTGGCTAGATCCCCCGTTGCGACGCTTGTCTCTCGGTAGCTTTTCGGGACTTGTCAGGCGGAACCGAGGCCCTCGATCCGCCGCCAGGCGCTCAGCTGGCCGAGGTGCATCATCATGTGGCCGCCGCAGTAGAAGGTCTGCACCGAGCCGAGCGTGGGGAAGAGTTCGCGCATCCGGCCCTCCGCAGGATTCGGCTGCTGGAACGTCGCGTCGGGAGTCGCCCGCAGGGCCCCGGCGAGCATGCGGTGCCCCTCGAAGAAGAAGCCGACGATCTCGTCCATCGGCGGATACAGGTCGCCGTCCTCGTCGTCGCGGCACGAGGCGTCCTTCGAGAACAGGTGCTCGAAGTGGGCGGGCACGGCGGGGGATGGATGGCCGATCTGCTGAAGCACCTTGGGCGCGTACAGGCTGAGGTGACCGTAGACGAACGCCGGGTGGTTCGAATCCACGACCTCGTCGCCGCAGCGGGCGAACCGTCCAAACCGGTCCGCCGGGATGTTCTTCAGGAGCCGCTCCGCATAGCCCACGGACAGCTGCAGCGTGTCGGCGATGATGTTGCCAAGCGAGCGAGACATGGGTGGCTCCGTTGGTTGACGAAAAGCGTCGCCGTACTCTAGCAGACGGGCACGGGGCCAAACCCGACTCCCCACTTCAGCCCGAAGAACGGCCGCCGGCGGCGATCCTGTTGATGGCCTCGGGAAGTGCCTCGCACTCGGCGGCGAAGACGCGGGCGGCCAGGGATTCCGGGCTGTCGTCCTCGAGCACCGGCACCGTCCGTTGCAGCAGGATGCGGCCGTGGTCGTATTCGTTGTCCACGAGGTGCACGGTGCAGCCCGAGACCGTGCAGCCGCGATCGAGGACCGCGCGATGCACGTGCATCCCGTGAAACCCCTTGCCGCCGAAGGCCGGCAGCAGGGATGGGTGGATGTTGATCACGCGGCCGGCGAAGTCGGCGGGTATCTCCACGAGATGCAGGAAGCCCGCCATCACCACGAGGTCGGGACTGGCCGCGCGGCAGGCGGCGAAGATGTCGCGGCTCCAGTCGGCCAGCGGACGGCCGGCCGGCGGCAGCACGGCGGCCCGGAGGCCGGCCCGGGCGGCGATCCGCACGCCGCGGACGTCGGCACGGCTCGAGACCACCGTGGCGACGCGGGCGGCCAGCCGGCCGGCGTCGATCCAGTCCAGCAGGTTTTCAAGCGTCCGTCCCGAGCCCGACAAGAGCACCGCCAGGCGGAGTGTCTTGTCGGCGGCACCCGCGGCGGCGGCGGTCATGCCGCACCTCCGCCCGTCGGCGAGGCCGGAGCCAGCCGCCTGATCGCGACGACGAGCGGATGGCCGTCGATGTCCAGCGTCTCGTTGGACGCGTCATCCAGCGGGCCGAACGTGGCCGTCGCGGCGAGCGTCTCGGACGCGACGTAGCCGAGATGCCGTTCGATGGCGGATCGCAGCTCCGCGGAAGGGGTGTCGAACACCAGCTCGATGCGGTCGGTGAACTCGAGGTCGAGCGTCTTCCGCTGCGACTGCACCGCGTGCACGACCTCGCGGACGAGCCCCTCGGCAACGAGGTCGGGCGTGAGTTCACTGGCCACGACCACCACCGCACGCGGGCCCTCCGCGGCCGCCCAGCCCTGCTTGGCCGTCGTGCGGATCATCACGTCGTCGCACTCGATGACCGCCTCGCCGCCGCCGGCCAGCGGGATCGTCGCCCGCCCGTCGCGGTCGAGCGCCGCCAGCAGCGCAGCCGCATCGGCCTTGGCAATCGCGTCGCGGGCCTTCGGCAGATCCTTGCCCAACCGCGGTCCCAGCTTCTTGAGATCGGGGAGCACCGCGCGGGTGATGTAGCGGTCGGGTTCGCGGCAGATCTCGAACTGCTTCACGTTGAGCTCGTCGCAGACGAGTTCGGCGTGGGCCTCGAGCCACGCCGCGTCGGCGGGATGCCCGGCGGCCGCGGCGGCGAGAATCACCTCCACCTTCGACAGGGGCTGGCGGACCTTGAGCTTCTCCGCCGCCCGCGCCGCGCGGCCCAGCGACGAGACATCGCGGACGAGGGCCATGCGGCGGACCAGATCGTGGTCAACGAGGGCCGCATCGCCGGCGGGATAGCCGGTGAGGTGCACGCTTTCGGGAGCCGCGGGGCCGAAGGCGGCCACGGCGAGGTTTTGCCAGATCGCCTCGGTCACGAAGGGCACGAAGGGTGCCGCCAGGCGGGCGATCGTGAGGAGCGTCTCGTAGAGCGTCCAGTAGGCGTCCAGTTTGTCGGCGCTGCCGTCGGGCCCGGTGTCGGCCCGCCCCGCGGCCCAGAAGCGGTCGCGGCTGCGGCGGACGAACCAGTTGCTGACCGCGTCGACGAGCGCCGACAGCTCGCCGGCGGCGGCGAAGTGGTCGTAGCGGTCCAGCCGCGCGACCATCGCGGCGGCCGTCGCGTTGAGCTCCGAGAGCATCCAGCGGTCCAGTTCGCCGCGGTCGGCGACGGGGCGGTAGCCGCGGGCCCTGGCGAGGTCGGCATGGTCGAGCGAGCCGGCCGCGTCGAGCAGCGTGGCCGGATCGAAGCCGTCGATCCGGGCGTAGATCACGAAGAAGCTGTAGACGTTCCAGAGACGCAGCAGGAACTCGGGCACGCTCTCGCGGATCGCCCGCTCGCTGTAGCGGATGCTGGTCCACGGCGGCTGCCCGGCGAGGAAGAACCAGCGGAGCGTGTCGGCGCCGTACTTGTCGAAGATCTCCGCCGGCTCGCGGTAGTTCCGCTTGCTCTTGCTCATCTTCTGGCCGTCTTCGCCCAGCATGTGCCCGAGCACGATGCAGGTGCGGAACGGATGCGGATACGGTCGCTCGCCGTCACCGAACAGGAGCGTGCTGATCGCCAGCTGGCTGTAGAACCAGCCGCGGGTCTGGTCGATCGCCTCGGAGATGAAGTCGGCCGGAAACTGCGACGCGAATTCCTCTCTGCCGCGGTGCGGCCAGCCCCACTGCGCAAAGGGCATCGCGCCCGAGTCGAACCAGCAGTCGATCACCTCCGGCACCCGGCGCATCCGCGCGGCGGGGGCGAACGGGGAATCGTAGGTGACCGCGTCGATGTAGGGTTTGTGCACCCGGAGATCGTCGGAGAGCTGCGGATTGGCCGCCTTGGCCCGATCAAACACCTCCGTGCCCTGCACGCCCGGCTTGGCAAGGAGCGCCGCATACGAGGGCACCGCCTCGGCCTTCCCGGTCGCCTCGCACCTCCAGATCGGCAGCGGCGTGCCCCAATACCGCTCGCGGGACAGGGCCCAGTCGACGTTCGTCTCCAGGAAGTTGCCGAAGCGGCCGTCCTTGATGTGCTCGGGGAGCCAGTCGATCCGTTCATTGTTGGCCAGCATCTGGTCGCGAAACTGACTGGTCCGGATGAACCAGCTCTGCCGCGGGTATTGGATGAGCGGATCGTTGTCGGCCCGCCAGCAGAACGGATAGTCGTGCACGTACTGCTCCTGGTGCACGAGCAGGTGCCGCGCCCGGAGGTCCCGCGCGATGTCGCGGTCGCAGTCCTTCACGAACCGGCCGCTGCCCATCGGGAAGGCGTCGGTGAAGGTGCCGTCGGACGCCACGCAGTTGATCAGTGCAGGCCCCCGGCCGGCGGCGAACCGGGCCTGCTCGGCGGCCAGCACCGTGTAGTCCACCTCGCCGAAGGCCGGCGCGACGTGGACGATGCCGGTGCCGGAGTCGGTGGTCACGAAATCGGCCGCCACGACCCGCCAGGCGGCCGGTTCCGCGCCTCCGGCCGCGAGCGGAGCGGCACGGGGCGGCCCGGCCGGGCGGAAGGTGTCGAACGGCGGCAGGTAGGACCGTCCCACGAGGCTGGAGCCGGGAAGCCGCTCGACCACGTCGAACCGCTTCTTCATTTTTTCGCCCAGAGCCGCGGCCAGCGGCTCGGCGACGATGAATTCGGGCGTGTCGGCCGCGTCGCTCGCAGGCTCACGCAGCACGACGTAGGCGAGATCGGCCTTCACGGCCGCGAACTGGTTCGAAGGCAGCGTCCAGGGCGTGGTCGTCCAAGCCACGAGGCTGCGGCTGGTCGGCCGGCCCGCGTCGTCCACGAGCGGGAAGGCCACGTAGACGCTCGGATCCGCCACCTCGCGGTAGCCCTGGCCCACCTCGCCGCTCGAGAGCGCCGTGCCCCCCTGGGCCCACCACCAGACGATCTTGTGCCCCTGGTAGAGGAGGCCGCGGTCGAAGAGCTCGGCGAGCGCCCACCAGACGCTCTCCACGTAGCTCTGGTGATAGGTTACGTAAGCGTCGGAGAGGTCGATCCAGAATCCGATCCGTTCGGTGAGCGTCTCCCACTCCTTCATGTAGCGCCAGACCGATTCCTGGCAGCGGTGGATGAAGGGCTCCACGCCGTAGGCCTCGATCTCGGCCTTCGAGTGGATGCCCAGTTCCTTGCAGACCTCCACCTCCACCGGCAGACCGTGCGTGTCCCAGCCGGCCTTCCGCTCGCAGTATTCGCCCCGCATCGTCCGATACCGCGGATACAGATCCTTGATCGTGCGGGTCAGGCAGTGGCCGGGGTGCGGCATGCCGTTGGCGGTGGGCGGACCCTCGAAGAAGACGAACGGCCTCGCGCCGCGTCGCTGCTCGAGCGACTTTCGGTAGATGCGGCGGTCGCGCCACAACCGCGCGATGGCAGCCTCGATGGCGGGAAAGTCGGGCTTGCCGCGAACGGGTTCGAACATCGCGTGAGAGGTGGTCGAAGGAGGGATCGGAGACGGTGCCGGGCCTCAGCCCGCGGCGCGGACGGCGGCGGTGATGATGGCGCGGAGCTTCGGCTCCGCCGAGCGGGCGACCGCGAGAATCTTTTCGACCGTGGCCACCTCCAGGTGGTCGGGCAGGCACATGTCGGTGATCACCGAGAGTCCGAGCACCCGCAGGCCCGCGTGCACCGCCACGATCACCTCGGGAACGGTCGACATGCCGACGACGTCGGCGCCGATGCCCCTCAAGAAACGATACTCCGCGCGGGTCTCGAGATTCGGGCCGGTGACGGCCACGTAGACGCCGCGATGGGCCGCGAAGTTCTCCCGGCGGGACACCTCGAGCGCCTGGTCGATCAGGTCGGCCGCATAGGGCGCGGACATGTCCGGGAAGCGGGGCCCGAGCCGCTCGTCGTTGATGCCGACGAGCGGGTTGTCGTTCATGAGGTTGATGTGGTCGTCGATCACCATGATGTCGCCGGTGCGAAACTGGGGATTCAGCCCACCGCAGGCGTTGGTGACGATGAGCAGGCCGGCGCCGAGCCGACGGAGCACCCGCACGGGAAACGTGATCTGGGCGAGCGGATAGCCCTCGTAGGCATGCATCCGCCCCTCCATCACCACCACCGGCACGCCGGCCAGGAGGCCGCAGACCAGCTGGCCCGCGTGGCCGTGCGCCGTCGATTTGGCGAAGTGCGGAATCGCTTCGTAGGGGACGGTCACCGTGTCGGTGAGGGCCGCCGCCGCCGCGCCCAGGCCGCTGCCGAGGATGAGGCCGACGGCCGGCTTTCGGGGCCACCGCGCCGTGATGGTCGCGCAGGCCTCCGTGATCTTGTCGTATTGGTCGAGCATGCGTGCTCCGCGGGCCGACGTGGAATTGCGGGTTGGATGGACCGGCCTACTCGCGACCGAGCAACTCCCGGAACTCCGGATGCTCGCGGAGCGAATCGAGGTCCGGATCGACCTCCAGATGGTCGAGGTCGTCGTACCCGAGCAGGATCGCCCGGGAGAGCGCGTCGATCGCCTCGTCGGGCCTGCCGGCACGCGCCAGCGAGCACGCGAGATTGTAGCGGGCGAGGAAGTCGTTGGGCAGCAGCGCCACGAGCCTCCGGTCGAGTTCCACCGCCCGCTTGACGAGACCCTTCTGCGAGACGAGTTCGGCGAGCACCCGCAGGACTTCGATCGATTCGCCGTTGCGGGCCAGCAGACCCTCGAAGAAGTCGATGTCGAAGTCGAGCTGGCTGAGCCCGCCGAACCAGTCGTCGTTCGTCGTTGGGGAGACGCTGTTCATTTCTTGCGGCCGCCGCCCTTGCCGGGCGGCGGCGGTTCGGGAGCCGAGTCGTCGGGATGATCCCAGTCCGGATCGTTCTCCTCCTCCTCGAAGTCGTCGTCGAATTCATCGTCGAAGTCGTCGAAGCTCGATTCCTCGTCCGCCGCCGGCTGCGCGACGGCCAGATCCTCTTCGTCACCCAGTTCGTCGTCTTCGTCGTCGGGATCGTCGCCGCAGACGATGGATCCGCGTCGCGGGCCGCCCACCGGCGGTGGTGCCGTCTCTGGCCACTGGCAGGGCTCGGAGGACCAGGGAGCCGGTGACATCGGGAGGGGCGGCAGTGCGATCAGCATGGGCTGGATTTCTTGCTTTCGGTGGGGACTGTACGCCGGAAACGCGTTGGGAGGCTAGCCAGAGAAAACAGTTTTGTCAGGCCCGCGTCAAGCCGCGGGCCCGCACCCCCAAACTATATGCCCCGAAAGCCAAGCTTCAGGTGTGGTAGTCGGCGTTCAGTCGCACGTATTCGGCCGTCAAATCGCTCGAGTAGAACCGGATCGACCCCGGTCCGGCCCCGAAATCGAGTTCGATCAGGGTCTCCCGGGAGGCCTGGATCGAGGCGGATACGGCCCCGCCGTCGAACGCCACCGGGGCCCCGTCGCGGAACAGGAGCGTGCCGTTGAGCCGCAGGATCAGACGGTCGGGGTCGAACTTGACCCCGGAGTAGCCGGCCGCCGACACGATCCGGCCCCAGTTGGGGTCGGCCCCGCAGATCGCCGTCTTTACCAGCGGACTGTCGGCCACGCTGCGGGCGATCTGGCGGGCCTCGTCGCGGGACGCGCACCCTTTCACCTCGATCCGCAACACGTGCGTCGCCCCCTCGCCGTCGTCGGCGATCTCCCGGGCCAGCGTCTCGCAGGCGTCGGCGAGGGCCTTCTGGAACGCGTCGAGCCCGGCGCCGGAGAGCGGTTTGCCCCCGGCGGCGCCGTTGGCAAGCAGCAGCACCGTGTCGTTGGTGCTCGTATGGCCGTCCACGCTCACGCAGTTGAAGGTCTGCTCGGCGGCCTCCCGCAGCAGCCGCTGCGCGTCGGCCGGCTTGACTGGCGCGTCGGTGAGGATCACGCCGAGCATCGTGGCCATGCGTGGGCCGATCATGGCCGCCCCCTTGGCCATGCCGAAGAGCGTGTAGCGGCGGCCATCCACGCTGAACGCTGACCCCGAGAGCTTCGGCCGCGTGTCGGTCGTCATCATTCCCCGCGCCGCGGTGACGGCCGCGTCGGTGTCGCTGCCGAGCTTCGCGGCCACCGTCTTGATCCCGGCACGGATTTTCTCCAGTGGCAGGAATTCGCCGATGATGCCCGTGGAGAGTACGAGCGCCGCCGATTCGTCGGCACCCACCGCCTCGGCCGCCGCGGCCGCCATCGCCCGCGCGTCGTCCAGGCCCCGGCGGCCGGTGCAGGCGTTGGCATTGCCGGAATTGATGGCGATCACCCGGAAGCCCTCCCCCGGCGTGCGGCCGCGGTCGAAGGCCACGGGCGCCGCGAAGACGAGGTTCGTCGTGTAGACGCCCGCCGCGGTCGCGTCGTGGTCCGACACGACGAGCGCGATGTCCTCGCGGGTCGGGTTGCGCTTCAGTCCGGCGTGGGCGCCGGCGGCGCGAAAGCCCTGGGGCAAGGGAGGAATCGGCAGACGCACTGGGGTTTCGGCAATGGCCATCGGTGGTTCTCGATTGCTTGCGGCCGCCCGAGTGTCGGGAGGTGGCGGCGGCGTGTCTACAGCAGCCCGTCGGTTTCCGGCAGACCGAACAGGCAGTTGAAGTTCTGCACGGCGGCCCCGGCCGCCCCCTTCACGAGGTTGTCGAGGCAGCTGATGAGCAGCACGCGGCCGCGGACCACCCGGGCGGTGATGTCGCAGAAGTTGGTGTCGACCGTGTCCTTGGTGCCGGGAAGATGGTCCACGACCCGGACGAAACGTTCTCCGGCGTAGGCATCTCGCAGGAGCCGCATGACGGACGCCTCCGTGATCGGCTGCTTCGGCCGGATGTAGATCGTCGACAGGATGCCGCGGTCCATCGGGGCCAGTTGCGGCGTGAAGATCACGGCGGGACGCGTGCCCGCGAAGCGATTGACCACCTGCTCGATCTCGGGCGTGTGGCGATGTCGGCCGACGTTGTAGGCCGACATGCTCTCGTTGCATTCGGGGAAGTGGGTCATCAGTTTCGGCTGGCGGCCCGCGCCGCTCACGCCGCTCTTCGAATCGACGATGATGTCGTCGGTGTCGAAGAGGCCGCTCTTGATCAGGGGCGCGAGCGGCAGGATCGCCGACGTCGAGTAGCATCCCGGGTTGGCCACGAGCTGCGCCGATCCGAGCTGCCGCCGAAAGAGTTCGGGGAGGCCGTAGGGCGTGGCGCCGAGCCGGCCGGCATCCGGATGCTCGTGGCCATACCACTCAAGGTAGGTGCCGGCGTCATCGAGCCGGTAGTCGGCGCTGAAGTCGACGACACGGGCTCCGGCGGCCAGCACCCGCGGGATGACCTCGGCGCTCGCGCAGTGCGGCAGGCAGCTGAACACGCACTCCGCCCGCCTGCCCACCTCCTCCGGCTGGAGATCCTCGAGCGGCATGTCGAGCCGGCCGACGAGACTCGGGTGCACGCTCGAGATCGGCGTGCTGCCCTCCTGCCGGCTGGTGACGGCGACGATCTCGGCCTGCGGGTGTCGCAGGAGGATCTTGATGGCTTCGAGGGCCGTGTAGCCAGTGGCGCCAAGGACGGCGACTTTGATCATCGGAGGGGCCGGCGAGGGGCAGGGGGGTGAAGGCGGCAATTTATAGCGGCCGCGGGCAAAATCCTCCACCTGGCGTGACCGAGCCGGCGGCCGGCTTCATCCGCCGATCAGCCGGCGTTCGATCAGGCGGACGAGCCAGGCGGCGACGGCCGGCTTCGGGCCCCGCTTCTCGCCGACCAGGTCGTGGCGGGCGTCATAGACGGCCACGGCGTTCGTGGCCGATTCGAGGGCGGCCAGATCGTTCACGACGATCAAGTCGCACTGCTTTGCCGTCACCTTGGCGCAGGCCCGTGCCTTGTCGGCCCCGGGCTCGAGGGCGAAGGCCACGCACCAGGTGGGCTTCTTCCGGCCGGAGGACTGCCGCTTCGCGCGGGCGGCCAGCGTGGCGATCACGTCGGTGGTGGCACGAAGTTTCAGCGTCAGTCCCGCCGAGGATCGCGGGATTTTGCCCGCCGCCCGGCGATCGGGCTCGAAGTCGCAGGGGGCGGCCGCCGCGATCACGCCGTCGGCGTGCGGCAGTTCGGCCGCCGCCGCCGCGAGCATTTCGGCCGTGGTGATGACGGGGATCACGCGGGCCCGCGGGGGATACCGCACCGCGACCGGTCCGCTGACGACGGTCACCTCGTGGCCACGGGCGATCAGCGCCTGGGCGAGGGACCTCGCCATGCGGCCGCTCGAAGCGTTGGTGAGATACCGCACCTCGTCGATGTAGGCCCGTGTGGGGCCGGCCGTGAGCAGGATGTGAGCCATCGCGCGCCTGGCCGAAATGGCCGTGCCTCAGGTGAGCGGCTTGCCCGGCCGGGATGCGAGCAGTTCCTGGATGACGGCCGCGATCTCCTCAGGCTCGGCCATCCTTCCGGCCCCCTGCTGACGGCAGGAGAGCCAGCCCGTTCCAGGCTGGATGACGTGTACGCCGTCGGCAGCGACCTGCCGCACGTTCCGCTGCACGGCGGGCTTGGCCCACATCGCCGCATTCATCGCCGGCGCGACGAGCACCGGGCACTCGGCACAGAGCAGGAGCGTCGTCAGGAGGTCGTCCGCCGCACCGGTGGCGAGCTTCGCGAGCAGGTCGGCCGAGGCCGGGGCCACGACGACGAGGTCGGCCCGGGCCGCCAGCTCGATGTGGCCGCCGAGGGGGAACACCGCCGGGTCGAAACTGCGGCTGGCGACCGGCCGTGCCGTGAGTGCGGCGAACGTCGCGGTGCCCACGAACCGCCGGGCATTCCGCGTGAGCACGGCGGTGACTCCGGCCCCCCGCTGGACGAGCATGCTCGTCAATGCCGCGGCTTTGTAGGCGGCGATGCCACCCGAGACGCCGACGATGATTTCACGGCCGGCGAGCATGGGGATCACAGGATGGAGGCGTCGAAGTCGAGCGGGCCGCCAGCCTCGGGGGATTCACCGGTGACACGGAGGTTCATCGACGTGTCGAGGTAGATCTTGTCCTGCTTGATCTCCTCGATGACGATCTGCATCTTGTCGTCGGTGTCGGTGTCCACGAGCGGCCGCCCACCGGCGTTGAGCGCCACCAGCCGCTTCTGGATGAGGGTGGAGAGCTTGAATCGTCCTCCGACCTTGTTGACGATCTCTTCTTCGCGCAGGTCGTCGATCATGTCTGGCTCCCGGGTGG
>JBIIYN010000283.1:0-5234 GCA_044346795.1 Pirellulales bacterium
ACGGGCCTGTCACCCTCTGTGGACGATCTTTCCAAATCGTTCCGCTAGTCGATTGTTTGATAACTCCGGTGGAGGGCCCTACAACCCCGAGGTGGAAACCACCTCGGTTTGGGCTGTTTCCCTTTCGCTCGCCGCTACTGAGGAAATCGATTTTTCTTTCTGTTCCTGCGGATACTGAGATGTTTCAGTTCTCCGCGTTCGCTACTGCAACCTATGGATTCAGTTGCAGTCGGTTCGGGAATCCCGGGATCATCACCTGTTTGACGGTTACCCCGGGCTTATCGCAGCCTTCCGCGCCCTTCAAAGCCTCCTGACGCCTAGACATCCCCCATGCGCCCTTACTAGCTTGACCACCCGAATCGAGTGCTCGCGAAACCAGCAGGCCATCGAAATGAGCCGCCGGCTTCGGAGACAATCCAATCGAGTCGTTTCGCCAAGCCCCGAGCCATCGCTGGCAAGCGCGCCAGCCCCGCTCAGGGCGTTACGATTATCCCCAACTCTGCATCGACTCATTGCTGAGGCGACGAGAAGTTGAGGTACTTCCTCGCTCTTTATCACGAACAACGCCCTGCAAATTGCTTTGCAAAACGCCTTCGTGAGCCTTGGGAGAACGCCTCCGGAAGCCGCTTGAGACGGCTTCCCTCAGCATTCTTTCAAGATGCCAATTACCACGACCAAATTGTCAAAGAACAAAACAAGCCGGCAGTGCGGCAAGCACCGTCGGCTCGTGACCCTGTCGCTTCAAGAACGATACCCATTTTTGGGCACGTCCTTGGGCATTGCCATGGACAGAGGTTCGTCCCGGGTAACCGGAGCGGGCCTCAACCCACGGCGAAGATCACGTCCTTACCGTCTCGCGGCGGCAGCCGAGCTCGCGAGAACCCAATCCCGAGGGATCGGCTGCCGTCAGACAGAAAATTAGCCGAACCCGCCCCCAGCGTCAAGCGGCCCAAAAAATGTCTGGAAAATCGGCAGAATCCCCGGCAGAGTATAACCGGGGGATGGCTTGTTCACGCATTGCCCTGCGCTCGATTCCACCGGCCACCCCGGCCCGCCCTCGAACGGCGGTCTCTGCCGCTCTCGTGGCCGCCGTGGTTGTGCTGTGCCCTGCCCCGGCACCGTCGCCGGCGGCCGATCCCGCAGCGAGCCGGTCGAGCCCCGGCGTTCCGGTGGCAGTCGCCCGCGTGGAACGGCGGGAATTGGCAGCCGGACAGTCGTTCGTCGGGACGGTTTACCCGGCCCGGGTGAGCGATGTGGGCAGCGCAGTCGATGGCCGGCTCGTCAAGCTGCTGGTGCTCGAGGGCGAGCACGTGGAAGCCCGTCAGCCGATCGCGGAGCTGCTGCGCGGACTCCTGGAAATCGAGCGTGAGGGCGCCGTGGCCGAACTGGAGCGGCAGCGGCAGATGCTCGCCGAGCTCAAGGCCGGCACGCGGCCCGAGGAGATCGAACAAGCCCGCGCGGCGGTCGCCGCCCTGGAAGCACGCCGGGAATACGCCCGCAGCCGGATGGAACGGCTCACGCGGCTCGCCGAGCGCGGCACGAGCACGGCCGACGAACTGCACGACGCCCAGACGGAACTGCGGCAGATCGAGGCCCAACTCCGCGGCAGCCAGGCGGCACTCGCCCTCGCCGAGGCCGGCCCGCGCAAAGAACAGATCGCGCAGGCGGCGGCGGCGGCGGCCGTCCAGGAAGCGCACCTCGAACGCATCGACGACCAGCTCGCCAAGCACACGATCCGCTCACCCTTCGGCGGCTGGGTGATCGAACGCTTTGCCGAGGAGGGACAATGGGTCGCCCGGGGAGGTCTCGTGGCCCGCATCGCGGAACTCGACAAGGTCGAGATCGAGGTGCAGGTGCCGGAACTCACGATCGGCTCATTGGCCCGCGGTGCGGAAGTCCGGCTGGAACTCGACGCCGCCCCCCACCAGACCTGGATCGGCCGCGTGGAGCGGGTGGTGCCGCAGGCCGACCTGCTCAGCCGCAGCTTTCCGGTGAAGGTGTCGGTGGAGAACCGGATCGTGGACGGCCAGCCGATGTTGCGCGGCGGCATGCTCGCGCGGGCCTGGCTGCCCGTCGGCCGGACCGGCCTGGCCACGGTGGTGCCGAAGGACGCCCTCGTGCTCGGTGGACCATCCGCCATGGTCTACTGCGTCGATGCGACGGCCGATACGGCAACGGCCAGTGCGAGCACGGGCACCGTGCGGCCCGTGCCGGTATCGCTTGGCGCCACCATCGAGGGAAGCGTCGAGATCCGTGGCGGCCTCGAACCCGGCCAGTTCGTGGTCATCCGCGGCAACGAACGGCTGCGACCGGGCATGGTCGTGACGTTTCCGACGCCGTAGCCTTCGATGGCGTGAGCGGTTTCAAGGCCGCGTCGGTTCCGTGAGCTTCCGATGAACGTCGTCGCCATCTGTGTCGCCAATCCCGTCAAGGTCGCCGTCGGGGTGATCCTCGTGACGCTCTTCGGCGTGCTGGCCTTGCTCTCGATGCCGGTGCAACTCACGCCAGAGGTGCAGATCCCCACGATCTCGGTGGAAGCCCGCTGGGTGGGCGCGAGCCCCCAGGAGGTCGAGCAGGAACTCGTGCAGCCGCTCGAGGAACAGCTCCGCAGCGTCGAGGGGCTCGTGAAGATGTCGAGCGATTCGAGCGACTCCGCGGGGACGATCGAGCTGGAGTTCGCCGTCGGCACCGACATGTCGCAGGCGCTCGTGAAGGTCAACACGCGGGTGCAGCAGGTGCGTGACTGGCCGATCGACGCCGACCGGCCCGTGATCCGCACCGCCAGCGCGAACGACCGCCCCGTGGCCTGGCTGATCCTCGGCCAGGCGGCCCCGAGCCCGGAGACGATTCTCCGGGCCAAGGCGGCCCATCCCGCGCTCGCCGCCGCGATCGACCGCGTGACGACCGCCCGCACGCCCGACCTCGCCCTCTTCCGCCTGCGCAGGCTCGTGACGGATCATCCGGAGCTCGAGGCCTTCAAGCCGGCCGACATCGACGTCGAGGCGATGCGCCGCATGGCGGAGGACGACATCGAGGGCCGGCTCGAACGGGTCGATGGCGTGTCGAGCGCCGACCTCGTGGGCGGCCGGGCCGACGAGCTGCAGGTGATCGTCGACCCCCAACTGCTCGCCGCCCGGCAGCTCACGATCGACGACCTCCGCCTCGCGCTGGCCAACCAGAACCAGGACACGTCCGGCGGCGATTTCTGGGAGGGCAAGCGGCGGTATGTCGTCCGCACGCTCGGCCAATTCAGATCGCCGGAGCAGGTGGCGGGCGTGATCGTCTCCCGCCGCGACGGCCATCCGGTCTACGTCCGCGACGTCGCGAAGGTGCAGCTGGGCATGAAGAAGCCGAGCGGCATCGTCCGGCGGTTCGGCGCCCGCAACATCGCCATCAAGGTCACCCGCGAGCGGGACGCCAACGTGCTCGAGATGATGCGGCGGCTGCGGGCCGTCGCCGCGGAGATCGATCGCGACCTCGAGCCGCGGGGCCTGAGCCTCACGCTCGTCTACGACGAGACGACCTACATCGATTCGGCCATCGGACTGGTCAACGACAACATCTTCGTGGGCGGGCTGCTGACGCTCGGCACGCTCCTGCTCTTCCTGCGAAACATCCGCTCCACGCTGATCGTGGCGATGTCGATCCCGGTGAGCGTGATGGGCACGTTCCTGGCGCTCGCCGCCTTCGACCGCACCCTCAACGTGATCAGCCTGGCGGGCATCGCCTTCGCCGTCGGCATGCTGATCGACAACGCGGTCGTCGTGCTCGAAAACATCTTCGTCCACTGGAGCCGCGGGGAGGAGCCGCGGACCGCGGCGGTGAAGGGCACGACGGAGGTCTGGGGGGCGATCCTCGCCAGCACGCTCACCAACGTGGCCGTGTTCCTGCCGGTGCTCTTCGTGCAGGGGGAGGCCGGACAGCTCTTCGGCGACATCGCCCTGGCGATCGCCGCGGCCGTCGGCCTGTCGCTGGCCGTGTCGGGCCTGGTCGTGCCCGTCGCGGCCGCCTGGCTGCTGCAGGGCAGCGGAGGTGCCGCCGCCGCCGCGGTCGTCACGGGCCGGCAGGACGACGCCGCGCCGACGATCGCCCGCGATCCGGTCAGCCGGTTCGGCGCCGCCTTCATGCGCGGGCTGCTTTCGCTCGACCGCTTCCTGCTCGAAGGTGTCGCGCGGCCGGCCATCACCGCGGCGGTCATCGTGGCCGCCGCGGCGGGGGCGACCTGGCTGCTCATGCCGAAGGTCGAATACCTGCCCGAGGGCAACCGCAACCTCGTCTTCGGCATCCTCCTGCCTCCGCCCGGCTACAACATCGACGAGCTGCTGCGGATGGGCGACGTCGTGGAGGCGCGGCTCCTGCCCTACTGGGACGTCGATCCCGGCACGCCCGAGGCGGCCGCCCTCGACGCCCCGATCCTCGGCGACCTGTTCTTCGTCGCCCGGGGGCGGAGCGTGTTCATCGGCGTGCGGTCGCTTGACCCGCTCGAAGCCGCCAAACTCGTGCCACTGATCCGGCGGGTGGCGGCCGATCTGCCGGGCACGTTCGCGGTGGCCAAGCAGTCGAGCCTCTTCGAACAGGGCATCGGCTCGGGCCGCACGATCGACGTCGAGATCACCGGCCCCGACCTGGCCAGGCTCGTGCAGCTCGGGCTGGCGGTGATGGCCAAGCTCCCGGAGGCCACGCCCGGCAGCCAGAACCTGCCGAAGCCGTCGCTCGACCTCTCGAGCCCCGAGGTGCAGCTCGTGCCCCGCTTCGAGCAGGCGGCCGACATGCGGCTCGACGCCCGGCAGCTGGGCTACATGGTCAACTGCCTGGTGGACGGCGGCTACGCGACCGACTACTTCCTCGACAACGACCGGATCGACCTGGTCATCAAGGGGGACGATCGCTTCGTGAAGCGCACGCAGGACCTGCGGTCGCTGCCCGTGGTCACGCCCGGCGGCCAGCTCGTGCCGCTCGAGAGCGTGGCGGAGGTGCGGGAATTCTCGAGCGGCCCCGAGCAGATCCTGCACCGCGAGCGGGAGCGGGCGATCACGGTGCAGGTCAGCCCGCCGACAAAGATGCCGCTGGAGGAGGCCCAGGACCGGATCCAGCGGCTGGTGATCGATCCGCTGGAGGCGGCCGGCGACCTCGCCGGGGGCTACCGGATCACGCTCGGTGGCACGACCGACAAACTACGGAGCACCTGGCGGTCGCTGTGGTTCAACCTGCTGATCGCGGGCGTAATCACCTAC
>JBIIYN010000052.1:0-16635 GCA_044346795.1 Pirellulales bacterium
CAAGCGAAGCAAGGATTGAGGAGCGTAGTCTGCATCCGAGTGAGCGGAGGGCACGAGGCCCTCCGCGAACGTCCGGATCTTGGGGCGTGGGCAACCCCGACCTACAAACCGCGCGGAGATCATTTGCACCGTGTCAGACGTGGATCGCGGCGCCTCCGTCGACGACGAGCGTCTGGCCCTGCACGAGGTCGGAGAGCGGACTGGCCAGGAAGAGCACCGCATCGGCCACGTCGGCGGCCTCGAGCATCCGATCGCCCATCATGGTCTTGTACCTGCGGCCCGCGAACATCTCGGCGGCGCCGGGCAACCGCTTGGTCGAGTCGGTCTCGACGAGCCCCGCCTCGACGACGTTCACGTTGACGCCGCGATCGCCGAGTTCCAGGGCCCAGTGGCGGGCCAGCGACGTGAGCGCCGCCTTCGAGCCGCCGATCAGGCCGTACATCGGCAGCGCCATGTGCGTGCCGTGGCTGGAGAGCACGACCGCCTTGCCACGGCCCGGCGCCGCCTCGAGCAGCGGCGCCGCCGCCTTGAGCAGGTAGACGAACGACAGCACGTTGGTGTGCATGGCCGCGTCGAAGTGCCGCTGTGTCGTCGCGGCCAACGGTCGAAACCCGCCGGTGGCGGCGTTGTGGACGAGGATGTCCAGCCGGCCGAATTCCCGCTGGACGAACCCGATCATGTCGTCGACGTCCTCCTCCTGGCCGACGTCGGCCCGCACGCAGGCGGCGTTCCGCCCCAGCGCGGCGATCTGCGCGGCCACCTCGTCCGCCTCGCGGCCGCTGGTGACGAAATTGACGACGACGTCGGCCCCGGCCTCGGCGAGGCGGAGGGCGCACGCCCGGCCGATGCCGCGGCTCGAGCCGGTGACGAGGGCGACCTTCCCGGTGAGATCGATCATGCAGACTCTCCGTGGTTGAAACTCATGGATTCCATGGCCGGATGGACGGCCTGCGTTTCGCGCATGTCGGCGCCGCGGATCGGCGTCGCCGCGACGGCGATCAGGTGCCGCCCGGCGGTGCCGAAGCAGCCGTCGCCGACGGCTGCCACGTGGCCGTCCCGTGCCATCCACTCGAAGGCGTGCGGCGTCAACTGCTCGATCGTCACCGTCCGCGGCCGGAATTCCGTGTCGAGCCGCGCGGCCTTGTACGCGGCCTCCTTCGCGGCCCAGAGCATGGCGCGAAGCAGGCCGTGATCGTCCGGCAAGAGCGAGAGTTCGTCGGGCGTGAACCAGACGTCGAGCGCCCGGCCGGCATCGGCGGGATCGACGATGTCGATCCCGACCCAGGCCGCGTCCGACAACGCGGCCCCGACCAGGCCGCGGACGTGGGAGACCGACACGGCGAACCGCGCCGGTGCGCCGTCGACCGTCGCCACCGGCCTGCCCGACGGCGGCAGCCCGGCCACGCGCACGCTGCCCGGATTCAGGCCCCGGCTGGAGCACGCGAGATCCTCGGCGAGCCTGAGCACCGCGCCCGAACGCACGTCGACGCCGGCCCGCGGCCGGTCGCAGAGCAGATCGACCGACCAGGGGCCGACCCGCAGCCCGCGCCGCACGCGGCCGACGGGCAGTTCCTCGGCGAAGTGACGGCCGATCATTCCTGGCGGCTCCTGTCCGGGCCCATGACTGCCAGATGCAGCCCGTCGATCGCGAGGAGCGGCCGGCCGTCAACGCCGAACAGGACGATGTCGAACAGGCTTTCCCGCTGATCCTGCGACCGGAACAGCATTCGCGCCGTGCACCTCTCGCCGCCGCGTGGCTGCGACACGATCCGCAGGCGGTCGAAGGCCACGGGCACCTCCACGCGGCGGCCGCAGAGGATGTAGGAGTAGACGGCGCAGGCCACGATGCAGCCGTCGAGGAGGGCGACGGGCACCGTCCAGCCCCGGGCCCCGCGGGGCTCTGCCACGACGTCGGCCGCCGGGGCCACGAGCCGCCCCCAGCCGCCGCTGCGGTCGAGGAAGAGTCCCGTGAGCGTGCGGAACGCCGGGCCGTGCCGCAAGGGCGCGTCGTCCTGGTAGACCATCGGGTTGAAGGGGAACGGCGGCTCGTCGAGCGTCGCGGTGATCGGCTCCGCCGCCGCCGCCGACACGATGCCGCGGAGATGCACCCGGTCCTCGCCCGCGGTCCGCCCCTCGGCGTTGAGCACGCCCGCCCAGCCGCGCACCTGGCTCGATCGGCCCGGAGCCGCGGCCACCTCGACGCGGATGTCGCGCGGCTGATCCACCGGGAAGCCGATCGGCCGCTCGACGGCGAAGTCGCGGATTTCCTCGACGCGATCACGGACGCCGGCCGCGACCGCCGCCTGCATGAGCAGTTCGGCGCCCATCACCGCCGGGAGGAGCGGCCGCCCGTGCTGCGTGTGTTCGACGAGGAAGCGGTCGGTCGTGGGATCGAGGCGGCATGACACCCACACCGCTCCGTCGCGCCGCTCGACGCCGCCGACGAGGCTGCCGGCCGCGGCGGAAACCGGACCGCCGGCGGACGGAGCCTTGCCATTCGACCGATGATCGGGCCACGCGGTCGGTGGCAGCTGCCCCGTGGTGGCGATGGCGTCGGGGCACATCGCGGGTTCGGTGACGAGCACCTCCGCCTCGGGCAAGCCCGCCTCAATCTCGTCCATGAACCGCCGCACGCCCTCGGCCAGCGGCATGAACTTGAGGCCGAACTGTTCGAGCACGAACCGGCTCTCCGGCCGGGCGGCCATGCCCACCTCGTCCCAGGCGTGCCAGTGGAACGTCGTCGCCCGCAACCCACGCTGCCGTCGGAGCCGCCCGAGAAGCTTGGCAAGCATGTCGTTGGCGAGCGAGTAGTCGGCCTGCCCGTGGCCGCCGAGCCGGCCGCTCGTCGAGCCGAAGCCGATCACGGCCTCGAGCGTGGCGGCATCGATTGCCGCCACGAGGTGTTCGAGACCGACGCACTTCGGCCCGAGCGTCGCCTCGAGGCCCTCGACCGTCTTCTTTTCAAACCTGCACGCGGCCTCGAATCCGGCGCCGTGCACGATCCCGCGCACGGGCCCGACCTCGGCGACCACCCGCGTGACGAGCGACCGCACCGCCTCGGCCGCGGAGAGGTCGCAGGCGAAGTAGCGGGCATCGACCCCCGCCGCCTTGAAGCCGGCCAGCGACTTCGCGATCTCGAGCGACTTCTCGACCACCTTCCACGCGGCCCGCGGATCGGCGCCGCGTCCCTTCGCTTCGAGCATCACCCTGCCCTTGAGGTCGCGGAGGCCGGCGGCGTCGAGCGAGAGCCAGTGCCGCTCCACGTCGACGGGCGCCGTCGAGCCGACGAGCGCGAGCCTGAGCCCGAACTTTCGGCCGAGTTCCCGCGCGCATGCGGCCGTCACGCCCCGCGCTCCGCCGGTCACGATCCAGGTGCTGCCCGGCTCGAGCGACGCGAGCGTTGCGGTCGCCACCGGCGGCGTCGCGCAGGGCACGACCGTGATGCGTCGCCCATCGACGAGGCCGATCTCGACGGGCCCAGGCCCGTCCTGCATCTCGGCCACCACGCCGGCCGCCAGTTCCCCGTCGGGGAGCGCCGCCGGGGCATCCACCACGCGGACGTGCAGTTCGGAAAACTCCCGCGCGATGCCCTTGAAGAGGCCGGTCAGTCCGCCGCTCTCCACCGTGCCGATCGTGCCCGCGATGCCGAAATCACCGCCCAGGCTCGTCACGGCGGTCAGGGTCGAGCCGCCGACGTCGCCCGCCTTGCCACGGAGGACGAGCCACCGCTGGCAGGCGAAGAACGGGGCACCCACGGCCGCCGACCGACGCGGCACCCAGCCGCCTGCCGCCTCCTGCCGCGGCGCGGCCACGACGAGGTGACGCACGGCCCCCTCCGCCTCGGCCCGCTCGACCGCGGCGATCGCCTCCTCGGCCGAACTGGCGTCCACGGCCAGCGGGCTCGCGCCCCGGGCCCGCAACGCCAAGGCGAGCGCATCGGCGAGACCGCCGCGTCCCAGCACCAGCACCCGTTCGCCAGCGAGGGAACGCGAGGCTCGCGTCGCACCGGCGTCACGGATCGTCAGGGCATACCGCCGGGTGATCGCCGCGGCCTCGTCGGCGACGGCTGCGGTGGAAGGCGTCGATGGCGGAACGGTGCGCCATGCCGCACCGACAGGCTCCACCGCGGCGCCGCCGAGCCAGTCCTGACCGGACGGGCCGCCGGAACGCACCGAGGACCTGCCCGCGGCCGAGCCGACGGCCATCCACACACACGTGGCCGAGAGGGATTCCCCCAGAGCGGCGGACGGACCGAGCGCATCGGCCAGCGCCTTCTCGGGCACGATCGCGCCATCAGCCAGCGCCACCCGAACCAGCGGCGCCCGGGAATCACCCTGCTGGAAGACCGCTGGAACCGGCACGATCCGGCCCGTCGACGACACCTCGATGCCGACGCCGCGGACGCTCACGACCACGAGGCCGAGCGGCCGAACCGCCATCCGCGCGATCACGGCGTCGGCCTCGGCGAGCGACCGGCACTCCCGCACCACCAGTTCGACGGCAGCAGACGCTGAAACCTGGCCCGCGTGCCCGCGGCTCATGGTCGCCACGAGTCCCGCGTCGTTCCAGCCCACGATCGCTCCGGGCAGACCGCGGACGCCGACGAGCGTCCCGGAGAGGCCGGCGGCCTGAAACCGCGTGGCGGAGGGATCGGCATGCCGGCCGAAGCAGACGAGCAGCCCGCGTGTCGGTGCCGTCGCGTCTCCTGGCGCGACGATCACACAATCGCAGCCGCCGAGCGCCGTCGCCGGATCGGCATGGGCGGCCCGGATGATTCCGACATCGACACCGGCCCCGTCGGCGATGCCGGCGAGTTCCTCGTCGACGACGGGTTCGATCCCGGAGGCGAGTCCCGTCGCTCCAGTGGCGGCGACATGCCGGGCCCAGAGACGGATGGCAGCGGCATGCTCCCGACCGGTCTCGAGGCCACGCTCGCCGGCCTGGCTGCGGGCCGCGGGAGCCTTGGCCACCGCCGGCGAAGACGTCCCGCCCACTCGGGGCAGCATGTAGCCGAGCAGGTGACGCAGCGTGGGGAACTCGTCGAGCGACACGCTGTCGTCGGCCTCGAGCCCATACTTCTGCCCGATCTCGCCGAAGAGCTGCGCCTTGCGGATGCTGTCGATCCCGAGGTCGGCCTCCAGGTCCGCGTCCAACTCCACGATCTCGCGCGGATAGCCCGTCTGCTCCACCACGAAGTCGATCAGGAAGGTTTCCAATTCCGCGGCGAGGCCGTCGTCGGCCGCCACGGGAGCGACCGTCACCGCGGCGACCGCCGCGGGCGGCACGGCTGCCGGAGCGGCCGCCTGCCGACTCTCCGTCGTCGGTTCAGCCGCCTGGCCGCCCACGCGGGGCAGCATGTAGCCGAGCAGGTGACGCAGCGTGGGGAACTCGTCGAGCGACACGCTGTCGTCGGCCTCGAGCCCGTACTTCTGCCCGATCTCACCGAAGAGCTGTGCCTTGCGGATGCTGTCGATCCCGAGGTCGGCCTCCAGGTCCGCGTCCAACTCCACGATCTCGCGCGGATAACCCGTCTGCTCCACCACGAAGTCGATCAGGAAGGTTTCCAATTCCGCGGCGAGGCCGTCGTCGGCCGCCGTGGGGGCGACTGTCACCGCAGCGAGCGCCGCGGGCGGCACGGCCGCCGGAGCGGCCGCCAGCCGACTCCGCGTCGCCGGTTCAGCCGCCTGGCCGCCCACGCGGGGCAGCATGTAGCCGAGCAGGTGACGCAGCGTGGGGAACTCGTCGAGCGACACGCTGTCTTCGGCCTCGAGCCCGTACTTCTGCCCGATCTCACCGAAGAGCTGCGCCTTGCGGATGCTGTCGATCCCGAGGTCGGCCTCCAGGTCCGCGTCCAACTCCACGATCTCGCGTGGATAACCCGTCTGCTCCACCACGAAGTCGATCAGGAAATGCTCGATCTCCGCCGCCGCGTCGCCCGCTGCCGGCGCCCGTCGCGGCAGCCACCGCGCCTTGCCGCCCGATCGGGCGAGGACGTCGCAGAGCGCATCCCGCGATGCCGCCGAGAGGATCGCGGCATGATCGGCCGCGGTGATTTCAAAGAGATGCGTCGCCGAGTCGAGAAACGCCTGCACGCCACGGCTGCCGCCGCCGGCCCGCACGAGCGGCGGCTCGACGCCCGCCTCCGCGAGCAGTGCGGCGACCACGTCCTCGAGGCAGGAGGCGTCGGGTTCGGCGGCCGGCTGGCTCCGCACGACGGCCGCGATCTCGACCGCGGGCCGTGCCACCGGCTCGAGCAGCTGCGTCACGGCCGCGGCGGCGCCGACCGCGCCAGACGCGCGGGCCACGGCGGGTTCGCGGTGTGGCTGACCGTTGCCATGAGCGTGCCCGTTGCCAGTGGCATGACCGTTGCCGGTGGCATGGCCGTTGCCGTGGGCATGCCCGTTGCCGTTGTGCCCGAGCTCCGGATGTGTCGCCACTTCGACCGGCCGCGCCGCGCCGCGGGGAGCCACGCCGCCCGCGCGGTTCCGATCCCGCCGCCGTGCCGTCGCGTCGAAGGATACGATCCGCCCCCGCGCCGCAGCCGTATCGGCCGTCGTTGTGACGGCCGCCTTCGGGCCAGGGCCACGGATCGCACCGGCGGCCGCCAGCTGCTCGCGCAGCCGCGTCAGATGCTCCCGGGGCGAACGGCCACGCTGGTCGAACTGCAGGAAGGTCACGCCCTCGCGGCCCTCGAGAATCCGCCGCGTGAGACCGGTGAGCACGCCCGAGGGCCCCACCTCGACGAACGTCCGCACGCCCGCGGCATGCAGCTTCTCGACCACCGTCACCCAGCGGACCGTCTCGGTCATCTGGCGGATCAGGCTGTCCTGGATGTCGGCCGAGGTGGCGAGCCGGTCGGCCGTCGTGCTGCTGAAAGCCGTGATCTGCGGGGGCACGATGGGCAGTCCGCGAATGGTGGCCGCGAGTTCCTCCGCCGCCGCCGACAGGAGCGGCGTATGAAAGGGGCTCGGCACGGCCAGCCGCTTCGACTTCACGTTTTTGGCTTCGAGCATCACCTCGACCGCATCGACGATGCGGGCCGTGCCGCCGATCACCGACTGCTCCGGCGCGTTCTCGGCGCAGACCCAGACCTGCCCCGCAACCGGCGCGATCGCCGCCTGCACCGTCGCCCGATCGGCGATCACCGACAGCATGGCACCGTTCCGCGGCCCGTGCCGTTCGACGGCATCGGCGCGGGCCCGCGTCGCCCGCGCACCGTCCGCGACGCTCCACGCGCCCGCGGCGGCCAGCGACGGAAACTCGCCGAAGCTGTGGCTCGCGACGACGTCGGCCGCGAAGCCCATCTCCTCGAGCACGCTCCAGGCGAGCAGGTCGCCCAGGTACATCGCCCACTGGGTGTCCCAGATCTTGGTGCCCAGGCCGTTGTCGGGCCGCCAGGCGATCTCCGCAAGCGTCTCATGGCCGGCCGCCCGCGCCATGCCGTCGAGCCGGGCGAGCACCGCCCGAGCCTCGGGCAGTTCATCGACGAGCCCACGAAACATGTCGGTGTATTGCGACCCCTGGCCGGGGAAGATCGCGGCCACGAGTGGCCGGCGACCGGCGGACACAGGCCGCGCCGGCTCCGTGGCGCGGACCGGCTCGCGCGTCGCCGCGGCAGCCGCCGCCTGCGGCCGTGCCGCCGCCGGGACAGGCAGCCCGTTGTCGACGACGAGATGCCCGGCCTGCTTCCCCTGGATCACGGTCACGCAGCCCGCGCGGTAGCCGGTCGCATCGACGGCGGCGATCGGCACCGTGGCGGCCGAGGCGGCCAGCCCGTGCACGCTCGACTGCGGTTCGGCAAGCGCGGCCGTGCCCGGCATGAAGCCCGTGGCGAGTGCATGGGAGATTTTCAGCAGGCCCGCCGCACCGGCCACCGCACCCGCATGGCCGATCAGGCCGTCGAGCGAGCCCGCCACGGCAGGCTGTTTTGCATACTGCGCGGCGAGAATCGTCAGTTCCTCGCCGCTCTTCCGGTGCCCGCCGGCGACCGCCACCTCGACCGCCTTCACGGCGGCAGGATCGATGGCGGCCCTCTCGCAGGCCTCGCGAACCACCCGCCGCGTCGCCTCCGCGCCGGTGCGGCCCGACCCCACCGCCACGCCGCGGATCACGCCGCGAATCCGGTTGCCGGCGGCACGGGCGTCGGCGAGCCGCTTGAGCACGAGCACCACGGCCCCCTCGCCCGGCACGTCGCCGCCCTCGGTCCTGCCGTCGAGCACGGAGATCGGCCGCGACGCCAGGTAGCCGCCGAGCGAACGCCCCTCGTAGGCCATCAGGTCCATGCACCGCTCGCCCGCGGCGCAGAGCACCGCGTCGCAGGAGCGCTCGCGGAGCATGTCGATGGCCGCCGCAATCGCCGAGAGACTGGAGCAGTCGCCCGCATCGAGGGCCAGTGCCCCGCCCATGAGATCGAACGTCTTCGTGAGCCGGCTGGCGAGCGTGCTGCTCGTGAAACTTCCGGTCTCGTCCACCAACGCCGGCAGCCGTTCGAGGAGCTTCTTCTCGTAGCCGGCGACGATGCGGTCGCAGTCGGCCGACGAGACGCCGCGACGGGCCAGCGCGGCCCGCAGGTAGACGCCCGTCTCCGGCAGGCGGAGCCCCATCTGCAGCTGGTTGGCGAAGTCGCCGCCGAAGAGCGTGCCGACGACCACGCCCGTCCGCGTGCGATCGAGGCCGGCTTCGGAACCACCGGCGTCGGCGATGGCGGCGTCGGCAGCCTCGAGCAGCATGAACTGCAGCGGATTGGCCGCCGCGATCTGCTTGGGAGGCACCTTGTGCCGCCGCCAGTCGTAGTTGAAGTCGCGTACGAAGCCGCCGATGCCCGAAACGGTGTGCCAGGCCCGCGGAGCCGCGTTATCGAGCACGCGGCCGGCGTTCCAGCGGTCGGCCGGCACCGGGCCGATCGCGGTCTCGCCGCGTTCGATCCGCTCGAGGAACGTGTCGCGGGACAGGCCGCCGGGCAGGACGCAGCCCTCCCCCACGATGGCGATCGCATCGGCGTCGTCTTCGGCCGGCGTCGGCGCCGCCGCGGGCCGCGCGGGCTGTGCAGGAGCCGCTCCGGGCCGAGCGGTTCGCACATGCTCGGTAATCGACACGTGGACGTTGAGTCCGCCGATGCCGAACGCGTTCACCGCCGCGCACCGGGGCGAGCCGTCGGCGTGGGCCGGCCAGCCGACGGCCGCCTTCGGCACCGTGAACGGCCCGTTTTGCCAGTCGAATTCGCGATTGAGCTCGTCACAGGTGGAGCCGGGCGGAATCAGGCCGTGCTCCATCGCGAGCACCACCTTCACGAGGCTGGCGATGCCGGCGGTTTCCAGCGTGTGGCCGATGTTGGCCTTCACGCTACCGATCGGAATCTGCCGGCCCGCCGGCAGGTGCCTGCTCATCAGCCTCGACAGTGCGCCCAGTTCGGTGGCATCGCCGACCTGCGTGCTCGTGGCGTGCGCCTCGATGTATTCGATGCGGCCGATGTCCGCCGCTTCGGGATAGGCCCGCTCGACGGCGAGCACCTGCCCCTCCTGCCTGGGCGCCCAGAGGCTCTTTCCCTTGCCGTCGCTGGCCACGCCCAGCCCCCGGATCACCGCGCGGATCCGATCGCCGTCGGCGATCGCCCGGGCCAGCGTCTTGATGACGAGCGCCACGTAGCCCTCGGCCGTGATCAGGCCGTCGGCGGCCTCGCCGAACGGGCAGGAACCGACATTGCTCACCGACTGCGCCGCGGAAAACAGCACGAGGCTGTCCGACTTGCAATAGGAGGCTCCACCGACGATGGCCTGGTCGATGCCTCCCTGCAGGAGCGCCCGGGCACCGATCGCCATCGCCTGGAGCGACGAGGCACAGGCCGCATCCACGACGAGGTACGGGCCGTCGAGCTTCAGGGCCTCCTGCACGATCTTCGCGGCGCCGAGCGCCCCGAGATCGAGCGACTCTCCCGGCTTCCGGCCCGGATAGCGATTCCTGACGGCCGCCGTCACGTCGGCGCCGACGGCATCCACGTCGGCGCCGAGGAGCGTCCGCGAGGCCTCCACTTCGGAGAGCAGCGTTGCCGTCTCGTCGATGCCGGTCGAGTAGACGATGTCGCCGATCCTCGTGCTGCCGCCTGTGTGCCCCACGTAGACGCCGGTGCGACGGTCGGCGGGCATCGCAAACGGATCCATGCCGGCATCGCGGCAGGCCTGCGACGCGACCTCGAGGAAGATGTGGTGGGCGACGTCGTAGCTCTCGAGCATCTCCGGCGTGATCGGGCAGACAGCCGGATCGACCGGCCGGTCGGAGACGACGGCGCCCATCTCGGAGTAGCTCTTGCCGACGCGACTCTTCTCGGGGTGGAAGTAGAGCTCGCGGGAGAACCGTGACTCGGGCAGCAGCCCCCAGGCCGTTCGTCCTTCGACGACCAGCCGCCAGAAAGCATCGAGACCATCAGCGCCCGGAAGTCGGCATGCCATGCCGACGATTGCCAGCGAGTCCTTCAAAGTCGTCGTCCTTGTCGTCTGTCGAAAGTTCTGAGACCCACCCCATGGCGGCGCACGGCGGAGCGCGGCGACGGCGCGGCCTGCACCGGGGGCGGGTCGGATGCGGAAAATTGGATGGATTACAGGAGTCAGTTCGCCTTGGCGAAAAACGACCCATCCATGGGAGATACCGAGCGGGGGGCCGAAGCCCGGCCGCCGGCTGCCGAGGTGAGCAGTATGCTCCCCCGGGAGGCTCTGTCAACGATTTCAGCCGGGGGCTTCGAGCCGGGGCGGCCTTTTTGGCGGGGAATTCGTGGCTCCGCCGGAACGAGGGTATCTTCGAATCCGCCATGGCAGCCCCCTCTGCGCACCGTTTTCCCGCCGAACCGGCCGCGGCTGACGCCGGGCGGCCGCTGACGCCGTTCGAGCACCTGATGCTCATCGACGACCGGCCCGGCCATCCGATGTGCTTCTTTCTGGAAAACAGCGTGTCCGGCCCGCTCCGGGAGGATCGCCTCCGCGTGGCGGTGGAGACGGCGGCCCGGCGACACCCGCTGCTCTGCAGCCGCGTGGACCTCGCCGGGGGCCATCCCGTCTGGCTCCCTCCGGACGTCGTCCCGACGGTGCTCTGGAATCCCGAGGCGACGGGCAGCGATCCGTGGCGGGCCTTCAACCTGCGGCGCGAGAGCGGCGTGCGGATCGTCGTGCTCAGTGGCGGCGATCAGCGGCATCGGGTGGTCTTTCAGATCCATCATTCGGCCTGCGACGGCGTGGCCGGCTGCGAGTTCATGGGCGACATGTGGGCGGTGTATGCCGGCATGGAGCCGCGGGCGTTCTCGAAGCCACGGACGACGCGTCAGCCGCCGTCTACCGAAACCGTCGCAGAACCGCCGCACACCGACGGCGGCCGACAGGCCTTGCGGGAGGCCTGGACGTTCGCCCGGTTCTGGCCCACACCGCTCTCGCGTATATCCGGCGGAACCGCTGCACGAGACGTGTCGAACGGTAAATCATCCCGGTGTGATCAGCGGTCGCCCCCCTACGCGTGGATCGATTTCGACCACGCCACCACCGAACGCCTGCGGACGGCGGCCTCGGCGGGCGGCGTGTCGCTCAACGACGGCATCCTCGCCGCGGCGATGCGGGCGGCGGTCGCCTGGAACACCCGTGCCCGGCGCCGGCCAGGCCACGTGCGGGTGACGATGCCGGTCAACCTCCGCCCACCGGGTCGGCGCGAACCGGCCCGCAACGACCTCGGCTACGCCTTTCTCGACCGCGCGGCCGCCGAGTGCGCCGACGTCCGCCGGCTCGAGACCTCGATCGCCACCGCCACCCGCTGGATCATCGACCACGGCGCCGCGGCCTTTTTCCTCGACGCCCTCGCCGCACTCGCCCGCCGGCCGTGGCTCTTGCGACTCGTCAGCCGGATGCCGGTCTGCATCTCGACTGTGGTGGTGAGCAACATCGGCGATCCGAGCCGCCGGATGCGGTCGGGAGTGCCGCGGATCGACGGCCGCGACGCCCCGGCCGATCTCGTGATCGAGGGCTGCATCGGCGTGCCCCCGCTGCGGCCGCGCACGCGGGCGGCGATCGGCGTGACGACGTACGCGGGCGGACTCTCGCTGTGCTGTCTCTGCTCGGCGCACCCCGACCCGCACGAAGGCGGCCGGCAGTTTCTCGACCTCGTCCGGCAGGAACTCGACGCCATGACGACTCCTTGAGTGGCCTCATACGGCCTTCCTGAATCTGAAGACCGGAGGGGCTGCCAGTGCCCTGGGAGCCGGCGCAAGGCGGCCAGCGAAGCCATGGATGGCGGACCGCAGCCGCTTCCGAGTGAGCGGAGGCCCGGAGGGCCGGAGTGAACGTCCGGCGACGGGGCATTGGCAGCCCCGACCAGCGAAACGAGAGAGGTTCACGTGCGAGACGTCTCACCGCCGCGGTCAGTTGTTCAAGCCGCTCTGCTGCCACGAGCGGCCGATCCTGGCCAGCGCCGCATGCAGCCTGCTCTTCACGGTCCCGACCGGAATTCCGAGGGTGTGGGCCGCCTCGCGATACTTCATGCCCTGGTGATAGACGAGCACGACCGGCGTCTGCATCGACTCCGGAAGCTGCCGGATCGCGGCGGCCACCCACCGGCGCAGTTCCTCCCGATCGACGCGGACGTCGGCGGTCTGTTCGTCGCCCGCCAGGAAGTCGACGAGTTGCGCCCCGTCGTCCGCGCCGCCCACGGCCTGGTCAAGCCCCACCATGCGATGGCGACGGGCATGACGGCAGGCGTCTACGGCCAGGTTGGTCGCGATCGCGTAGAGCCAGGGGCGAAACCTCCGGCCGGCGGTGAACGAATGCCGCTTCTGGTGCACCCGCAGGAACGTGGCCTGGCAGGCATCCTCCGCCATCTCGACATTCCCGAGGTAGCGGCGCAGGTAGCGGAGGATGTCGTGCTCGTGCCGGTGCATGAGCGACTCGAAGGCCGCCACCCCGTCGTCGGAGCAGACGCGACACATGAGCTCCTCGTCGGTAGGGTCGGGCCCGTCGTCGGCGATGCCGGGGCGATGCAAGGACCGGTGCGGATCGTGCTGCGTGCTCGTGGTGGCCATGCCCTGCCTCCGATGCCGTGCCGTGGCCGGACTGCCGCCGACACGCTCCGAGGGAGATGCACACCTCGTGCCAAACGGCCGAGAAACAGATGCCGGCGGTGCCCACGGGAATATGCCGCGAAATCCAGGCTTTTCCCCGGCTGCGGCACGCTGCGGGCAACTCAGGCCCCGCCGCATTTTGCACATTCTTCCGAAGACGCCCGGGCAAAATGCGCCGCTTCGCATCCGGCGCAGCACGCTGCAGGGAGCCGGGATCGGCGGAAGCTCGAGGAGCATGGGGCGTATCCTCGCCCCCGCGACGAGCCATTCCGCCGTTGGATCGGCGGATGGAGTACTTCTGCCGTCCCGGCGCCGCCGTAAAGGAAAAGCGGAGGGCATGGGATTCGAACCCACAACCCCTTTCGGGGCATCTGATTTCGAGTCAGACCGCTGGCCAATTCGCTTACCCTCCGAATCAGCAGCTTCAATGTAGGCCGCTCCGCCGCGGCGCTCAAGTTCCGCGTCTTTTTTCGCGACCTGCGGCCGGCCACCTGCACCGCTTCTGCCGGAAAGGCATCGCGTGCCGGCCAGGCACCTCCGTGACGGCCACGCCCACCTCCCCCGGCCCCTTCTTGAGCCACGGCCGCAGCCTGCCGATGCTCTCCCATGACACACGGGCTGAACGCCTTGGCCGGCCGTCGCCCCTCCAGGAGCCGATGAATCATGGCAAAAGACACGTGGCGGATCGTCACCCGAGGCGCCGACGGCGAACTCATCATCCGCGACTTCGACTCGCCCGAGCACATCTTGAAGACCCACCTGCAGGTGGGCACCGACGACTGCAGCACGGATCTGGACCTGCGGGGTGCCCCCGTCTTCCGGTCGCTCGTCGGCCCGATGCCCGAGGGCCGCAACGTCGTGCGGTACGAGTCGCCGGAGGTGTTCGAGCACCTCACGAAGGAGTGGGCCGTTCCCAAGGCCCCGCGGAAGAGGATTCGCAAGACGGCGGCCGCCCGTCTGGCCGAGGCCGCCGCTCAAAGCCCCCCGCCGGAACCGACCGATGCAGACGCCGGCTGAGACCATCTTCTCGCGGATCATCCGCCGTGAGATTCCGGCCCGCATCGAGCACGAGGACGACCTCTGTCTCGCCTTCCACGACGTGGCACCGCAGGCCCCCGTTCACCTGCTCGTGATTCCCAAGCGGCCGATCCCGTCGCTGGCCGACGTGACCGCGGCCGACGAGCCGCTGCTCGGCCATCTCGTGACGGTCGCCTCGTCGCTGGCCAGGAAACTCGGGCTCGACGGCGGCTACCGGCTCGTGGTCAACACCGGCCCCGACGGCGGCCAGACCGTGCATCACCTGCACGTCCACCTGCTGGGCGGCCGCGGCCTCGGCTGGCCGCCCGGCTGACGATCTCCGGCAGACGCCCTACTGCCACCAGCGGCGGACGCGGTCGAACATGCTGCCCGACCGTTCGACCGGCGTGGCCGGCGGCGGCACCGGCGGCTGCACACCGCGCGCTGGCTCCCGGCCCAGGGCGGCCACGGCCTCGTCGGAGACGAACGTCGCGAGAAATTTCGGCCAGTAGGTGTCGAGTTCGACCAGGCACGAGCCGAGGTCGTCGGCGGACAACCGCTCTTCCATGAGAGCGAGCCGCCGCGACAGCTGCACCCGCTGCGACTCATCGAACGCGAGATCGAACACCCGCACGCCGTCGATCTGCACGCTGCCCGGACCGAGCAGGTCGAACCGCACCCGCAACGATTCGAGGGCCCGCGTTGGCAGGTCGTCGACCTGCAGCACGAACTGCGACCAGGCCGCCGTGAGCGGCTTGCCGCCGGCCAGCCCGCCCACAGGAGCGAAGCGATAATACTCGCGGCCATCCTGCACGCCCTCGAGCGCCAGCCGCAGCGGCGGCTGCGGGTCCCCCTGCGGAATCCGCAGCCACACCGCCACGCTCACCCGCCCCGTCGGCGAGGGCGGAAAGGGGTTGCTCCGCAGCGTGGAAAGCCCGTTGACCGACGAGAAGCAGATGCCGCGGCCGGCGGAGCCGTCGACACCTGGCACGAACGCGACCGTGCCGCGGCTCGCCTCCACGAGTTCCCAGCCGCCCACGCCGCCGGCCGCCTCCCCGGATGGGGTGCGGCCGGTTGACTCGGCGGCGGCTCCGCCCGGGCCGACCAGTTCGAAGCCCGGGTTGTCGAGCACGTCGAGCGGCCGCGGGGTCTCGAGCACCCGTCGGCGGCGGCCCAGGTCGGCAAGACGCGTTTCAATCGATCGCCTGATGCCGTCGTCGAATGCGACCCGGGCCCCCTGTACCGCCACGCCCCCATCGAGCACGATCGTCCGCACCTCCCAGGGTTCGAGCGGCACCGCCACGCCGCCCGCCGGCTCGAGCGGCAGCCGATTGCCCTGCACCGCGTCGAGCACCGAAAGGGGAGCCCCGCCAAGCATGAGCCCGGCGCGGCAGGCCGCCGGCCCGGCGTTGGCGACGCTCACCACCGTCAGTTCTTCGTGGCGACGGCTGCGGACAACGAGCGGTGCAGGCAACGGCTCGGCGAGTTCGAACCCGCCGGCCGGCAGCACCGCGAAGGCCCGCAGGAGGCGTTCGAAGTCGGGTTCGATGCGGCCAAAGGACAGGCCCATGTCATAGACCACTTCGACATCCGACGCCACGAGCGACTCCGCAAGCGGCCTGGAGCGTGACGCCCCATCCGCGACGGCATGGATCGGCGCCGTATCGACCGCGGCCGCCGCGCCGCCGAACGGCCCATGCGGCACGATCTGGTCCACCGGCATCGCCAGCGGATCCTCGACGGCGATCATGCCGCGGCGTGCGGCGGCCGCGGCGCCGCGGGCCAGGGCGAGGGAGCGGTTGGCATTGTCCACGAGCCCGCGTTCGAGCAGGGAATCGGCGGCGGCATGAACGTGCGGCGAGACGAACACGATCCGCGGGTCGGCGGTGATTCGCCCCGGATCGAGGCCGATCTCCCGGAGTACATCCGCATCGGCGGGCTGAGGCTCGAGCGCCGGCCGAAACCGGGCCGCGATGTCGCCCTTGGCAAAGAGCGTCGTCGGCACGACGTGCAGGCTCAGCCGCTCGTCGTGCTCGGCCAGCAGCTGCGCCAGCCGGGAATGGAAGCTCGCCACGATCCCGGCCCGCCACTCCAGCCACTGTTCCTTGAGCGGCCCCTCCACCAGCGCGGCCCGACGGGCGAAGCGTTCGGCCCCCGTGGCCGGCTCCTGGCCGCCCACGTCGGCGAGAAACCGGGCGAAGGTGGCGTCGTCGAGACACCAGGCCGTGCCGGGCAGATGCATCCAGCCATCGTGCGGGAGCACGACCGCCACGCCGTCGACACAGCGAGCGCCACGGAGCCGTCCGGCCAGTTCCCGCACCACGTCCTCCACCGCCTGCTGCACGCGGGGATCGAGCACGTTGTAGTGGCAGCCCCTTCCGCCGGCCGTCTGCGCCGGTCGGCCATCGCGGCCGATGCAGGCAATCCCGACCGCCTCGGGCCCGCTGCCGGCGAGCACGGCCTCGAGCACCGGCAGCGGGGCGTCGAAGGAGACGGCCGGCACGAGCAGCAGCCCCTCGCGGTCGTGGATG
>JBIIYN010000284.1:0-5225 GCA_044346795.1 Pirellulales bacterium
GAAGGGCGGGTCGCTGGCCCGCACCGACTGCGAGTACATCGTATCGAGCGATCCGAGCTGCCAGCTGCAGCTCGACGGCTGGCTCTCCCGCAACGGCCGCGCCGCCCGCACGATCCATCTGGCGGAGGTGCTCGCGCGGGAATGAGGGGCGGCGGCCGCCGCAGCCGGCCGCCGGCTACCGCCGCCGGCTACCGTCTTTGGGCGGCGGTCTTCTTCTTTCCGATGCCCTTGTGGTGCACCGTCACCGTCTTCTCGGCCGTCTGCCCATGCTGGTCGGTGACGATGAGCACGAACTCCAGCGGCTCGTGGGCGGCGGCGAGCGCGGCGACGTCGGGCAGCGTCACGGCGCCGCTCGCGGGATCGATGGCAAGCAGGGCCTGCAGCGCCGGATCCGGCGCATCGTCGTCGGCCTGCTCCCCACCGGCGGCCTTGCCCGCGGGCTGCCGGTCGGCGGGGGCCGACCGCTTCGGCAGCACGCGGATGGCGAAGGTCGCGGTGTCCCCGGGATCGAGGTCGGTGTTGGCCGCCCGGTAGACGGTCGCCCCGTCCTCGACCTCGGTCGGCACCGTCGCCGAGTCGGGCGACGTGATCGTCGGCACGTGCATCACGCGGACGTCGCGCCAGGCCCCGAGCCGGTAGGATTCGAGCAGGCCGATGTCCCGGCGGCCGTTTTCATTGACGTCCTCGAACGGCCGCGTCGGCGTGAAACTGCCGTTGCCGTCCTCGTCGAGATACCGCTCCTTGGGCTCCTCCGTCCCGTCGAACGTGCCGTTGCGGTTGCCGTCGACGAACGGCTCGCTGCAGAGGAGACCATTCGCGGCATCCGCCTGCGGGGCCTGTTCGCCGTCGAGCAGGAGCTTCCGCTTTGCGTCGTTCGGTTCGACGCAGCGGGCGAAGGTCCGCAGCATCCGCGTGCCCATGTCATAGCCGAGCTTCGAACCGTCGATCCGAAACGCCTCGGGGAGCGGCGCGATCGAGCAGGCGATCAGGGCGGTGCCGGCGACGATGATCCCGGCCACCGCCCCCATGAGCCCGCCGCCGAGCTTGTCGATCATCGGCGCGAACCGCACCACGTCCGCCGGCACGTAGCCGCCCACGGCCAGCCGAATGCCGACCGCCGTGGCGACGAGGAGGATGCCGAAGGCCGCCGGAAAGGCATACGCAGCCGGCAGCTCGAAGCTCACGAGCAGCGCCGCCAGGGGGTTCGCGAACGCCAGCGCCACCACCAGCGACACGAGCGCGTGCATCCCCGCGAGCACCGCGAGGAACAGGCCGTTCTGCGCTCCGTAGGCCACGAGCGCGAGCACGATCCCACCCACGAGCAGGTCGCCGAACCGCTGCAGCGTGCTCGTCGCCACGAGCGTCGCGAGGAGCTTCAGCATGACCGCCTCGCCTGCGGGTTGGCCGGAAACACCGGGCTGCTCACGGGGAAGCCGACTGCGCTCGTCACTTGGTCACCCGCACGATCTCGTTGAGGCTCGTGATCCCGGCCAGCACCTTCGCGATGCCAGCCTCCTGGAGCGTCCGCGTGCCGGCCTTGCGGGCCGCCGCGCGGATCGCCTGGATCGACGGATGCTCCACCAACAGGTCGCGAATGGCGTTGTCGAACACGAGCAGCTCGTGCACGCCCGTGCGGCCCTTGTAGCCGGTGCCGTGGCAGGCCGGGCAGCCCTTTTCCCGGTAGATGGTGACCTCTTTTTCGGGCGGCGCGCCGATTTTCTGCCGGAATTCGGGGGGCGCGGGGTAGGGCTCCTTGCACTTGGGGCAGAGCACCCGCACCAGCCGCTGGGCGAGCACCGCGGTCACCGCCGACTGCAGCAGCGTCGTGTCGAGGCCGATGTCCAGCAGCCGGGTGACGGTCGTGGCCGTGTCGTTGGCGTGCAGCGTCGTGAAGACGAAGTGGCCGGTGAGCGCCGCCTGCATGGCGATCTCGGCCGTCTCCTTGTCGCGGATCTCGCCCACGAGGATCACGTCCGGATCCTGACGCAGCACCGACCGCAGGATCTTCGCGAACGTCAGTTCGGCGGCGTTGTTGACGGCCGTCTGCGAGATGTTGTCGAGCCGGTATTCGATCGGGTCCTCGATGGTGACGATGTTCTTGGAGAGGACGTCGATCTCCCCGAGGGCCACGTAGAGGGTCGTCGTCTTGCCCGACCCGGTGGGGCCGCAGACGATCAGCATCCCGTGGGGCTGCTGGACGATCCCCTGCAGCGTCTTGAGCATCGACTCCCGCATGCCCAGGGAGGCCAGGCCACCCTTGATGACGCCCGAGTCGGCGTCGAGCAGTCGCAGCGCCATCTTCTCGCCGAAGCTCGTCGGGCCCGAGGCGGCGCGGACGTCGAACTTCCTGCCCGTCTTCAGCAGGGCGAACGTGCCGTCCTGCGGCCGGCGGCGCTCCGCGATGTCCATGTCCGCGCAGACCTTGAGGGCCGACACGACCGCCTTGGCGGCCGATCCTTTCAGCGTCAGCACGTTCTGCAGGATGCCGTCGATGCGGCAGCGGACGATGAGCTCCTCCCCCTCCTTGGGTTCGAGGTGCACGTCGGTGGCCCGCATCTCGATCGCCTTCTCGAAAATCTGCTGGACGGTCTTGAGAGCCTTGGAGGCCTCGCGGTCGATGTCCTTGCCCTGCCCCTCGACCGGCGTGCCGTCTTTTTTCAGGATGATGACCGCCAGATTCTCGGGCGCCGCGGGGCCGGCCCGCTGCGCCGGCAGCCACTTCGCGACCATCTTCTCCATGCCCAGCTTTTCGGCCGCCTGGAAGATCATCTTGCGGGCGAACCGCCGGGTGAGGATCTGCCGCGTCGATGGGGCCTTGCGATCGCGGTGCCACACGTACCCCAGAAACGAGGCGGGCAGGACCACGAGAAACAGCGGCAGCAGACCGAGGCCGTACTGGTAGGTGATGAAGAACCAGACGGCTCCGGCGGCGACGAATGCCAGCGACCAGGGAAAATCTTCGCCGAGAATCTCCCGGAAGTCGGTGTCGACCCAGACGCAGAAGGCCGTCCAGGCCGCCGCCAGGAGGAGCCAGACCGACCCCAGCCAGACCAGTCGGTCGATTGCGGCCGCCGAAATCATCCAGGTCACCTTTTCTCGCCCAAGTCCTGGTCCAAGTCCAAGCCCAAGTTCTCGCCTCGGGGGGGCTTTGCCGGATCCGCCGCCAGAACACCGAAGTATTCCACCTTTTCTACACGCCCGCCCGGAAGAAATCCACGGAACGAGGATCTCCGGCCGCCGCTGCCCGCGGATGGGCTTCGGCTATCATAGGGTCATGATCGCCAACGACCCCCGTGCCACCGTCGTTGCCCCCTCCGGCGAGGAGCGGGTGCCGCAGGCGAAAAAGCGTTTTTTGCGCGATGCCGCGGAGCACGTTCGCGACGGCGGCCACCGGTCGTTCGTCCGCAAGGCCCTCAGCGGCTACTACGCGAGCCGCGACCTCCAGAAGGCCCGCTTCCGCGACTGGGAGCACGCCCGCGACGCCGCGAGCCTGGCGAAGTGGTCGGCCGTGAACCGGCTCGACGAACTCCTGCCTCAGTTCGTCGCCAACTTCGAGGCCAACGGCGGGGTCGTCCACTGGGCCCGCACTGCCGAAGAGGCCCGCTCGATCGTCCTCGGGCTCCTGCGGGCCGCCCGGGCGAAGGCGATCATCAAGAGCAAGTGCATGACCAGCGAGGAGATCCACCTCAACCAGGCGCTCGAGGCCGACGGCTACGGGGTGGTCGAGAGCGATCTGGGCGAGTTCATCCAGCAGCTCCGCGGCGAGCCGCCGTACCACTTCGTCTTTCCCTGCATGCACGTGCGCCGCGACGAGATCAGCGACCTGTTCGGCAGGCACCTCGGCACGCCGCCGACGGACAGCCCCGAGGAACTCACGATGATCGCCCGTCGGCACATGCGGCGGCTCTACGTCGACGCCGACGTGGGGATCACCGGGGCGAATTTTCTCGTCGCCGAAACCGGCCAGATCTCGATCACCGAGAACGAGGGCAACGCCCGGCTGACGGCCGCGTTGCCCCGGATGCACATCGCCATCTCGGGAATCGAGAAGGTGGTGGAGCGGCTCGACGATCTGGCGGTGCTCCTGCCGATGCTCGCCACCGCCGGGGCCGGCCAGCCCATGACCTGCTACAACACGCTCTATGCGGGACCGCGGCGGGCCGGCGAGGCGGACGGTCCGGAGGAGATGCACCTCGTGCTGCTCGACAACTCGCGGACGGCCATCCTCGCCGATCCCGAGCAGCGGGACAGCCTCCACTGCATCCGCTGCGGCGCCTGCCTGAACGTCTGCCCCATCTTCAAGAACGTGGGCGGCTTCACCTACGGCACGACCTACCAGGGCCCGATCGGCTCGGTGATCACCCCGCATCTCCGCGGCCTCGCCGACTGGAACCATCTCTCCGCCGCCAGTTCGCTCTGTGGCGCCTGCACCGACGCCTGTCCGGTGCGGATCGACATCCACCACCACCTGCTCCACAACCGCCGCAATGCCGCCCGCACCGCGCCGAACGCCTGGGAGCGGCTGGGGCACGGGCTGTTCGTGGTGGCGGCCAGCCGCCCCTGGCTCTTCGCCCTGGGCGGGGCCATGTTTCGTCGCACGCTGCCGTTGCTGAAAGCCCTGCGACCGCCGCTCTTGCGCGACTGGCTGGCCTCGCGGAATCTGCCGCAGGCCCCGCGGCAGAGCTTCCGCCGGCAGTGGGCCCGCCGGCGGCCGCACGAGCCCCGCCGCCCGACGGAGGGCCGGGCATGAACGGCGAGGCGGGCCTGTCGGCCCGCGACACGATCCTGGCGCGGATCCGGGAGGCGCTGCGGGTGCCGGCCCCACTCCCGCATGCGATCGCGACTGCCGCGTCGGCCCCCGGGGCGGATCACCTCTCCGCACTGGCGATCCTGCCGGAGGAGGCGGCCCGTCCGTGGCTGCCCGATGGCGGAACGACAACGGCCGAGCGCCGGTCGCTCCTCGTCGAAAATCTCGGCAAGCTGCGGGCGATCGTCCACGAGGTGCCCGACCTCGACGCGGCCGGCGGCTGTCTCTCCGCGCTCGTGCGGGAGCGGGGCTGGCGGCGCGTGGCATGGCACCCGCACCCGCTCGTGGAGCCCGTCCTGGCGGGCCTGCCGTGTGCGACCCACCGGGTGGAAGCCGCCGACTTCGACAAGAACGCCCTCGAAGCCTGCGACGCCGGCGTCACCTCGTGCGAGGCGCTCGTCGCCCAGACCGGTTCGAT
>JBIIYN010000285.1:0-5186 GCA_044346795.1 Pirellulales bacterium
TTCTTCAATTCGAACCTCGCCAATCTCGACCAGCTCAACCGCTATCTGCCCTACATCCTGCTCGTCTTCATCCCCGCCATCACGATGAGCGTGTGGGCCGAGGAGCGGCGGCAGGGGACCGACGAACTCCTGCTGACGATCCCCGCCAGCGACTGGGAGGTGGTGTTCGGGAAGTACCTGGCGGCCGTCGGCATCTACACCGTCGCGCTCATCTTCTCCTGCATCTGCAACCTGGCCATCCTGCTGCTCTGGGGCACGCCCGACGCCGGGCTGTTTCTCTCCAACTACCTGGGTTACTGGTTCGTCGGCATCGCCATGATCGCCATCGGGGTCGTGGCCAGCTTCCTCACCAACAACCTGACGGTGGCGTTCATCCTGGGGCTGGCGTTCAACGCCCCGCTGGTCGTGGCCGACCAGGCCGGCTCGGTGATGTCGCCGGGGCTCGCGAAGTGGGTGCGGCCGTGCAGCCTCGCCGAGCAGTTCACCGACTTCGGCCGCGGCATCGTCAGCCTGTCCGGCATCGCCTATTTTCTCGGCATCGTGGCGGTCTGCCTCTACGTGGCGATGGTGCTGATCGGCCGGCGGCATTGGACCAGCCGGCGCGACGGGGCGAAGATGGGCGTTCATTTCATCGCCCGGACGGCCGGGCTGGCGGCCGCGGCCCTCGGGGTCGTGCTGCTCTTCCGCGGCATCGACGGGCGGGCCGACCTGTCGCAGGAGCAGATCAGCTCCCTCTCCGCCGACACGCGGCGGCTGCTCCGCGAACTTTCGACGAGCCGTCCGATCGACATCAAGGCCTACGTCAGTCCGACCGTGCCCGAGGATTACACGCAGACCCGGCTGAACCTCCTCAACATGCTGCGGCAGTTTCAGCAGTTGGGCCGCGGCAAGGTCAACGTGGAGGTCATCCCCACCGATCCGAAGACGGAGGCGGCGGCGCTGGCCTCGCAGCAGTTCGGCATCGAGCCGGTGAACGTGCTGGCGCGGGTCCGCGGCGCCTACCGTGACGAGAGCATCTTCCTCGGCTGCGCGTTCACGAGCGGCCTGGAGAAGGTGGTGGTGCCGTTCTTCGACAAGGGCACGCCGGTGGAATACGAGCTGATCCGTTCGATCTCCACCGTCGCGCAGCAGAAGCGGAAGCGGCTGGGCGTGCTCACGACCGACGCCGACCTCTTCGGCGGCTTCGACATGGCGACCGGCCAGCAGCGGCCGCGGCAGCCGGTGCTCGAGGAACTGGAGAAGCAGTACGACGTGGTCCAGGTCGATGCGTCGGCGCCGATCACCGACAGCTACGACGTGCTCCTGGCCGTGCAGCCATCGTCGCTCGGCCCCGAGCAGATGGCGCACTTCGTGGCCGCCGTCCGCGCCGGTCAGCCGGTGGCGGTGTTCGAGGATCCGCTGCCGGTCCTGATGCAGGGAGTGCCGGGGACGGCGCAGCCGCGGCGCGGGCCGGGCGGGCCGATGGCGATGTTTCAGCCGCAGCAGCAGCCCAAGGGGGACATAGGCCAGCTCTGGCAGACGCTCGGGCTCAAGCTCATGGCCCGCGGCGGCCGGCCCGCCATGGGCCAGACCGGGGCCGATCCGCTCATCGTCTGCCAGGACTACAACCCGCACCCGAAGCTGGAACTCCCTGATGAATTCGTCTTCATCGACGCCGATCTGGCCGCCGACGCCGCCGGCAAGCTGCCGGGGTTCAATCCCCGGCAGCCGATCACGGCCGGTCTCCAGGAGGTGCTCTTTCCGTTTCCGGGCGCCGTCGTCAAGGACGACAAGGCCGACGTGACCTGGACCCCGCTGGCCCAGACGGGCCTGCGGACCGGCACGATCGAGGTGGAGCAGGTGATGGGCAACCGCGGCGACATGCGGCAGCTGCAGCTCTTCGAGAAGCAGGCGAAGCAGTCGATGGTGCTGGCGGTGGCGATCGAACGGAAGGCCGCGGCGGAGGAGGGTGGGGAGCCCGGCAGGGAAAGCGCGGCCGCGGCCAAGCCGATCCGGGCCGTCGTCGTCGCCGACATCGACCTGATGGACGGCCGCATCTTCGGGCTGCGAAACCGCCCCGACGAGGTGTTCGGGCTGAATTTCGACAACGTCACGTTCGTGCTCAACGTGCTCGACTCGCTGGCCGGCGACGACCGCTTCCTCGAGATCCGCAAGCGAAAGCCGAAGCATCGGACGCTCGAGCGGATCGAAGACACCGTGGCCGCCGCCCGGGAGAAGGCCGACGCCGAGCGGCAGAAGTTCATCGCCGAATTCGACGAGGCGGAGCGGACTGCCAACGAATCGATGCAGGCGGAGGTGGGCGAGTTCGAGAAGAAGATCAAGGAGCTCGAGACCGGCGGCGACGCCGACCCGCAGGCGGCGATGCAGGCCGTGCAGCAGCTGGCCAGCCGGCAGCGGCTCGCGCAGCGGCGGCTCGACACCAAGATCGAGCAGCTCAAGCGGAAGCGGGACACCGAGGTGGAGGCCGTCGAGCGGCAGCTGGACGCGAAGATCCGCAAGGAGCAGGATCGGCAGAAGTGGCTGGCCGTGCTGCTGCCGCCGATCCCGCCGCTTGTGGTGGCGTTCTTCGTCTACTTCCGCCGGCGGGCGATGGAACGCGAGGGCGTGGCGAAATCGCGGCTGCGGTGACCGGCCCGGGCGGCTCGTGGCCGCGGGAGGCGGGCGGTTGGTTTCGATCAGGGTGACTGAATCAGTTGGCAGTTGGCATCGATCGGCTGGAAGACAGGTGAACACGATGGACACGACAGGCAGGACCGACGGCATGACGCATCACGGCGGACGGGAACGGAGATTTCATCACGATGACGAGGAGCCGGTGGCCGGCCCGCTTTCGCCCGTCATGCTCCGCACCGGGCTCTTCCTGCTGGGTGGCCTGGGGATGCTGTTGCTCGGCGCCGCGGTGCAGCCGAGGTTCAAGAGCACCACGGTCGAGCCCGAGGCGCAACGGGTGCTGTTTCCCGAACTGTCCGATGCGTCGAGGGCGGCGAGCCTGGAGATCGTCTCGTATGACGACGAGCTCTCCACGCTTCACCCGTTCAAGGTGATCCAGTCCGGCGGCGTCTGGGTGCTGCCCGCGCACCAGAACTACCCCGCCGACGCCAAGGAGCAACTCGCGGCCGCCGCCACGGCGCTCGTCGACCTGAAGATGCTCGACGTGGTGAGCAAGTCGACGGCCGATCACGAGACCTACGGCGTCATCGAGCCGGATCCGGAGAAGATCAAGCCGGGGATGACGGGCGTCGGGCAGCTGGTCGAGATCCGTGACGGCTCGGGCAACAAACTTGCCCGGCTGATCGTCGGCAAGGAGGACAAGCGGCGCATGGGAGGTGATGCGCCGGGTCGCACGCTGCGGTTCGTCCGCAAGGCCGGCCAGGATCCGGTCTACCGCGTCGAGATCGACACGTCGAAGTTCACCACCAGCTTCGGCGACTGGATCGAGAAGGATCTGCTCAAGCTCTCGCCCTGGGACGTGCGGCGGCTCGGCATCGAGGACTACGCGCTGGTCGCGGTCGAGACGAACGGTCGCATCGGCGTCCAACTCGACCGGAAGAATCGGGCCGATCTGGCCTACGACGACAAGGACGCCAAGTGGTCGCTCGTTCGCCTCGAGGGCTTCACGAAGGAGGGGAAGCCGCAGGAGGAGAAGCTGGCCGACGGCGAGGAACTGGCCACCACCCGGCTCAACGACCTGAGGAACGCGCTGGGCGATCTCAAGATCGTGGACGTCGCCCGCAAGCCCTCGGGACTGAGCGCCGAATTGAAGGCCGAGGAGAGCTTCACGAACGATCGCGAGGCGGTCACCTCGATGCAGCAGCGCGGCTTCCTGCCGCTGAAGACCGGCGAAATCCTCTCCACGGATGGCGAGACGATCGTGGGCATGAAGGACGGCGTGGAATACGTGCTGCGGTTTGGGGCGACGACCACCGTGAGCGGCGACGGGAAGGCGGGCGACACGGACGGCAAGGCCGCCGAGCCCGGAAAGGATTCGGCCGCGGAGACCAACGGCCGCTACCTGCTCGTGATGGCGCGGTTCAACGAGAGCCTGCTGGAGAAGCCGGTGCTCGAGCCGTTGCCGGAGGCTCCGGATGAGGCCAAGAAGGATGAGGCCAAGAAGGATGACGCCAAGAAGGATGAGGCCAAGAAGGACGGCGACGCCGAGGACAAAAAGCCGGATGCGGCTGAGAACCTCAAGAAGGCCGACGAGGCGGAGGCCGCCGCGCAGGTGGCCCTCGAGAATCGTCGCCGGGTGGAGCGTGAGAATCGGCGGAAGCAGGACGACTACGACGACAAGGTCAAGGCGGCCCAGAAGCGGGTGCGGGATCTGAACGGCCGCTTCGCCGACTGGTATTACGTGGTGTCCGACAAGGAATACGCCAAGATCCATCTCACGCGGAGCACGATGGTGCAAAAGTCGGAAGTCAAGCCGCCCGCGGATACTCCGGGGGCGGAACCGGCGCCGGAGGCCAAGTAGAGCGCAACGGGCTGTGGTGCTGCACCGGCTCCGGGGCGGCAACAGTCTCGTCGCGTGGGCGAGGATACGCCCAATGCTCCTCGAGCAGTCGCCGACCCCTTCGCCTCCGTCGTCGGTTTGGCCGTTCATCGTTACGGTTGTCTCGAACGCGCTTCAGGCAGCTCATAGGCACCGCCGCTGGCGGTTGGCTGTGGGGGGGAATGGTGGGGTTGCAGCGGTCGTGCGTGACGGCGGGAAGCGGCCGGTGCCCAGCGACGGTGGCGGCCGCTTGTGGAACCAACCACCGGCCCGATAATGGCGGCGTCGTTGCTGCCCTCCAAGGACCCTTAGGGTTGAATGTTCCCATGCAGACCGTCTCTTCATCAGCGTCCGTGCCGCGATCCGCTCGGGGGCTGCCCCACGGCGTGGCCGGCTGGAACATCCGCCGGGACAACCTGCACTGGGAATACCTGCTCCCGATCGCCGTGGTGCACGCGCTGGCCTGTCTGGCGCTCCTGCCATGGTGCTTCAGCTGGTCGGGGGTGGTGATCGCGCTGGTGGGCACGCATGTCTTCGGCATGGGCATCAACCTCGGCTACCATCGGCTCCTCACCCACCGAAGCCTGAAGGTGCCGCTCTGGCTGGAGCGCACGCTCGCGACGGTCGCCCTCTGCTGCCTGGAGGACACGCCGGCCCGGTGGGTGGCCACCCACCGTCTCCATCACGTCCACTCCGA
>JBIIYN010000053.1:0-16259 GCA_044346795.1 Pirellulales bacterium
GACGGGCAGCTTCACGAGCCTGCTGGACGGCCGGCAACAGCAGGCCAACCAGCGTGCCGATGATGGCGATCACCACCAGCAGTTCCACGAGGGTGAAACCCTCGCGCTTCCGCGTAAAGCTCATAAACATGATATGCTCCAGTGGGGAGGATTGGGACCGACGTTGTGCAGAGAGACGGGAGAAGTTCCCCCGAAATAAAGACATATCTGCGACAGCACACGGAAGCTACACCGTTCCCTCTCATCGGAGTCACCCCCCCCAGGAAGGGATTACGACAATGTAAGCCTTCACGGCAGCGGCGGCGGCAAGGCTGTCGACTCCCGCGTTGCGGCTTCGATCTGGTATTTCTGGAACCGCAGCCGCTCGTCCCCGGCGTCTTTCGGGGTCTTTCGGCCTCATTGCTGTGCCTCGTTGATTCGCCTCATTTACGCATGGTCTGGTCGCACGTCTACGATCCGCTCGCCTGGCCGCTGCTCTCGACGCTCGTGGCCCTGCTGCCGTTGGCCGCGCTGCTCGGACTCTTGGCCGGGGCCGGCTGGTCGGCCCACGCCGCGGCCGCGGCGGGCCTGGCCACGGCGCTGGCCGTGGCCGTCGGAGTCGTCGGCATGCCCGCCGATGCGGCACTGGCCGCCGCGGTGCACGGCGCCGCCTTCGGCCTCTTTCCCATCGGCTGGATCATCGTGACGGCGATGTTTCTCTACCGGCTCTCCGTCGACGCGGGAGCCCTCGACATCATGAAGCGGTCGGTCACGAGCCTCTCCGCCGACCACCGCATGCAGGCCCTGCTGATCGCCTTCTCCTTCGGGGCGTTTCTCGAAGGGGCGGCCGGCTTCGGGGCCCCCGTGGCCATCTCGGCCGCCCTCCTCGCCGGCGCCGGATTTCCCGCCCTCGAGGCGGCCGTGCTCGCGCTGATCGCCAACACGGCCCCCGTCGCCTTCGGCGCGCTCGGCACGCCGATCGTCACGCTCGCGAAGGTGACCGGCCTCGACGAACACGCCATCTCCCAGATGGCCGGCCGACAACTCCCCATCTTCTCGCTCCTCGTGCCGGCCTGGATGGTGGCCACGATGGCCGGCTGGCGGGGGCTCGTCGAGGTCTGGCCGGCGGTGCTCGTCTGCGGCGGCTCCTTTGCCGCCGTGCAGTTCCTCATGGCCAACCACGTGGGGGCGGCGCTCGTGGACGTGGTGGCGGGAATCGCGAGCCTCGTGGCGCTCGCCGGGTTTCTCCGCCGCTGGCAGCCCCGCACGTGCTGGCGGCATGGGGCAAACAGGGGACTGGCTCATCCTGCGGAGCAGGAAGTGCCTGTCCCCTTTTCGAGATCGCCACGAAGCGTCGTCTGGGCGTGGAGCCCGTGGGCGTTTCTTTCCGTCGCCGTGTTTTGCTGGGGGCTGCCGGCGGTGAAGGCGACGTTCGAAGGCCGCCATCCCCCGGCTCGCGCCGGGGGCATGGATGCGCAGCCGCTTCTGCCCGCGAGCCTCGTCGCCCCGGAATTCCCCGTGCCCCGCCTCGATGGCCGCGTGGCGAAGGTGCCGCCCGCCACCCGGGAGCCGCAGGAGATCGAACGGGCCGTCTACCGGCTCAACTGGCTCTCCGCCGCCGGCACGGGGATCCTCGCCGCGGCGCTCGTCGCGGTGCCGTGGCTGGGCATTCCCTGGCGGCGGGCCGCGGCGATCTGGCTCGACAACCTCCAACGGCTCGCGCTGTCGCTCGTCACGATCGCGCTCATGCTGGCGCTGGCGTTCGTGACCCGCTACTCAGGCACCGACGTCACGCTCGGTCTGGCCCTCACCCGGTCGGGCTGGCTCTATCCCTTCTTCGCGCCGCTCCTCGGCTGGCTGGGCGTCGCCCTCACCGGCTCCGACACCTCGAGCAACGCGATGTTCGGCAGCCTGCAGCGGGTGACGGCCGAGCAGCTGGGCCTCGACCCGCTGCTCATCTGCACCTCCAACAGCACCGGCGGCGTGATGGGCAAGATGATCGACGCCCAGAGCATCGTCGTCTCGGCGACCGCCACGGGCGAGCACCGCCAGGAGGGCACGATCCTCCGGCGGGTCTTTCCGCACAGCCTCGCCCTCGCGATCCTCATGGGCCTGCTCGTCTGGCTGCAGTCGGGCCCGCTGGCCTGGATGGTGCCCGTCAGGGCCGACGCCCACCCGCCACGAGCGACCCAGCCGTGACGACCGCCGGCCCGGCGAGGCAGGCCACGCCGACGGCGAGCAACGCGGCCGTGGCGAGCGTCGTGTCGAGCCGCGATCGGCCCGCGAGCGTCTGCACGACGGCGAAGCAGCCGACGAGCACCGTGCCCGCCGTGGCCACCGCCACGAGCCATGTCCGCCGGTGGTCGCTCAAGCCCGCCCGCCGCGCCGCCCACGCCAAGAGCGGCAGCCACTGGATCGCGTGGATCACCGCGCCGTGCGGAAACTTCGCCACGCCCGCCGCCCCATACCGCTCGGGCTCGAGCCCCGCCGCCATCCGCAGGTCGCCATGCACGCTCACCCAGATGCCAAGCAGGCACGACACCACCAGAAGCACGAGCCCCGCCCGGGCGGCCAGGAGCATGTCGGCGGTCAGGCCCGTGGGCTGGCGGAAGAACCGCACCGTGAGATCGACCGCCACGAGCGTCACCCAGAGGATGAGCACGCCCATCGCGTCGTAGAGCGTGGAGTCGAACGGCGTGGCCCGATTGAAGTGGCTCGCCACGCCCCGCCAGGTCTGCAGGTCGATGGCCGCCACCTCCACGAGCAGGGCCCAGGCGGCACTCGCGGCCAGCCAGCCATCGCCCCGCCGCCAGGGCAGGTTGGCCCACGCCCAGCCGAGCGAAAGGCTCGTCAGCCCGCCCGAGATGCCGAACAGGATCGGCTTCCGCCAGGTGACCGGCCCCTCCCACGGCCCGCCGAGCACCGCCCACAGGGCGAGGTGCGCAAGTCCGCCGGCGACGAGCACGAGGCCGACGGCCGCGAGCGGCCACGCGCGGCGGTCGCGGAACCAGTCGGTGGGAGGCTCGGGCACGGGCATGACGGAGAGTGTACGGCACGAGCGCGGCGCCGGTGCCGGAGGCGTGGCAGGGATTTTCCTGGCCCCGTCCCGTCGCTTCCGCTCCGGGCTTTTATTCGATCGTGACGCGCCGGTTGATGGTTGCGTTGCCGTTGGCGGGAAGCCCCGGGTGGAAACCCGGGGACGGGGCCAAAACCGGCGTACCATGTCGTGCCGGTTGATGGTTGCGTTGTCGTTGGCGGGAAGCCCCGGGTGGAAACCCGGGGACGGGGCCAAAACCGGCGTACGGTTTCGTGCGAATGAATCACCCCCCGGCGCCAGGCCCGGAGGGCCGGGTTAGCACCAGCGGGCGGAGGCCCGCGAAGCCGGGTCGGGCAGGATGCCCGAGCCCGGCGTGTAGACAGTCCCGTCGCTCACGCTCCGGGCTTGTATTCGCCCATCACGCCAAGATCCCCTTCACCACGTGGCCGTGCACGTCGGTGAGCCTGAACTGCCGGCCCTGGTAGCGGAACGTGAGCTTCGTGTGGTCGATGCCCACCAGGTGCATGATCGTCGCCTGCATGTCGTGGATGTGCACCGGGTCCGACGTGATGTTCCAGGCGAAGTCGTCGGTCGAGCCGTAGACGTGGCCCGCCTTCACCCCGCCGCCGGCCAGCCACCAGGAATAAGCCTTGCCGAAGTGATCACGGCCCTTGGGAGCGGCCGGGTCGCCCTGGCCGAAGGGCGTGCGGCCGAATTCGCCGCCCCAGGCCACCAGCGTGTCGGCGAGGAGCCCCCGCTCCTTCAGATCCTGCACGAGCGCCGCCGACGGCCCCTGCGTGTCGCGGCACTGGATCTCGAGTTGCGTGAAGAGGTTGCCGTGCTGATCCCAGCCGGCGTGCATCAGCTGCACGAACCGCGTGCCCCGCTCCAAAAGCCGTCGGGCGATCAGGCAGTTGTAGGCATAGCTGCCCTTCACGTGCACGTCGGGTCCGTAGCGGTCGAGCACGTGCCTGGGCTCGTCGGAGAAATCGACGAGATCGGGCACGCTGGCCTGCATCCGGTAGGCCATCTCGTATTGGGCGATCCGCGTGTCGATCTCCTGGTCGCCGGCGACGGCCAGGTGGGCCGCGTTCATGGCGGCGATGTCGTCGAGCAGGGCCCGCCGGGCCGCGCGGCTCACGCCGGCGGGATTGGCCAGGTAGGGCACCGGGTCGCCCGTGTTGCGGAACCGCACGCCCTGGAAGCGGCTCGGCAAAAACCCGCTGCCCCAGTAGTGGTCGAAGAAGAGCTGGCCGCAGCTCTTCTCCTTGTCGGAAGAGGTCATCACCACGAAGGCGGGCAGTTCGTCGGTGTCGCAGCCGAGGCCGTAGCTCATCCACGCCCCCATGCTCGGCCGTCCCGGCACCTGGGCGCCGGTCATGAAGAAGGTCACGCCGGGCGCATGGTTGACGGCCTCCGTGTGCATGCTCCGCACGAGGCAGATCTCGTCGGCGATGCCGCCGATGGCCGGCAGCATCTCGCTCATCTCGATCCCCGCCCGGCCATACCTCTTGAAGCCCTTGATGGCCGGCACGGCGGGCCACTTGGCATAGCCGCTCGACATCGTCGAGAGCCGCGTGCTGCCCCGGACGCTGTCGGGAATGTCCTTGCCGGACTGCTCCCGCAGCATGGGCTTGGGATCGAAGAGGTCGACGTGCGACGGACCGCCCCCCTGCCAGAGCATCACCACCCGCTTCGCCGTGGGCGGATGGTGGGGCACCCCCGGCAGCCCGGACGTGCCGCGTGGAGCCGGCGTCACCGCCGCGGCGGCGGCATCTCGCTTGAGCAACGCCGCCAGCGCAACGGCGCCGATGCCCAGACCGGCCGAGCCGAAGAGCCGGCGGCGGGTTCGAAAAAGGTGCCACGAAAAAGGTGCCAGCCACCAAATTTGGATAATTTCATTGCACGCACAACTTCCATACGCTTTCCTAAATTACCCAAATTTGGTGGCTGGCACCTTTTTCACTCACGGGTGAGGGCCTCGTCGAGGTTGAAGATGCCCAGGCACACCGCCGTCAGGGCGGCGTGCTCGGCCGGATCGAGCGTTCCGTCTCGCTGGCTTTCCCCCACGCCGAGCAATTGCCCGGCCGCCTCCGCGTCGATCCGGTAGGCGTCGCGCTGCCGCTCGTGCATCCGCCGCAGGGCGGTGAGGTCGTAGTCGGTCGGCCGGCGGCCGAGCACGCGACGGAAGGCGAACGCGAGCCGGCCTTCGGTGTCGGGGGTGGCCTGCATGGCCCGTTGGGCGAGCACGCGGGAGGCCTCCACCCAGGTCGGGTCGTTGAGCGCCGTGAGGGCGTGCAGCGGCGTGCAGGTGCGGCTGGCCCGCACGTTGCAGGTCTGCCGGTTGGCCATGTCGAACATGTTGGCCGGGTTCACCGTCCGCCGCCAGAAGGTGTAGAGGCTGCGGCGGTAGAGGTCGGTGCCGTGCGACGCCGGATAGGTGAAGTCGCGCTCCTTCGTGATCGCCAGCGCCTCCCAGATCTCGTCGGGCTGGTAGGGGTAGACGGGCTGGCCGCCGAGCCGCGGATCGAGCAGCCCGCTGGCGGCGAGCGCCACGTCGCGGAGCACCATCGACGGCATCCGAAATCGGGCGGCCCGCGCGAAGAGCCGGTTCTCCGGATCCTTCGCCAGGTGCTCCGCCGACACGCGGCTGGCCTGCCGGTAGGTGGCGCTCGTGACCAGGAGCCGATGCATTCCCTTCTGGCTCCACCCCCGCTCGCGGAACTCCACGGCCAGCCAGTCGAGCAGCGACAGGTGCACGGGATACTCGCTCTGCACCCCCATGTCTTCGACGGTCTTCACGATCCCCGTGCCGAAGAAGTGCTGCCACATGCGGTTCACCTGCACGCGGGCCGTGAGCGGATGCTCGGGGAGAAAGAGCCACCGGGCCAGGCCGAGCCGGCTGGCGGGGGCACCCGCGGGCAGCGGCGGCAGGAACGCCGGCGGGGCGAAGGCGAGCCTCTCCCCCTTGGGCGAGAGATAGTCGCCGCGGTCGAGGATCTTCGTCTCCCGCGGCTTGTCGTCGGCCATCACCATCACCCGCGGAACCCGGTCGCCCTTGTACTCCTCGAACGCCTTCCTCGCGGCGTCGAACTTCACGACCTGCGGCAGGTCCTTGACGATGCCCGGTTTCACCTGCGAGTCGAAGTGGCCGCGGAGCTGCTTCTCGATCGAGGCCTTCTCCGCGTCGGTGCGGTCTTTTTCCGGCTTGCGGAGCAGCGGCGTGAGCCCACGGGCGAGGCCCTCGCCGTCGGCCGGCTCGCCGTCGGAAAAGAGCCCGGCCTTCCAGGCCGCGTAGGCCGCGTCGAGCACCGGCCGGGCCTCCCCCTCGAGCGCCTTCATCGCGGCCTCGAGTTCCGCGAGCCGGGCCTTGTTCTCCTCGGTGGGCAGCTCCACGACCGGCGGCGCCACGCGGATGCGGGCCGAAAACCGCGTCGGCGCGCCCGATTCCGACACGCGGTTGAACGCGTCGAGCAGGGCGTAGAAGTCGGCCTGCGTCAGCGGATCGTACTTGTGGTCGTGGCACTGGGCGCAGGCCATCGTCAGCCCCAGCCAGGTGGTGCTCGTCGTGTCGACGCGGTCGAAGAGATTGTTGAACCGCTGCTCCTCGGCGATCGCGCCCCCCTCGCCGTTCAAGAGATGGTTGCGGTTGAACCCGGTGGCCACCTTCTGGTCGGTGGTGGCATCCGGCAGGAGATCCCCCGCCAACTGCTCGGTCGAAAACCGGTCGAACGGCATATCGGCATTGAGGGCCTTCACCACCCAGTCCCGCCAGATCCACTGCCAGGTGTCGCCATCCTGCTGAAAGCCGTTGGAGTCGGCGTAGCGGGCGGCATCGAGCCAGGCCAGCGCCATCCGCTCGCCGTAGTGCGGGCTGGAAAGCAGGCGATCGACCAGCTTTTCGTAGGCCGCCGGATCGGGGTCGGAGACGAAGGCGTCGACCTCCTCGGGAGTCGGCGGCAGGCCCACCAAGTCGGCGTGGAGTCGGCGGATGAGCGTGGCCCGGTCGGCCTCGGGCGACGGCCGCAGGCCCGCGGCCTCGAGCTTCGCGAGCACGAAGCGGTCGACGTCGTTTCGCGCCCAACCCTGCGGCCACCCCTCCTGTTTCACGTCCGGCGGCTGCGGCCGCACCGGCGGCACGAACGCCCAGTGCGGCGCATACGTCGCACCCTGCTTGATCCAGCTGTCGAGGATGCTCTTCTGCTCCGCGGAGAGCCGCCGGTTGGAATGCGGCGGCGGCATGATCACGTCGGGGTCGGTCGAGTGGATTCGCTCGAGCGCCACGCTCGCGCCCGGATCCCCCGGCACGATCGCCCCGGCTGCGACCGCGGCCGCCCGGTCGTCGAGCCGCAGATCGGCCTCCCGCTTGTTGCCATCCTGGCCGTGGCAATAGAAGCAGTTCTCGGAGAGGATCGGCCGGATGTCGCGGTTGAAGTCGAGCGGGGCCTCGGCCGCCGCCACGATCGGCCAGGCAAACAGGCATGCCGCGAAGGGCCGGCACACGGCCGACCGGCGCAGGGCGGCAAGCAGGCAAAAGATCGAGCAACCCATGGAACTGTTTCCGGGGGGTCACCCGCGTCGCCGATCAGGGCCCTTCAAAAGGAGGCCTCAGATCGCGGACCGAGAGGTCGATCGGCGGGACACTTGTCAGACTCGGGAAGGATAGCACACCCTCCCCGCCCCGGCCAGCGATCGTGCCGCGGGGAAAACCGGGCATAATGCAGTGGATGTGGCAGCGATTGGCGGGCCGAGCGATCCTTCGTTTCCCCGGTTTTCACCCGCGCGATCCGCCCGCCGCACCCAGGACCCCGGCATGGCCGTCTTGTCGTCCCGATCCATCCGCTGGCTCGCGCCCCTCTTCGTGGTCGGCTGCACGCTGGCCGCGTTCTTGAACTCGCTCGACGGCGAGTTTCTCATGGACGACTATTGCGAGATCCTCGAGAACCCGCTGATGGAGTCGGCCTGGCCGCCGTGGCGGGTGATGCTCGAGGGCAATAAACTGCCGTCCAGGCCGCTTCCCTATCTGACCTTCGCGATCGACCACGCCATCTCGGGAAAACGGGCGTTCGGCTACCACCTGACGAACCTGGTGATCCACGTCGGGGCGGCTCTTGTCCTCTTCTTTCTGGCCCGTACGACGCTGCGGTCGCCGCGGCTGCGTGCGACCCATGGCGACCATGCCGACGTCCTGGCGGCGCTCGTCGCCGCGCTCTGGGCCGTGCACCCGCTGCACACGCAGGCGGTCACCTACATCTACCAGCGGATGGAGTCGATGACCGCGATGCTCTGCCTCGTCTCGTTGGCCGCGTTCGCAGGCGCGGTCGCCCGGCAGTGGAATGCCCGCTGGCTCGCCGGCAGCGTGCTGGCGTCGGCGGCCGCGATGTTCTCCAAGGAGACGGCCGTGGTGCTGCCGCTGTTGATCGCCAGCTACGACTGGCTGTTCTGCGGCGACCAGCCGGCCCCCCCGGGACGCCGACGCCGCTTCTACGCCGCCCTCTGTGCGACCTGGCTCCTGCTCGGCGTGCAGATGGCCGTCCAATCCCTCCGCTACGAGGCGACCGGCGCGTTCAGCGAATCCCCGGTCCGCTATTTCCTCACGCAGCCGCGGGTGATCCTTCACTACCTGCGGCTCGCCTTCTGGCCGACGAACCTCTGCTTCGACTTCAACTTCCCCATTCTCGAATCCTGGGGCATGATTCTGCCGTCGCTGGTCTACATGGTCGTGCTCGGCGCCGTCACGCTCGGCGGGCTTTTGTGGCGGAAGGCTTGGGCCTGGCTGGGGGTCGCGTTTTTGCTCGCCCTCGCCCCCTCCTCGAGCTTCGTGCCGCTGGCGGCGGTCGCGGAGGAGTATCGGATGTATCTCGCACTGGCGGCGGTGGCCGCCGCGGTGGTGCTCGGCGTCCATGCCCTGATCCGCCGGTGCACGCCGCCGGGAAGGGGCCGCACGGTGTCGTTCCGCGTGGCCGCCGGTCTCGCGCTGACCGCGGTGCTCGCCCTCGTCGTGCTGACGCAAGACCGCAACCGCGTCTACGCGACGCCCGGGGGCGTCTGGCTCGACGTGATCGCGAAGGACAGGGCGGGCACCAGGGCCTTTTGGAACCTCGCCATGGCCTGCGATCTGCACGACGGGGTCGAGCCGGCGATGCGATACGCCGACAAGGTGTTTTCGCTCAACCAGAACATGAACGTCTACGAGCACCTCGCCGAACGGCGGCTTCGGCAGGGCGATCCCGCCACCGCCGAGCGCTACCTCCGGCACGCCGTGGAGACACAGGGCGACGCCATCGCCGGCGGCACGCTCTTCCCGGTCCGTGCCGCCGCCTACCTGGTGCTGATGCTCGACCGACACGGCAAAGCCGCCGAGGCCGAATCGCTGGCCGCGAAATACGCCGACCAGGTGCGGAGCACCCTCGGCGACGACCATCCCTGGACGCGTGAACTCATCGCCATCCGCGACCGCTCGTTGTAGACGGGAATCACGGTGCTCGGCTTCACGGTCTCGGCTTCACGGGCCGGGGGCGGAGCCGGGGGTATCACGAACCGGGGCCGCCCGCACGATCGCCCATCGCTCCGGCACCGAATCAGTCGTCCCGCTCCGATCCCGGAAACCTGGCCGCCTGCGCCGGCGGCCCGCCGCGGAAGAGCGTTTCGAACAGCGGCTCGTCGAGGCGGTAGACGAGGATCGCGCCGTTGAGCACGACGTCGGGCGATCGCTCCCTGAGCTTGGCAAGCAGCCGGTGGTACTCGAGTTGGTGCAGATCCTCGACGATCCGTGCGAAGAATTCGGGGGCGATGCCATGCTGCTTCTGCCGCTCCTCCGGGGAGAGCGGCGTGAAGAGCGCGAGGGCCCGCACGCGATCCTGATACCGCTCCTCCCGCCGCACGGTCCACGGCCCGAAGAGCCGCAGATAGACCCCCTGCAGATGGGTGGCGCTGATGCAATAGGTGCCGGGCTCGAGGGGCGGCGGTTTCACGTCGTTGAAGACCGTGGGCAGCAGCGTCACCGCCGTGTCGCCGGTTCCCTGGGGCGTGGAATCGAAGAGGCAGCCGTAGATGCGATGTTCGGGACCGCGGCGGCGTCGCTCCGCGGCCACGAACTCCTCGAGCGTGTAGTGCTCCTGCCCCCAGTCGAGATTGCTGTCGACGAGGTAATGCCAGGCCTCGTCCCTGCCGATGATCCCGTTGAAGAAGGCGAGGTAGTGCGGAAACGACCAGGCGCACGTGAAGCCCGCCCACGCCACGAGCGCCCACGGCAGCGACCGCAGGCCCACCCGCCCCCGCGTGAGCGACGGCAGCGCCCCCAGCAGGATGAACAGCGCGGGATAGACGGGCAGCAGGTGCCGATGACCGATGTTGAGCGTCGATGCGATCGACGCGGCCCAGTAGATGGCAAGGAACGCCACCAGCGGCGCGAGCGGATACCACGCCCGTTCCCGCGGCTCGGTGGGAGCGGCACGCATCCGGCCGACGGCCAGTACGGCCAGGGCCAGGAGCCCGACCAATGCCGGCAGCGGCGTCTTCACGAGGAACGTGAACGGGAAATAGGACCGCCAGCCGACGACCGAGTACTCTCCGCACAGGAAGCTCTGTCGCAGCATCGTATTGAAGACGTGCGCCATGCCATAGAGATAGCCCTCGGGCAACAACCGCTGTCCGCCGAGCCATGCCAGCAACCGCCCCTTCGAGCCGCCCAGGGCCGCGGCGGCGGCATCGAGCGTGCCCCATCCGGCGAGCGCTCCGGCCGGAGCCGTCGGCGGGTTCATGGCCGCATAACGAAAGCCAAAAGCCGCCCAAACCGCACACCAGGTCAGGATGCCGACGACCACCAGGCACGCGGCCACCGCCGCGAGGCCGGTTCCCGCCGAGACTCGACGCCGCCCGCGCCAGCACACCTGCCATGCAGGACCGTATCGACACCGGATGGCAAGCAGGACGATGCCCACCACGACTTCCAGCGGCGCCGAAAATTTGGCGAGAAACAAGCCGGCGACCGCGACCCCCGCCACGGCCGCCGTCTGGGGCGACGGAAGCTCGAGCATCCGCCAGATCGCCAGCGTGCTCCAGGTGAAGAAGAACGCCGCACAGGCGTCCGACGTCGCCAGCGGGGCATTGGCGAGCAGCGTGGCGTCGGTCAGGCAGAAGGCGAGCGACAGCCACGCCCCCTCCGGACCGAACAACGCGCGGCTCCAGCGATAGACAAGCAGGCCGATGAGCACGCCCCAGACCGCCGCGAACGACCGCGCCGCAAGCAGCATGCTCCGTCCCGGGTTGCCGGTCTCGAAAAGGTAGGCCCGTGACAGCCTCGCCATGTCGCTCGTGGTCCAGCCAGGATGATCGAAAGACGGCAGCGGCCGGCCGGCAAGCGCGAGCGGCAGGCCGCACCACCGCTGCGGCAGGTTCCCGTTCTCCGGCTGCAAACGGTAGTCGTTCAACAGCCAGTACGACGCCCCGCCCACGATGTGAAAGAATTCGTCGGACGTGGCCGATTTGCCGAGCGTCGAACCGACGGCCACGCACCACCACAGGCCGAGCGCCGCCGCCAGCGCCCAGGGCTCGGAGGGAAGCCGGCGAGCACGTGTCGACCATTCCGAGTGTGGCGGCATCGCGACGCAATCCGTGATGGAAACCGCCGGAACCCCGGGGCCGAAAGGGGCCGTGGCCGCGGCCGGTCGGCGTCCGACCGATCTTACCCGACGGCCGACCGCCGCACGACTGGACAGCGGCGGCCAGGCGCGGGCAGGATTGGCCGCGGGGCATCCTCGTGCATACCAAGCCAACCATCGCCGTCGTGATTCCGGCCTTCAATGAAGCACCGGTGCTGCCCGAACTGTTTCGACGGCTCGAGGCGGTGTTCGCCGCCGCCCCCGACATGAACTGGCGGGTGATATTCGTCAACGACGGGAGCCGAGACCGGACAGCCGCCCTGATCGCCGACCAGATCGGCCGTGATGCCCGCTTTCGACTGGTCGACCTGTCCCGCAACTTCGGCCATCAGCCCGCCCTCACCGCCGGCCTGGCACACGTCGGTGATGCCGATGCCGTCGTCACCATGGACGCCGACCTGCAGGATCCGCCCGAGGTCATCCCGGAACTCGTGGCCGCCTGGCAGGCCGGTGCCGAGGTCGTTCTCGCGGTGCGGCGGTCCCGCCGGGAGACGGGGCTGCGCCGCGTCGGCTTCGATCTCTTCCATCGCCTGTTCGGTCTGCTCATCGACTTTCCCATCGAGCGCAACACCGGCACGTTCGGCCTGCTCGGCCGCGACGCGGTGGCGGCCTTCAGCCAGCTTCCCGAGACACACCGGTTTTTCCCGGGACTCAGGAGCTGGGTCGGCTTTCCTCGCGCCGAGATCTCCTACGACCGGCAGGAGCGCGTCGCGGGCAGTCCCGGTGTCACGTTTCGCAGGCTCGTGGCCTACGCGCTCGACGGCGTCTTCAGCTTCTCCTACCTGCCGCTCCGCGCGTTGACCTACGCCGGCACGCTGATCGCGGGACTGGGCTTCGCGGTGGGTGTTTTTTTCATCGTCAAGCGCATGCTCGGCTTCGAGATCGCGCAGACCGGTTTCACGACCCTGGTCACGCTCATCCTCTTTCTGGGCGGCATCCAACTCATCGGCATCGGCATCGTCGGGGAATACCTCGGCCGGATTTACGACGAGGTGAAGCGCCGGCCCCACTACATCGTGAAAAAGAGGGTCGGCTTCGAGTAGCTCGCCGACTACGGCATCTCGCCCTGATCTTCGACCGCCCAGAGGTTCTTCTGCGAGGCCACGAAGAGCGTCTTGTTGGCCGCGCACGGGATCGACCAGACCGGCGTGCCGAGCTTGATCTCCGCCAGCTGCTTCCGCTCCGGCCCCGCCGCCAGCACCACGAGCGATTTCCGCGTGCCGATCCAGACCTTCCCGTCGGCCACCAGCGTGCTCGACCAGATCTCCTCCCGCGTATCGTGCACCCAGTGCAGCCGCCCGGTAGCCGCGTCGAGGCAGTGCACCTTGCCCGCATACTCGGCCGCGTAGACGAGCCCGTCGGCCACGGCCACCGTCGACAGCGCCCGGCCGATGCCGGTGTATTGCCAGACCCGGCCGCTCTTCGTGATGTCGCCCGCGCCGCCCAGCGCGATGCAGGAGAGCGCCCCGCGGCCGGGCCCGTGCACCGGATCCTGGCCGATGCCCACGTAGATCCGGCTGCCCGCGACCACCGGCGACCCGATCACTTCGTTCGGGCTCACGAGCATGCCGTCGGCGTCGAGCGTCCGCGGGCCGCCCCGCACGAGCGCCCAGTAGTCGATCTTCACGCCGCCCCGCTCGCGGTAGCCCGGCGGATTGCAGTCGAACGACCAGGCCTCCCGCAGCACCGCCGGCGCGGCCGCGGCCGCACCGCCCGCGGGCTGGGCTTGAGATTGGGATTGGGCTTGGGACGGCAGCGGCTCGAAGCCGTGGCAGAGGCCGTCGCCGCCGCCGAACACCACCTGCCTGCGGCCCTTCACCTCGGCGAGGGTGGGCGACGACCACTGCCCGTGGAACACGCTTGCGCTGATGCGGCCGTCGTCGCGGGCGACGAGCCCGCCCGACCGCTTGTCGAGCACGATGAGCGACGCCGCCGTGGGCAGCACCACCTTGCCGTCGTAGACGCCGTTGGCCGTGCAGACGTAGAGATGGTCGTCGACCACGAGGATCGAGCAGTTGGCCGCGTCGTGCGGAAACACCGGCAGGTCGCGGATCATGTCGAACCGCCAGAGGATGTCGGCGTCATGTTCGCCCGGCTCCACCGGGGCCGCCCCCTCGGGCACCGAGAAGCTCGCCTCCGCGGTGAACGGGCCGTCGTTGCCGTCGGCCATGCCGGCCACGTCGAGGCAGACCACCTCGCAGCGGTTGGTGACCAGGTAGACGCGGTCGTCGTCGACGGTCGCGGTGGAGCAGATGCCGAGGTTCATGTCGTCGAAGTCCTCGCTCACCTTCGAGCGGTCGATCTCGAGCCGTGGCACCACGAGCCGCCAGATCAGGCCGCCGGTCTGTTCGTCGAGGCAGAGGAGCACGCCGCCGCGGGTCGGCGTGAACCGCGGGTCGTCGAGGTCTTCGTCGTTGGTGCCGATGTAGACGCGGCCGTCGGCCACCACGGGGCAGGAGTAGTTTTCGCTGCCCAGGCGGACCATCCAGCGGACGTTCTTCGTCGTGGCGGGATCGAACCCGAGCCGGTCGCGCCGCTTGCGGCCCGGATGAAATGCCGCCGGCAGATTCGGCTCGCGCGAGACCAGGTTGCGGTAGGGCCCGCCGCCCCACTGCGGCCAATCCGCGGCGGCGGCCGGCACGGCCGACAGGGTGGCGAGAACGACGGCCACGACGAAAAACGGCTTTCGAAACGCGAACATGGAAGAGTCCCCGGGGAAGAACGATTATTGTGGTTGCGTCGGGCCGCCAGGTCCAGCCACGGGATCGAACCCGCCACGCATGCCATCCGAACCCCCCATCCCGCCCGCATTCCCTCTCCCCTCCGCGCCGGCCGACCTCGCGATCGTGGGCTGCGGGGCCGCCGGTCTCTTCGCCGCCGCCTGGGCCGGACGCACGGCCCGGAACCGCGGCCGGAGCCTCTCCATCGTCGCCCTCGACGGCGCCCGCAAGCTGGGTGCCAAGATCCTCGTGGCCGGCGGCGGACGCTGCAACGTGACCCACTGGCGGGTGACCGAGACCGACTTCGCCGGCAGCACGCCACCGGCGATCCGCAAGGTGCTCGCGCGGTTCACGGCGGACGATACCGCGGCCTTCTTTCGCGCGGCCGGCGTGGAGCTCAAGCGCGAAGACACGGGCAAACTCTTCCCCGTCACCGACCGGGCCCGCACCGTGCTCGACGCGCTCGTCCGCGAGGCGACCGGCGCCGGGGCGACGCTCGTGCACCCGGCCCGCGTGGATTCGATCGCCCGCGATGCCGACGGCTTCCTCGTGGACACGTCCGCCGGGCCGCTCCGGGCAAGCCGCGTGATCCTCTGCACCGGGGGCCGGTCGCTGCCCAAGTCGGGCTCCGACGGCGGCGGCCACAGGCTCGCGGCGGCTCTCGGGCACTCGCTCACGGCGCCGATCGTGCCGGCACTCGTGCCGCTCGTGCTGCCGCCGGAACACTGGATCACGGAACTCTCCGGCCTCACGCTGCCGGCGGAACTGGTGCTCGCCTCCGCGACCGGGAAGCGGATCAAGACGTGCACGGGCAGCACGCTCTGCACCCACTTCGGCCTCTCCGGCCCCGCCGTGCTCGACATCAGCCGCCACTGGCTCGTGGCGAGGCACGAGGCCGCCGGCGCCGGCGGGCCGGCCGTGCAGCTCTCGATCAACTGGCTGCCCGGCCGATCAGCCGCCGAAGCCGATGCCCTGCTGCTCGCCGCCCGAGGCCGCGGCACGCTGGCGATCCTGCGGGAGCACCTGCCCGACCGGCTCGCGCGGCGGCTCTGCGAACTGGCCGGTGCTCCACCCACGGGCGACCTGCCCCGCGAGCCACGGAAGCGGCTCGTGGGCCTGCTCGCAGGCACGCCTCTCGAGGTCACGGGAGACCGCGGCTTCACGCTCGCGGAGGCCACGGCCGGCGGTGTGCCACTGGCGGAGGTCCGCCTCGACACGATGGAGAGCCGGATCTGCCCGGGCCTGCATTTCGCGGGGGAGCTGCTCGACGTCGACGGCCGGATCGGCGGCTTCAACTTCCAGTGGGCCTGGTCGAGCGGCTACCTCGCCGGCACCGCGGCGACAAGCGGGTGATGGAACCAAAAAGGGGACCAAAAAGGGGACATTCTGCTTTTCAACCACTGATTGCGGCGAGCGCTAACCGCGAAGGGAAAAAGCAGAATGTCCCCTTTTTGTCGCCCGCTAACCGCGAAGGGAAAAAGCAGAATGTCCCCTTTTTGGCCCTTTTTGGCGGGAGGTCAGACCGTGCTTGCATGCCGCTCCCTCGGAGGAGAGGGTGGGCAGAAGAGCGCTGCGTCGAACGACGGTGGCACCGCCTGCCGTTCCGGCGCGGCGAGCAGACGCGACGCGGCGGCGATCACCTGCTCGACGTTGATGTCGGCCATCGAGCGGCCGCCCCGCGGTGCTTGGACGGCCGCACAGACCGTCTTCCAGGGATGCCACTGCGCAGGATCGGTGGGCCCGAAGAGCGCCACCACCGGCACGCCGTGCGATGCGGCGAGGTGCGGCAGCCCGCTATCCACGCCGACGCATAGATCCATCCGTGCAAGCAGCGCGCCGACCTGCCGCAGCCGCACGGAG
>JBIIYN010000286.1:0-5046 GCA_044346795.1 Pirellulales bacterium
GCGAGCCAGGCTTCAGCCGCGCCGATCAATGGCGGCGTCGAGGCCCCCACGCCCGACCTCTTCTACAACTTCTACGTGCCGCCGGTGCCGGCGGGCGCCTATCCGGGCGTCGGGGCGCAGCTCTACGTGGCGCCCCGTCCGGTGCCGCCGCGGGTCGGGCATACGTGGTACACGTATCCGCCGTTCATGCCCCACGAGTTTCTCTACAAGCACCGTCGGCACTACGTCCGCCCTGCCGGCGCGATGGGCATGCGGACCGACGTGCATGCGTATTGGTGGTGAGCCGGCGAAACACACGGGCAAGCGTTGAACTGAAAGCGTTGCATTTATGAAACGGATCCTGGATCGCCTGATCGTGGCCATGGTCGTCGGGGCCTGTGTGGCCGCCGCCGCGCAGGCGGCGTTGGCCGGCGGCGAGGACGCCGTCGAGAAGCGGTATTTCCTCAGGAGCCAGGGAAAGAGCTGGCACAGCGCGTGGTACGACCCGTGGGTGGGCCGGCCCATGGCGCTCGTCGTGCCGCCGACGGCCGAGTTCACGACCGAATACGGCTGGGGCGTGCCGAGTTCGCGGGTGGCGCCGATCTACCACCAGTTCCGTCGTCCGTATCCGGGGCCGGGGGCGGTGCCGGGCGGGTCGCGGTTCATGCCGACGCCCAATCAGCCCAGCGACACGGTGCAGTTCGGCGTGCATCCGATCCGCGGCCCCTGGGGCGCTTACTGATCGCGCGCTTACTGATCGGGCGCGTCCTGATGGCGCGCCTCCTGATCGGGCGCCTCCCGACCTACACCCGGTCCGCGGCGGCCAGCTTCTCCCGCGCCATCGTCGCCCACGGGCTTTCCGGCGCGAGCGCGAGGAAGGTCTGCAGGTGACGGCGGGATTCCGCCGGGCGGCCCATGTCGTGGAGCACGCCGGCCACGTGCCAGTGGGCGTCGGCGTAGTCCGGCTGCTGCCTGAGCACGCCGTCGAGTGCGGCCAGAGCGAGCTCGTGCTCACCGAGCTCCGCCAAGACGCAGCCGAGGCTCGATCGCGCCTCGAGATGCTCGGCGTCGAGTTCCACGGCGGCGTAGTACCGCTCCCGGGCGGCGGTCAGGTCGCCCATGCGATAGAGCAGTTCGGCGAGCATGAACACCACCTGCGCCGTCGGCCCCTGCGCCTGCAGCACGGCCCGCAGCGCCTCGGCGGCCTCCGTGAGCGCGCCTGCGGCCTCGAGGTCGGCGGCGAGGTCGAGCAGTTCGGCCACCGTGGCCAGTTCGGGGGCCTCGCCGTCGGCCGGGGCGGCTCCACTGCCGGCGGCGACGGCCGGGAGGGCGAGGATCGTCTGCGCCGCGGTCGGCCCGGCATCAGGCGGCGGGATGGTTTCCGTCAGCCCGCTGGTGTAGAAGCCCAACTGGAGCTGACCGCCCGGCCCCACGAGGCGATCGTCCTGGAGGATGCTCAAGCGGCGGCCGTCGGCCACGATCCGCTCCGCCATGCGGGCGGCCGCCGGGCCGCCGCCGGGCGCAAGCTCCGCGAGCTTCGTGTCGATGTCGCGAAGGCTGAAGCCGGCGTTCAGGAGCCGCACGAGCTGCCGCCCCACGACGAGCTGCGGAAACTCGAACCACTCGATCGATCCGGCACGCCGCGCCGGATCGAGCAGCCCGCCTCGCAGCCAGTGCCGCACGGCCGACCGCGGCACGCGCAGCACGTCGGCCATCATCGCCACGGTGTAGAGCCGGCTCACGCCGGGGTGCTCGTCCTCGAACAGATCGATCGACCGGGGTGCAACCGCCCGTCGACCACGCCGCGGCACGGCATCGGACCCGTTGCCAACGGGTGGCTGCGGCTGTTTCGGCGAATGGTCGTCCGTGACCTTGGTGGGCATGGCGGCGTCCTGCTCGAGTCGCCAGAATCTAGCCGACTCGGACGCCGCGTCAAACCGGGGGCGGTCCTGCGGCGATCCCGCCCGCGAGCGGGTCATGCATGGCTCGTCCTTGGTCGTCCGATGCTTCTCACCCCGGAGCGTGCGATGCGCTTTCCCTCCACCGACCCGTCGTTCATCTACCGCACCCGCGACGCGATCGCGGCCGCCGATGCCCTCGCCGTGGCGATCGTGCACCTGGATCTCTTCACCTCGCTGGGCCGCGAGCCCTCCGACGTGGCGGGACTTTGTGCGCGGCTCGGGCTGCACCCGCGGCCGGCCGACGTGCTCTGCACGCTGCTGGTCGCCCAGGGCCTGCTCGCCCGTGACGCCGCCGGCCTGCTCCGCCCCACGCCCACCGCCGCCGAGTTTCTGGTGGCGGGATCACCCTTCGACGCCCGGGCCTACTACGCGGCCATGGCCGACAAGCCCGGCGTGGCCGACTTCTCGAAGGTCCTGCGGACGGGCCGGCCGGCACACTGGCCGGGCGAGGACGCGGCCGGCGACTGGCATGAGTCGATGCACGACACGGCCTTTGCCGAGGCATTCACGGCGGCGATGGACTGTCGTGGACGGGTGCTCGCGCCGGCCCTGGCGGCCGCCGTCGAGTGCTCTTCGACGCTGCGACTGCTCGACGTCGGCGGTGGATCGGGCGTCTACTCGCTCGCGCTTGCCGAGAGGTTTCCGGGCCTGTCCGCCACGGTGCTCGAGGCTCCGCCCGTTGATGCGATCGCCCGGCGGACGATCGCCGCAGCCGGCCTCGAACCGCGGATCAACGTCGGCTCCGCCGACATGTTCACAGACCCGTGGCCGCTCGGCCACGACTGCCACCTGTTCTCCAACGTGCTCCACGACTGGGACGAGCCCGAGTGTCGCACGCTCCTTGCGAAGAGTGCCGCGGCGTTGCCCACAGGCGGACGGCTCCTCATTCACGACATGCTCCTCGACGACGACAAGGCGGGGCCACTGTGGGCCGCCGAGTATTCGGTGCTCCTCTCGACGATCACGCAGGGCCGCCTCTATTCGGCGGCCGAAATCGGCGGCTGGCTGGCCGAACTCGGCCTCGGGATCGTGTCCCGCGCACCCACGTCGCTCGGCCGCAGCGTGCTCGTCGCCGTCCGAACAAGTTCCTGAGACAGATCACGGACCGGTCGCCGTGCCCGCTCGGCACGATGCTGCCATCGATGCCGGGGGCGGCACGCCGGCGATCCAGCCTTCGAGCGGGTCGAGATCGAGCGGCAGGCCGTAGGCGGGCAGCGTCGCGGCGTGCATGGCCTGCAGGCCGCAGATCACGGCGTCGAGCAGGTCGCCACTGCCATCGGCCAGCACGCGTCGGCGCCAGGCCGGCGCGATCTCGAGCCGCACGGCCAGCCCCGCCTCGGCGGCCACCAGCGCCCGCAGGATCGCGCGGCGGTTGGCGGCCCGCCCGGGCGTCTGGCTCGCCGCGGCATCGCTCTTGTACGACGTGCGGCAGACCTTTCTGGCCGTGAATCCGGGATAGGCCTCCAAGGCGATCCGGTCTTCGCTGGCGATGCGGGCTTCGCCGGCGATGCGGTTGGCCGCGCCGGAGCGATGCCGGTGCGCGGGAAACGCGAGCCCTGCGGCGAGCATCCTGCCGATGCCGGCGTGCATCATCCAGGCGACCGGCGGGTTGGTCCAGCGCATGGCAGGGCTCGATCCCGCCGGCCTGTCGGCCCGCCGCCAGGCGAACTTGTCGCCGCTCGGCCGGCCGTCGCACCAGCGACGGAACGTGTCGCGAAGCGCGTCCCGCGGCTGCGCGCAATAGAACCGCACGAACGCGGGCCAGTCGTCGGGCCAGCCCTCGTGCGCGATGAGCGACCGCGGCTGGCCGAACGGCAGGTCGAAGCCGCCGAGCCACGGCCCACGCTCCGCGAGGAACGACTCGTAGGCCTCCAGGCTCGCGAGGCCGCGGATCTCCTCGAGCCGATAGACGGGCAGCGGGGCCGCGGACAGCCAGCGGCCCACGGCCACCGTGATCGGCTTCTTGGCCGACGGGGCCGACGTGAAATCGACGCCGAGCACGAGGTCGCCGTCGAGGCGCGGGGGCTGCGACCGGCTCACTTCGCGAACGGACGGCTGCTCGAGGCGGCGGCCGCGGGAAAGTCGGCGGGAACCGGCAGGCTCACGCCGCCCGTCGCCGCCCACTCGGCGCCGCGGGCGAGCGTCGTGATGAAGCCCACGCATTCCTGCGAGTCGTTGCCATGCCCCATCGGCGTGTGGAAGACGCGGCCCTTGCCATACTGGATCGTCATGATCATCGGCTCGTGCCGCTTCGTTTTCGCCGAATAGGCCGTGGCGAGCACCTGCATGTTCTCGGCCGGGCCGCGGAGGCTGTCGTAGAGTTCGTCGCGGGTGTGCATCCAGGTGGCCGGCATGCCCTTCGTGACGGGATGCGCCGGATCGCGGACGATGATGGCGAATTCCGACTGCGGGCCATGGCTGCCGCCCGGACCGGCGGCGGTGTCGCGGACGAGCTTGCCGTCGTCGGTGTAGTAGACGAACGGCCCGCTCTTCTCGTTGCGGCCGCCCCAGCCGCCCAGGCCGATCATCCGGTTGTAGGCGGCCCATTCGGGAAACGAGTTGTCGGCCGCATGCACGGCGACGAAACCACCGCCGCCACGGACGTAGTCCTCGAAGGCGGTCTGCGTTTCGGCGATCCAGGGGCTCGCGCCGTGGCCGAAGTTGCTCACCACGACGGCATACTCGTCGAACGCCGGCTTGAAGGCCGGATCCTCGCCCTTGGGCGCGTGGGTGACGACGTCGACCGTGAAGAGCCCGGAGTCTTCCAGGTAGCGCTTCATCATCTGCGTCGTCTGCGGCCAGTTGGCGTGGTTGTTCTGGCCGTCGACGATGAGGGCCTTCAGCCGCTCGGCCGCCGACGCGGCGGCGAAGGAGGACCAGGTGATGCAGACCACGGCGAGCAGCGAACGATACTTCATGGAGATGCCCCTGACGCTAGGTATGGAAGCGTGACGAGGGCCCTGCCCGCGCAGCCGGCCCGCGGCACAAGATACCATCTGCATCGGGGCCGCACCGGCGTGCGTGGCGTTCGATGCTCATCAGGCAGGCTACTGGAAACTCTTGGGTTTCGCAGGAGGGGCTGCCCACGCCCCATCGCCGGACGTGG